>JAYVSX010000215.1:0-17117 GCA_043774975.1 Rubrivivax sp.
GGTTGCAGTGCGGCAAGATCTTCAAGTCGAAGCCACCGTCCTTCTTGCGCGCCACATGCTCCATCAGCACCACCACGCTCTTGACGCCGGCCACCAGATCCATCGCACCGCCCATGCCCTTGACCATCTTGCCGGGGATCATCCAGTTGGCCAGATCGCCTTTGGCACTGACCTGCATGGCGCCCAGGATCGACAGATCGATCTTGCCGCCGCGGATCATTGCAAAGCTGTCGTGGCTGCCGAAGATGCTGCTGCCGGCGATGGTGGTCACCGTCTGCTTGCCGGCGTTGATGAGGTCGGCGTCCACCTCATCTTCAGTCGGGAAGGGGCCGATGCCGAGCATGCCGTTTTCGCTCTGCAGCCAGACCTCGATGTCGGCGCGCACAAAGTTGGCCACCAGCGTGGGCAGGCCGATGCCCAGGTTGACGTAGTAGCCGTCGTGCAGTTCCTGGGCCGCGCGGGCAGCCATTTGGTCGTGTGTCCAAGCCATGGTCAGACCCCTGCTTTCTCGGTGATGGTGCGCTTCTCAATGCGCTTTTCGGGCGTGGCATTGAGCACGATGCGGTCGATGTAGATGCCCGGCAGGTGAATGGCGTCGGGTGCCAAGGCGCCCAGCGGCACGATTTCTTCCACTTCAACGATGGTCAGCTTGCCGGCCATGGCCACCGCCGGGTTGAAGTTGCGGGCCGTCAGGCGAAACACCAGGTTGCCCGAGGTGTCGGCCTTCCAGGCCTTGACCAACGATACGTCGGGCACCAGGGCTCGCTCCATCACGTAGGTCTGGCCGTCAAACTCGCGCAGTTCCTTGCCTTCGGCAACGATGGTGCCGACGCCCGTGCGGGTGAAAAAGGCCGGAATGCCCGCACCGCCGGCACGCAACTTTTCGGCCAGGGTGCCCTGGGGTGTGAACTCCAGCTCCAGTTCACCGGCCAGGTACTGGCGCTCGAACTCCTTGTTCTCGCCCACGTAGCTGCTGATCATGCGTTTGATCTGGCGTGTCTCGAGCAGTTTGCCCAAGCCAAACCCGTCCACGCCCGCGTTGTTGCTGATCACGGTGAGGTTCTTCACGCCACTGTCGCGCAGCGCGTCGATCAGCGCTTCAGGAATGCCGCACAAACCAAAGCCGCCCACAGCCAGCAGTTGGCCGTCTTGGGCCACGCCGGCCAGCGCAGCGGCGGCACTGGGGAAAATTTTGTTCATGGTCGGGGGGTTCCTTCGGTGCGGGCGAAATTCCGGACAAAAGCAGCAAGGTATTGCCGCAGCTCCGCAGCGTACTACGTAAGGCACTACGTAGGCATTACGTAAGATCGCCTACGCGCCACCACTGCATCCTGACCATGAAAAAACCTTCGTCCACTTCCGCGCCCTCAAGCCCAGTCTGTGCAGGCATCGCGGTCGACCGCAAGCTGCTCGATGACGCCTTGGCCACCGTCTTTGCACCGTGGGTCCAGCAACTGAACCTGCGCGTCCTGGCCGCCGAACCCGGGGTGGTGACGCTGGAGTTGCCCGTGGCTTTGCAGCACGTGCATGGCGGCGGGGTTCTGTGTGGTCAGACGATGATGGCGGCCTGCGACACCGCCATGGTGCTGGCTATCATGTCGCAACTGGGCGCCTTCAGACCCATGAGCACTGTGCAATTGCAAACCAGCTTTCTGCGGCCAGTGGCGGGCGACAGCGCCAGCGCACAAGTGGTGGCGCGGGTCCTGCGCTTGGGCAAGAGCCTGGTCTTTGGCGAGGTGGAGGTGCTCAACGCCCAGGGCGACCTGGCCGCGCACGCCACCACCACCTATGCGCTGCTGTAAGAGCCGCCTTGAGCCTGCCCTTGAGCCCGACCATGAGCCCGTCGATGAGCACACCCGCGAACCCGCCCTTGAACGCAGCCGTGAACTCGGCCGCCAACCGCGTGGCCCTGGACTACCGCAGCGCCTTTGAGCTGGCCCCGGTGGGCCTGGTGCTGTCGCGCCAACGGCAGATGATCGATTGCAACCAGGAACTGCTGACCATGTTTGGCGCGCAGCGCGAGCAGATCATCGGCCAGTCCTTCGAAGTCCTCTACCCCACCGCAGACGAATTTGAGCGCACCGGCCAGCGCATCGCCGCACAGCTCGACAGCAGCGGGCGCTATGCCGACGAGCGTGTGATGAAACGCCTGAGTGGTCAGCACAACGGCGAACCGGGCAGCGCGCTCTTCTGGTGCCACGTGAGCGGCCGTGCGCTTGACCCTGCCCAGCCGCACGCGGCGGGCATCTGGGTCTTTGAGGATCTGTCGTCCAAGCGAGTGCTGTCGGTGGATCTCACACCGCGCGAGCGCGAAGTGGCCGCACTGCTGATCCAAGGCCTAACCAGCAAGCAGGTGGGCCGACAACTGGGCATCAGCCCACGCACCGTCGACGTCTACCGGGCACGGCTGATGCGCAAGACCGACGCCGCCACCACCACCGAGTTGGTTCACAAGCTGTTGCAGGGCCAGACTTGACCGCGTTAACCCGATCCCCAGAAAGCCAGTCGGAACCCATCCACTGGTCTAGGCCTTTGAGACCCCCCTCCTCCTAACATCTTCCCGCTGAAGCCATGGACACACTGACACGCCTGCTCGACGCTACGACTGCCGCAATGGGCCCTTTTGTGCCCCGTGTGTTGGCAGCCTTGACCATCGTGCTGGTGGCCTGGCTGGCCGCCCGCCTGGTGCGCGCAGCGGCCCTGCAGGCGGGCACCCGGTTTGGTGTGGACGAACGCCTGCACAGCCCGGGCCTGATGCTCACCTTGTCGGGTGTGGCTTCGGCCCTGGTCTGGCTGCTGGCGCTGCCGGCGCTGCTGGGCACGCTGGAACTACAGGGCTTGCTGACGCCCGTCAATGCCATGTTGTCAGGGCTGATGGGCTTTGTACCCAACCTCTTTGGCGCGTTGGTGGTGTTGGCGGTGGGCCTGTTGATCGCCAACATCGTGCGCCAGATTCTCAGCGGCGTGCTGCGGGCGGCGGGTTCAGAAAAGATCGCCGACCGGATGGGGCTGGGCACGGCTTTGGGCAAAGACGGGCTGGCCGGCATCGCTGGCAACGCGGCTTACGCGCTGCTGCTGCTGCCCACCCTGGTGGCGGCTTTGCAGCCGCTGGGCTTGGACGCCGTGACCCAACCGCTGTCGCGCTTGCTCGAGACCGTCATCAGCCTGATCCCGAAGCTGTTGTCGGCCTTCATCCTGGTTGGCGTGGCCGCACTGATCGGGCGCGCGCTGTCGTCCATCGTCACTGCGCTGCTGGCCAGTGTGGGCCTGGACAGCCTGCCGCAGCGCCTGGGAGCGGCGCCACTGCGCTTGGCGGGTCGGTCGCTGCCTGAGGTGGGTGGCCTGGCGGTGATGGTGGCGGTGGTCATGGTGGCCATCACCCAGGCCAGCGAAGTCCTGGGTCTGCCGGTGCTGACGCAGATGCTCAGCGCCTTGGGCGCGTCGCTGGTGCGCCTGAGCGTGGCGCTGGTGATCCTGATCGTGGGCCTGATCCTGGCGTCGATGGCGGTGCAATCCATTGCGCAGCGCGCGCTGCGCAATGCGCAGCTGCTGGGCTGGGCCGCCAGGGCCGCGATCCTGTTTTTTGCCGCGGCCCTGGCGCTGCACCAGGCCGGTTTGCCGGCTGAAATTGTCACCATCGCTTTCGGCGCGGTGGTGGGTGGCATCGCCATCGGCTTGGCAGTGGCGATTGGCGTGGGCGGGCGGCATGTGGCCGGGCGTGTGCTGGACAAGGTTGCCGCTTCTTTTGAAGCAGCACCTGCGGCCGCAAAGGCCGCGCCAGACCCTTCCAAGCCGGACTGATTGCCTGCATGCAACTCATTCGTCATGGCTTCGAGCGGCTGACGCTGCCCGCGCAATGCACGCTGCTGGCGACCCTGGCCACAACGCTGGCGCTGCTGGGTGCCTGGTTATGGGGTGGGTTTTCGCTGCAGGCCTTGGCCTGGCCGTTGGGCGCTGCGGCGGTGGCGGCGGCAGCAGCCATCTGGCCGGCTTGGCGCGCGGCCCAGGCCCACCGCCTGCTTACGGAGTCGGCACGAAGCCTGGCCAGTGAAGGTGCTGCGGACGACGCCAACCTGCCCTACCTGCCCGCCAGTGAAGACCTGCACCGCAGCTCACTGGCGCTGCGTCGGGTGGTGGAACTCGCCCGCCTGCGGCGCCAAGCGCTCGAGGCCCGCAACGCGGTGTTGGGCGCTCAGCTGCAGTCGCGCACCCTGGAGCTGATCTCCTTGCAAGACCTGTCGGTCACGCTGTCGCGCCAAACCGAGATCGGCAGTTTGGTGAACGAGGCCCTCGGCGCGCTGGAACAGACCATGGCCTACTCCAGCGCCTCGATCTGGGCGCGCAACGACTTGGAGCCCAGCCAGCCCGTGGTCTTGATGGGCTACCGCAGCCAAGAAAATGAACTGAGCGGTGTCGACATGAGCGCCCTGACAGGCCTGCGCTTGTCCAGAGCCAACCTGCAGCGCTACGAACAAATCGAGACCGCCGGCCAGCCCATCGTCGAAAACCGGCCCCGGCAAAGTCTGCTGAACTGGCTGTGGGCGATGGTCACCGACGACTCGCGCACGTCTGCGCTTTACCGCAGCACGCGGGCCTGGATGGCGGTGCCTCTGAAGGTGCGCGACCGGGTGCTGGGCGTGCTGCGCGTTGACCACGGCGAGCCGGACTTCTTCGACCCCGAGCGCGAGCGGCTGCTGACCGCCGTGGCCAGCCAAACCGCGCTGGCCATGCGCCACGCGCACCTGTTGGCGCAGCAGCGCGACAACGCCGTCACCGCCGAGCGCAACCGCATCGCCCGCGACCTGCACGACGCCGTGTCACAGACCTTGTTTGCCGCCAACCTGCTGGCCGGCACGTTGGCACGCGCCGACCACCTTGACGACGCCACCCGGGGCCAGGTGCAAACGCTCGAACGCCTAAACCGCAGCGCGCTGGCCGAGATGCGCATGATGCTGTTTGAGTTGCGCCCCGACGCCTTGGAAGGCGTGAGATTGCCTGAGTTGCTGCAACACGCTGTGGAAGCACTGTCGGGTCGGGGCGGCATTGAAGTCACCACCGAGTTCTCTGCCGAAGCAGGCCCCCCCACGGCCCAACGCATCGAGATCTACCGCATTGCGCAAGAGGCGCTGTCCAACGTGGGCCGCCACAGCGGCGCCAGCCACGCGCATGTGGGCTGGACGGTCAGCCCCGCCGGAAAAGGGCGCTTGCACATCGTGGACGACGGCGCGGGCTTTGACCTGCAGGCCCAGCACCCCGGCCACTTTGGGCTGGACAACATGCGTCAGCGCGCCACCGCCGCCGGTGGCGAACTGTCGATCAAGAGTGCCCCCGGTGAGGGCACCGAACTGCTTCTGAACATCGCCTGGAGTTGACAAGCCCATGGAACCGATTCGCGTCTTTGTAGTCGACGACCACCCCATGATCCGCCACGGCCTGCAGGCCATGCTGAAGGCTGAACAGTCTTTCGCCTGGGTCGGAGACGCCGCCGACGGCCATGACGCTGTGCACAGCGCCCCGGCACTGGCGCCTGACGTGGTGCTGATGGACCTGGTCATGCCCAAGATGGACGGCGTGGCCTGCATCACGGCCTTGAAGCCGCTCTTGCCACGCACCCGCTTTGTCATCCTGACCAGCTTGCTTGACCCCTCGGAGGTGCGACGGGCCATGGACGCGGGTGCCTCGGGCTACCTGCTGAAAAACGCGTCTTCGCAAGAGCTGGTCAACGTGATCCAGATGGCCCACCGCGGCCACCGGGTGTTGGCACCCGAGGTGACAGACGCCTTGGTGGCCAGTCAGAAAGAAGTCACGCCTGGTGCCGACCTCACCCAGCGCGAGCGGGAATTGCTGGCGCTGATGGCCCGCGGCCTGTCCAACCAGGAAATCGCCACGGCGCTCAGCATCGCGATGCCCACGGTCAAATTCCACGTCACCAACATCCTGGCCAAGATGCACGCCAACAACCGCACCGAAGCGGTTCTGGTGGCGCTGAAACACAAGTTAGTGGCGCTCGAATAACCGTCCAGGGCTGCGCATGCCTGGGTGCCCGGCCGCGCGGATAAACGCCCCTGTTTGCAGGGCCCTGTCGCCCACCTTACGTCTGGTGACACTTCGGGATGCGGCCCTCAGCATGCAGGCATGGCGGGCTACTACCAACTCATCGAAGGCTATGACGGCGGCTTTGCCTTCATCTTGCGGGCCGGCAACCACGAGGCCATCTTTGAAAGCCGGGTGTTCTGGGGCCGCCAGGCGGCGCTCGACGCGGTGGTGCGGTTTCGCCAACTGATCCAGGACGACAGCCGCCTGAAGCCAACCCGCAACAAAACCGGCCAGCACCTGCTGCAGGTGCTGGAAGACGATCAGCGACTGCTGGGCACCGGTAGCTCCTGCGCAACCGCCGCCGGTCTCAACACCAACCGGGCAGCGTTGCGCCGCAACGCGCCAGCGCAGGACTTTCGGGGTTTGGTGCGGCGCTCGTTGGTGATGCCCTGACCGGTCTGACGCCAAGAGCGTGGGCCGCAACGGCAAAATGCCGTGCATGATCACCGTCCACCACCTTGAAAACTCCCGCTCGCAGCGCGTGCTCTGGTTACTGGAGGAACTGAGCGTTGCCTACCGTGTCCAGCGCTACGCAAGGCACCCCAAGACGATGTTGGCGCCGCCGGAATTGGCCCAGGTTCACCCCCTGGGCAAGTCACCGGTGATCACCGATGGCGACGCCACCGTGGCCGAGTCGGGCGCCATCGTCGAGTACCTGGTGGACGTCTACGGCCAGGGCCGCCTGCGACCCAAGCCGGGCAGTGTTGAGCAGCGCCGCTACACCTACTGGCTGCACTTTTCCGAAGGCAGCCTGATGCCGCCGCTGCTGATGAAACTGGTCTTTGACAAGGTGCGGCAAGCGCCGGTGCCTTTTTTCATCAAGCCGGTGGTGCGCGGCATTGCGGACAAGGTCACCACCTCGTTCATAACGCCAAACCTGAGCCGCATGCTGGCCTTCATGGAAGCCGAATTGCAAGACCGGCCCTGGTTTGCCGGCGCCCAGTTCAGCGCGGCCGACATCCAGCTGAGCTTTCCACTCGAAGCGGCCGCGGCCCGCTCAGGGCTGGACGCGAAATACCCGCGACTGACCCACTGGCTGCAGCGCATCCACCAGCGCCCGGCCTACCAAAAGGCGCTGGCCACGGGCGGGCCCTACAGCGTGCTGCCCTGAGTTTTTGGACCGCTGCTCTGCAGGCCGCTCAAATCGCAGGCGGTCCGTCCGCGTCGATGCCCAGTTCACGAGCCATGCGCTGCACCAACTGGCGCAGGTCGCTCACTTCAGCCGCCAGCCGGGTTTGCTCGGCCCGCAGCGCGGCCAACTCGCCCGAGCTGACGGCATCGTCGCTGGCCATCACCCGCCCGGCTGGCAGCGTCACCTCGCCGCACAACAGGTGGGCCCAGCGCGCTTCACGCTCGCCCGCGGCGCGGGGCAACTTCAGCACCATGGGCGTGGCCTTTTCAGCCAGCTCGTTCAGAAAACCTTCGACCGATGAGATGTCGGCAAAGCGGTGCAGCCGTTCGCAGTTCAGGCGCAACTCGGCCGCCGTCTGGGGGCCGCGCAACATCAGCACCGCCAGCAGCGCCACCGCCTGGCTGGGCACCAGCAGCACGCGCGCGGCGTTGTGCTCGAACTTGACGACCCGCGTGCTGCTGCCTTCAAAGACCAGGCTCAGGCCCTTCAGACCGTCCAGCGCCGTCAGCACGTCGGCGTCCAGCGCTTCGATGACCGGGTTGCGGGCGGTTTTCTGGTTGCAGCCGCCCACCAGGGCGTTGAGCGACATCGGGTAGGTGTCGGGCACCGTGTGCTGCTTTTCAACCAGCACGCCCAGCACCCGGGCCTCCAACGGTGACAACAACCTCATGCTGGGCGCGCCTGGTTCAGGGCTGGCTCGCCGCGGGCATGGCCGCTCACCGCTGATTCCAACAGCATCCGGCCCGCCGTCAAACGCCGTATCCGTCGTCGACCGAGATCACGGCACCGTTGACAAAGTGGCTTTCGTTCGCACACAGCATCACCAGCAAAGCGTCCAGGTCCTGCGGCTTGCCGACGCGCTTGCGCGGCAGCATCTGCACCAGCTTGCGGCCCGAGTCGGTCTGCCAATGCTGGTGGTTGATTTCGGTGTCGATGTAGCCAGGGCACAGCGCGTTGACATTGATGCCAAACCGGCCCCACTCCAGCGCCATGGCCTTGGTCATCTGCACCACGGCGGCCTTGCTCATGCAGTACACGCCCAGCTGCGGCACCACCCGCAAGCCCGCCACCGAGGCCACGTTGACGATGCGCCCGCCGGTGTAGGTGCCCGGGGCCTCGCCCTTGCTGCGGGCGATCATGCGTTTGGCCACTTCTTGGGCCATGAAAAAAGCACCGCGGGCGTTGGTGCCCATCACGTAGTCGTAATCTTCGGGGTGCACGTCGGTCAGCTTCTGGGTGCTGCTGACGCCCGAGTTGTTGACCAGGATGTCGATGCCACCCATCTCGGTCTCGGCGTGGGCCACCGCGGCCTGGATGCTGGCTGGGCTGGTCACGTCCAGCGCCACCACATGGGCCACGCCGCCATCGCTTTCGATCTCGGCCCGCAGTGACTTCAAACGGTCCAAACGACGCGCCGCCAGCACCACGCCTGCGCCGGCCGCCGCCAAGGTCTTGGCGAATTGGGCGCCCAGGCCACTGGAGGCGCCGGTGACAAAGGCCACGCGGCCCGACAAATCGATGGTGTAAGCCATGGTAGTGACGCCTAATGAACGCTGAATTGCAAAAGTGCCAGAAACGATAGCACGCAGGTTTGGCGCTTGAATGAAGGTGATGGGGCATCATCCTGGCCCAACATGCTGCAACTGTTGTCCCTGAAGAAGTGTTACGCCGAGCTGCCGGTTTTCAACGATGTCAGTCTGAGTCTGGCCCGTGGCGAATTTGTCGCCTTGCTGGGCGAATCGGGGGTCGGCAAGTCGACGCTGCTGAACTGCATCGCGGGCCTGGACGAAGCCGACAGCGGGCAGGTGTTGATCCAGGGTCAAGACCTCAAGGGGCTGGACGACACTGCGCGCGCGCGTTTGCGCCGTGAACAGCTGGGCTTTGTGTTCCAGGCTTTTCACGTTTTGCCGCACCTCACCGTCGCTGAAAACGTGAGCCTGCCACTGCGCCTGCAAAACCGTTTGAACCCTGAGCGCGTGGCCAAAGTGCTGATGGATGTGGGCCTGGGCGATCTGGGCCATCGTCTGCCCGCCCAGCTGTCAGGCGGGCAGCTGCAACGGGTGGCGATTGCCCGCGCGGTGGTGCACGCGCCCGGCTTGATCCTGGCCGATGAGCCCACCGGCAACCTCGACCCCGTCACCGCCGACAAGGTCTTGCGGGTGCTGCGTGAGCAGGTGCGCGAGGCGGGCTCGGCCTGCCTGTTGGTCACCCACTCGGTGGCGGCCGCCGCAGCAGCCGACCGCGTGCTGCGCCTCACGCCCCGGGGCATCGAAGCGGCTGGGTCATGAACCCGTCACTGCTGCTGATGCTGGCGCTGCGCGAGTGGCGGCACCACCCCTGGCGCCATGGCGCGGCCTTGATGGCGGTGGCCCTGGGCGTGGCGCTGTCGTATTCGGTGCACCTGATCAACAGTTCAGCGCTGGCGGAATTTTCCAGCGCGGTGCGCGCCACCAACGGCGACCCCGACCTGACGCTGCGCGGCCAGGCCATGCCCGACTCGCTCTTCGACCGCGTGACCGCCGATCCGGCCGTGGCCTTGGCCAGCCCGGTGCTGGAGATCAACACCGTCGCGCGCAGCGCCGCTGGCACCCGGGTCAGCGTTCGGGTGCTGGGCCTGGACGCCTTGCTGGCTGCGCCGCTGGCGCCTTTGCTGATGCCCCGCCCCGCGACCGGCGAAAACCGCCTGGTCTTCATGGACCCCGAGGTGGTCTTCCTCAACGAAGCAGCCCGGCAGGCGCTGCAGGCCCAGGCGGGGGACAGCCTGCAGGTGCAGTCGGGCCCGAGCTACACCGCCTTCAGGGTCGCCGGCCAAATCGCCAGCGCTGGTGGCCCGCTGGTGGTGATGGACCTGGCTGGCGCGCAAGAGCGCTTTTCCCATCTGGGGCAGTTGAGCCGCCTGGACCTGCGCCTGGTGCCCGGCACTGATGTGGCAACGCTGCTGCAGCGCTTGCAGCTGCCGCCGGGCGTGCGGGCGGCGGCCGCGCAAGAGTCGGAGCAGCGGGTCTCCAACCTGTCGCGCGCCTACCGCGTCAACCTCACGGTGTTGGCGCTGGTGGCCCTCTTTGTGGGCGCGTTCCTGGTCTTTTCGGTGGTTTCGCTGTCGGTGGCACAGCGCACGCCGACGCTGGCCTTGTTGGGTGTCCTGGGTCTGTCGGCCTGGGACCGCAGGAGATGGGTATTGAGTGAATGCGCCTTGCTGGGTTTGGCCGGCAGTGCACTGGGGCTGCTGATGGGCGCGGGCCTGGCCTGGGCGGCCTTGCGCTTGCTGGCCGGGGACCTGGGCGGCGGCTACTTTCCGGGCATCGTGCCAGCCCTGCAGGTGGGCCCGCGCAGCGCTTTGGTGTTTGCTGCGCTCGGCGTGGCGTCGGCGTTGGTCGGCGGCTGGTGGCCGGCCCAACAGGCACAACGCCTTTCACCGGCCCAGGCGCTGAAGGGCCTGGGCGCGCCTGAAGCCCAGGCACCGCCGGCATGGCCCGGCGCTGCCCTGCTGGCACTGGGCAGCGCTGCAGCTTTTGCGCCACCCATCGCGGGGCTTCCGCTGGCCGCCTACGGCGCGGTCGCGGCGCTGCTGCTCGGCGGTGTCGCGCTGATTCCCGCTGCTGTTCATGCGCTGCTGGGCCTGATGCCCGCCGTGCGCGGCGCGCTGCCCTTGCTGGCGCTGCAGCGCGCCCGTTTTCAGCGTCGCACGGCCACCGCAGCGGTGGCCGGGGTGGTCGCCAGCCTGGCCCTGTCGGTGGCGCTGACCATCATGGTGGCCAGCTTTCGGGACGGCGTCAGTGCCTGGTTGGGCAGCGTCTTGCCGGCCGACCTGTACGCCCGGTCCGCCGGGTCCAGCAGCGCAGCAGAGCAGGCCTGGTTCAGCGCCGACTGGGTGGGGCAGGCCGGTCAGATCAACGGCGTCGCGCGGATGGAAGCCTCGCGCAGCGTGTCGTTGTTGATGTCACCCGAGCGACCCCAGGTGACGCTGATTGCCCGCCCACTGTCCGACCCAGCGGCCCAGTTGCCGTTGCTGCAAGCACCCCTGCCGGCGCGCGCGGGCGAGGTGGGCGTTTTTGTCAGCGAAGCCATGGTCTCGCTCTACGGGGCCAGCCAAGGCAGCCTGTTGCAGCTGCCCATGCGCTCTGGCGTGCAGAGCGTTCGGGTGCTCGGCGTCTGGCGTGACTATGTGCGCCAGTTTGGCTCGGTGGTGATGGCCGACACCGACTACCGCCGCCTGACTGGCGACACCCGGCTCAACGACCTGGCGCTTTGGCTTGAGCCTGGCACGTCCACCGCCGCCGTTCAGCAAGCACTGCGAGCGCTGATGCCCGACCCGGCCATGCTGGAGTTTGCCTCCAGCACCGAACTGCGAAAGATGTCGCTGCACATCTTTGACCGCAGCTTTGCCGTCACCTACTACCTGCAGGCGGTGGCCATCGTGATCGGCTTGGTCGGCATCGCGGCCAGCTTGTCGGCCCAGGTGCTGGCCCGGCGCAAGGAATTCGGGTTGCTGTCACACCTGGGGCTGACGCGCCAGCAGGTGGTGCTGGTGGTGGCTGCAGAGGCCGCAGCCTGGGTCGCCAGCGGAGTGCTGGTGGGCCTGGTGCTGGGCCTGGCCATCAGCATGGTGCTGGTCTTCGTGGTCAACCCGCAGAGCTTTCATTGGTCGATGGACCTGGTCTTGCCCTGGGCCCGTCTGCTGGCGCTGGCCGCCGCAGTCTGGGTGGCGGGTGTGGCCACGGCGGCGTTGTGCGCACGCCAGGCCGCTGGCCGCCAGGCGGTGCTGTCGGTCAAGGAGGATTGGTGAGCCCCCTTTGGACGCTGACCCGCCGCGCCTGGTTGATGTCGACTGGTGCTGCGGCAGCAACAGCGGCCACTGCGGGAAATGCGGGCAATGCGGCGACTGCGCCAATAACGCCGACAGCGCCGACGGCAACCGCCGCGACAGCTGCGACAGCTGCGACAACCACAACCAGCGTGACCCTGCCCAAGCCGCTGCCGGCGCAAGGCACGGACAGCGTGCGGCGCGGTCGCCCGATCATCTTTCCGCGGGACCACGGGGCGCACCTGGATGCGCGCACCGAGTGGTGGTACGCGACCGGTTGGCTGGGCAGCGAGACGCAGCCTGAGGCTGGTTTTCAGCTCACCTTCTTTCGCAGCTTGACGGGCCTGGCCCGCGACAACCGCAGCCGCTTCGCAGGCCGTCACCTGCTGTTTGCGCACGCGGCCTGGACCCAGTTGCAGCCCGGCCGCGCACACCCGCAGGCCGGACACTGGCACGACCAAGGCATCGCTCGCTGGTCGGGCGCGCCAGACGCCGTGTTGGGTCACGCGAGCGAAAAAGACGGGCTGGTGCAACTGGGTCGATGGCGCCTGCAGCGCAACGCGGGCGGCTGGCGCATGGACGTGCCAGCCCGCGGTTTCAAACTGGCCATGACCCTCAAACCGACACAAGCCGTGCTGCTGCAGGGTGACAGCGGCTTTTCACGCAAAGGGCCTCAAGAAGCACAGGCCAGCCACTATTACAGCGAACCGCAGTTGCTGTCCAGCACCGACGGCGGCCAAGTGGGCCACGCCTGGATGGACCACGAGTGGAGCAATCAGTTGCTGCACCCCGAAGCGGTGGGCTGGGACTGGATCGGCATCAACCTGTTTGACGGCAGCGCCCTCACCGCCTTTGTGCTGCGCCGTCGTGATGGCAGCGCACTGTGGGCCGGCGGCAGTTGGCGCGCGGCCGGTGGCGCCAGCCAGAGCTTCGATCCCGCGCAGGTTCGCTTCACGCCAGGCCGACGCTGGCTGAGCCCGGCCAGTGGCGCCAACTACCCCGTGCAGTGGCAAGTCGACACACCCGCCGGCGCCTTCGAGGTGCGCTCTTTGATGGACACGCAGGAACTCGACAGCCGCAACAGCACGGGCACCATCTATTGGGAAGGGTTGAGCGAAGTGCTCAACAGCAAGGGGCAGCGCGTGGGCTTGGGCTACCGGGAAATGACGGGCTACGCGGCGCCCCTGCGCCTGGGCTGATGCCAGCCGATGTTCAGGCGGCGCCGCGCAGGATGCCTATTTCGGCCGCGCCCGGTGGTCGCCCAACCAAGGGCCGGCCGGACTGAAACGGCTGGTATCGACCGGTGCCGACCGAACGCAATTTCCACCTGCATGTCGAGCCGCCAAAACGGCGTCTTGCGCATCATCGATCAAGGCTTGCAGGTTCAGATGCGCCGGACGCAGCTGCGTCACGCCCACGCTGACGGTAACCCGCAGGCGCCGGGTGGTGGCATCCTGATGGAACGGCACTTCCATCAATTCGGTGCGCTCGCGAATGCGTTCGGCCACATCCAGCGCGCCCGTGGGGTCGGCATGGGCCAGGAAGACGGCCATCTGCGAATCTGAAAAACGGGTCAGCAGATCAGCGCCTCGCAGTGTGGGTGAGGTTTGGCGCAGCATTTCGGCCAGCACGGCGTCGGTGGCCGCGCCACCGCGCGCCTCCATCAAACGGGCAAAACGGTCCACGTCCACCAGCATCAGTGCAGCCCCTGAACCGTAGCGGCGGGCACGCGCCCACTCGCGAGCAGCCAACTCCAGAAACAGAGGCCGCACGATGCCCACCGGTGAATTCACGCCGCCCGGCACCAAGGCACCAGCGGAGAAGGCGCCCATATGGCGGGTCAGCAGCACCGCAGCTGGCAAGGCCGTGGCCACCACAGCCATGGCAGCCGCTGCCGGTGCCAACCACCACAGCGGTCCGCCAAAGGCCAAACCCAGGCCCCAGGCCAAGAGCGCGGCAAGCGCAGCAGCCGCCACCATCAGGCAGGCGGCCAGCTGGGGCAAGGTCATGCGGGCAACAACGCCATGGCGCGTGGACGAGCTGGCGGAGCCGGCCGCGGACGGGGGAAGGGGTGGTGGCGTCATCGGGCAAACAGAATCACTCCTTATTCGACCACAAGTGGCCGCATCTGAAGGGCCATTCACTTGCGGGGGGTAAGACACCCGTGGCAGGCCGACTGAAGATGTGGGAAAAGGCGGCTGCTGATGCGCCGCAAAGCCAGTTCACGGGCGGCGCATAGACTTGCGCCCATGGCACAAGACGAACAATCACGCGCTTCGGCCAAAACGCCGCGCTCGCTTTCCGGGCTGCTGCCCTTCATCCGGCCTTACCGTGGCCGCGTGGCCCTGGCGGGGCTGTTTTTGGTGCTCGCTGCGCTGAGCACCCTGCTCTTCCCGGTGGCCTTGAAAGTCCTGATCGACCGCGGCCTGGTCGCCACCGACCCCGGTGCACGCGTGATGGCGCTGCGCGAACACTTTCTGGCCCTTTTTGGCGTGGCCGCCGCGCTGGGGCTTTTTTCAGCCGGGCGTTTTTACATGGTCAGCTGGCTGGGGGAGCGCATCACGGCCGACTTGCGCAATGCGGTTTATGCCCATGTGCTGAAGCAAAGCCCGGAGTTTTTTGAAAGCACCAAGACCGGGGAAGTGCTGTCGCGTCTGACCACCGACACCACGCTGGTGCAAGCGGTGGTGGGTTCCAGCCTGAGCATGGGCTTGCGCAACGTGGTGATGGGCACTGGGGCCCTGGTGGCGCTGGTGGTGACCAACCCCTGGGTGATGACGCAGGTGCTGGGCATTCTGGTGTTGGTGGTGCTGCCGGGCATCTACTTTGGCCGCCGGGTGCGCAAGCTCAGCCGCGCCAGCCAGGACCGGGTGGCCGACAGCAGCGCCATCGCAGCCGAAGTGCTGGCCGAGATTCCGGTGGTGCAAAGCTATGTGCAGGAAGGCCGGGAAGCCGCCCGCTTTGACGTCAGCACCGAGGACGCTTTCAACACCGCGCGAAAGCGCACCCGGGTGCGGGCCTTCCTGGTCGCATTCATGATCACTGCCACTTTTGGCGCACTGCTGTGGGGCCTGTACCAGGGCACGCAGGCCGTCATTGCCGGGCACATCAGCGCCGGCCACTTGGGCCAGACCGTTGTCTTCGTGATCATCTTTGTGGGCGCGGTGGCCGTGCTGTCCGAGGTCTACGGCGACCTGCTGCGGGCCGCTGGCGCCACCGAACGCTTGATGGAATTGCTGTCGGCCACCTCACCGGTGGTCGATCCGGCCCAGCCAGTGGCCTTGCCTGGGGTTCAAGGCGGCTCAAGCGTGACCTTTGAACAAGTGACCTTTCACTACCCGTCGCGTCCCGATCAGGCAGCGCTGGAAGATTTTTCTTTGCAAATCCGGGCCGGCGAGACCGTGGCCTTGGTCGGGCCCAGCGGGGCCGGCAAGAGCACGGTGTTTCAGCTGCTCTTGCGCTTTTACGACGCCCAGGCCGGTGACGTGAAACTCGACGGCGTGAGCGTGCGCCAGACCAGCCTGCAGGCGCTGCGCCAACGGGTCGGCATCGTGCCGCAGGACAGCACAGTGTTTTCAACCAGCGCGCTGGAAAACATCCGCTACGGCCGCCCCGGCGCCAGCGACGCCCAGGTGCATGCCGCCGCCCAGGCCGCCTTTGCCCACGACTTCATCAGCGCGCTGCCCGAGGGCTACAACACCTACCTGGGCGAACGCGGCGTGCGCCTGTCGGGCGGCCAGCGCCAGCGCATCAGCATCGCGCGTGCCATGTTGAAAAACCCGCCGCTGCTGTTGCTGGACGAAGCCACCAGCGCGCTGGACGCTGAAAGCGAACGGGTGGTTCAGGCCGCGCTGGAAGCCGCCATGGCCAACCGCACGACCCTGGTCATTGCGCACCGCCTGGCCACCGTGCTCAAGGCTGACCGCATCGTGGTCATCGACGGTGGGCGCATCGTCGACATCGGCACCCACCACCAGCTGGTGGCAAGAGGTGGCCTTTACGCCCGCCTGGCCGCGATGCAGTTTGACCTGCAACCCGTCGCCGCAGCCGCGGCCTGAAGGCCAGGCGCCGCCGGCCCCCTGACCTGCCGCAGCACCGCACCACTGCACCACTGCAACACCGTTCACACCATGCAGCCCCGCCCCATCCGCCAGCAGTACGAAGACTTCATGCGCCACGTGTTTGAACACGGCGTGAGCAAAACCGACCGCACCGGCACCGGCACGCGCAGTGTCTTTGGCTACCAGATGCGCTTTGACCTGAACGAGGGCTTCCCGCTCATCACCACCAAGAAGGTCTTCTGGAAAGCCGTGGTGCTGGAACTGCTGTGGTTCCTGCGTGGCGACAGCAACGCCAAGTGGCTGCAGGAGCGTGGCGTGACGATTTGGGACGAATGGGCTGGCGCCGATGGCGACCTGGGCCCCGTCTACGGCGTGCAGTGGCGCAACTGGCCCACGCCGGGTGGTGGCCACATCGACCAGATCGCCCAGGTCGTGCAGCAACTCAAGGCCAACCCGGACAGCCGACGCATCATCGTCAGCGCCTGGAACGTGGCCGACTTGCCCAAGATGGCGCTGCAACCGTGCCACGCCTTTTTTCAGTTCTACGTGGCACCGGGTGACACCGCCACGGCGCGCAGCAAGCTCAGCTGCCAGCTCTACCAGCGCAGCGCCGACATCTTTCTGGGCGTGCCCTTCAACATCGCCAGCTATGCCCTGCTGACCCACATGCTGGCCCAGCAGTGCGATTTGGACGTGGGTGACTTCATCTGGACCGGCGGTGATTGCCACATCTACAGCAACCACCACGAGCAGGTGCAGTTGCAGCTTTCACGTTCGCCTCGGGCCTATCCCCAGTTGGCCATCACGCGCCAGCCGGCTTCGGTGTTTGACTACGCCTTTGAAGACTTTGAAATTCAAGGTTACGACCCGCACCCGCTGATCAAGGCACCGGTGGCGGTTTAGCTCGCGCCGGGCCCGTCAAGCCAGTCACTGACCGTGACGGTGGAGGGCCAGGATGCAGAAGACGGCGCTCTGCCCGCCAGCCGCCTGACCTGGTGGGTGGATCTGCACCACGACAGCCACA
>JAYVSX010000216.1:0-10437 GCA_043774975.1 Rubrivivax sp.
CGACGCCTTCTGCCGCCCACGCTCCTAGAGCAGCGCTGGGCCTGACGTGACTGCGCCAGCTGCACCGGCTCACGCCGCCCGGTGGGCCCAGGCTGCTGCTGCAGGGCTTAGCGCGGCGCGGGTTCACGAACGACCTTTGCATCGTGGCTGTCAATCGGCAACAAGGGTGCTGGCGGCGGCGCCATCATGCTGCGCAGCAGCCAGTTGGACTTGACGCCAGAGACCACGTCGCGGGTTTCTTCGACCAAGGGCACGGCCGTTCGCAGCATGGGGGGCAGGGCCGCCGAAGCGGCTGAGGAAACCGCCCGCACGTCACGAGCGACCTGGTTCAGCTGTTCCAGCGTGTCGCTGGTCTGGCTCAGCAGCTGCGGCAAACGTGTGTTGACGCTGCCCATGCCCTGATCGGCCTTGCGCACCAGCGTCGTGACCTGATCCAGGGTCTGCTGGGTTTGGCCCAGCGCGCCTTGCACCTGGCCCATGGCGCCTTGAACCTGCCCCATGGCATCTTTTGCCTGGCCACCCAGGCCGGCGACCTGGGTCTTGGCGTTGGCCACCAGCGCGCGCAGTTCCTGGGTCGTGCTGGTCAACTCTTGGGTGGTGTTGCGTGCGTTCACCAGCAGCGCCGCAATGTTGCCTTTGTGCTCGGCCACCGTGCCCGTCAGCTGCTTGATGTCGTCCAACACTGGGGCCAAGCGGGCGCGCAGGTCGTTGGCCACCTCGGTCAGCGTCTTGCGCCGGCTGTGGCTGACGCGGGGGTCGGCGCGCGACAACGCGGTGCCACTGCTGCCGGGGCGCAGCTCAATGATGGCGGCCTGCAACTGCTCTTTGAACCACTCGGCGCTGGCGTCGGCGCGCAGCGCGGCAAAGTGCTGTTCTTCGATTTCCAGCGTGACCTTGACCTTGAGGTCGGGCAGCAAGACCACGTCGGTCACCGAGCCGATGCGAAAGCCGCTGAGCCGAACGCCCGCGCCCGGTGCGATGCCGGCCGCCGTGTCGGCCATGAAGTAGAGCTGCGCGGTGCGTGTGAATGCGCCTTGGCGCGCCGCAATGGCGCCGACCAGCAGCACGGCCAGGACGGTGCCCAACACCAGGTAGGCCACCACCTGGCGGCGCACCACTTCGCGTTTGATCGGGATTTCTTCCATGGGCGTTGGGTTCAGAGCTGGCGAATGGGTTTCAAACAGAGTTTCAGACTGGGTTTCAAACCTGGGATTTCAGACAAAGCGCAGCAGGATCGCCAAGGCGTCAACGGCGATCACAAAGCTCAGGCTGCCTGCACAGGCCGCCACCACGGCTTTGGGCACCTCGCCAGCAGCTGGCCCGGCCTGCAGCCCGTGGTAACAGGAGATCGCCGCAATGCCGGCGCCAAACAACGCGCCCTTGAGCATCGACAGTGGCAACTGCCACCAATTGGAGGCCACCAGGAAGTCGTCCAGTTCAGCGCCAATGCCGGTGCCTTGTTTGAAAGCCGTGGTGATGATGGCGGCGCTCACCGCCATCAGCTCAAAGCACACCACCAGCAGCATGGCGCCCACGGCCACCCCCAGCACACGGGGCAGCACCACCTCGTCTTCGTGCAGCGCGTCTTGCCACACGCTTCGGTGCAGCTTGCTGCGCAGGCCCATCATCGCCACCTCGGCCGCAATGGCCACGCTGCTGCGCACGATGACGATGAAGGCGGTCAGCAGCGGCCCCAGTTCGGCCAGCCCGCCACTGACGATGGCCTTGAGCACCTCTTCGTTGTCGTCGCCCAGCAGACCCGTCAGGCGGGCCACCACCAAGGCCCCAAAAAGCACGGCCATGGTGGCCGAGTAGGGCAGGGCACGAACCCCGGTGAAGTGGATCTGCCGCCACAGCGCGTCGCGCACTTCCGGGTTGGCCAGCAAGCCGCGGTGCGTGAAGGCGTGCACCACCATCGCGGTGTAGCCCTGCGCAAGGCGAGCGGTGTCGGCGATCATGGGGCGGTGTGAAGCAAGGTGGCGGCGGGCGGGCGAACAGGGCCCGGTTGGAGTGCGAGAGTGGCCTGTGCGAGTGTGGCCTGAGTTCGGGGCCTCGAACATCCGGGTCAGCCCACCGCCCCAGCCGAGCCGCGATTCTGCCGCGAGCCGCCCGGATTCGCCCGCTACGATCCGGGCCATGAACGTGCAAGCGTCTTACCCCCACCGGCTTTACCCTAACCTGCTGGCCCCGCTGGACCTGGGTTTCACCACCCTGAAAAACCGCGTGCTGATGGGCAGCATGCACACCGGGCTGGAAGACGGACGCAAGAATTTCCCGCGCATGGCGGCCTTTTTTGCCGAGCGCGCCCGCGGCGGTGTGGGCCTGATGGTCACCGGCGGTTTTGCACCCAACATCGAAGGCTGGGCCAAGCCTTTTGCGGGCACCTTGTCCACATCGGGTGCCGCCACGCGTCACCGTCAGGTCACCGACGCGGTGCACGCCGAAGGCGGCAAGATTGCGCTGCAGATCCTGCACACCGGGCGCTATGGCTACAGCCCTTTTTGCGTGGCCCCCAGTCGGCTGCAAAGCCCGATTTCGCCATTCACCCCCAGGGCCCTGGGCGCGCGTGGCATCGAGCGCCAAATTCGTGCTTTTGTGCGCTGCGCCGTGCTGGCCCGCGAAGCCGGCTACGACGGCGTGGAAGTGATGGGCAGCGAGGGCTACTTCATCAACCAGTTTCTGGTGACCGCCACCAACCAGCGCCAGGACGAGTGGGGCGGCAGCTACGCCAACCGCATGCGCCTGGCGGTGGAGGTGGTGCGCCGGGTGCGCGAAGCGGTGGGGCCGGACTTCATCCTCATCTACCGCATCAGCCTGATCGACTTGATCCCCGACGGCAGCTCGTGGCCCGAGGTCTTGCAGCTGGCGCGGGCCATCAGCGCGGCTGGCGCCACGCTGCTGAACACCGGCATTGGCTGGCACGAAGCGCGGGTGCCGACCATCGCCACCAGCGTGCCGCGTGGCGCCTTCACCTGGGTCAGCAAAAAGCTGCGCGACGCGCTGAAGGCCGAGGGCATCGACACGCCGGTGGTCACCAGCAACCGCATCAACACACCCGAAGTGGCCGAAGACATCCTGGCCCGCGGGGACGCCGACATGGTCAGCCTGGCGCGGCCCTTCCTGGCCGACGCAGACTTTGTGAACAAGGCCGCGCAAGGGCGCAGCGATGAAATCAACACCTGCATCGCCTGCAACCAGGCCTGCCTGGACCACGCCTTCAGCAACCGCATGAGCAGCTGCCTGGTCAACCCACGGGCCTGCCATGAGACCGAGCTGATCATCCGTGTTGCACCCGCCAAGCTGCGCCTGGCGGTGGTGGGCGCCGGGCCTGCAGGCCTGGCGGCGGCCACCACGCTGGCCGAGCGCGGGCACGAGGTTCACCTGTACGACGCCGCGCAGCAAATCGGGGGTCAGTTCAACATGGCCAAGCGCATCCCGGGCAAAGAAGAGTTTGAAGAAACGCTGCGTTACTTTGCGCGCCGCATTCAGGTGACCGGTGTGCACTTGCACCTGGGCACGCGGGTTGACCTGGGTCTGCTGCAAGCCCTGTCTTACGACCAGGTGATCCTGGCCACCGGCGTCAGCCCGCGAAACCCGCGTATCCCCGGCCAAGACCATCCCAAGGTGCTGAGCTACATCGACGTGCTGCTGCACCGCAAACCGGTGGGCCAGCGCGTCGCCGTGGTGGGGGCTGGTGGCATTGGTTTTGACGTGGCCGAATATTTGGCCAACGGCACCGACCTGGGCCACGCGTCGACCACCACCGACCTGACGGCTTGGGCCCGCAAGTGGGGTGTGGCCGACCCCGAAGCCCAGCGTGGCGGCGTCGTGCGCATGCAGCCCGAAGCGCCGGTGCGGCACGTCACGCTGTTGCAGCGCAAGCCCGGCAAGCACGGTGGTGGTTTGGGCAAGACCACCGGCTGGATCCACCGCGCGGCGCTGAAGATGAAGCAGGTGGACATGCTGGCCGGCGTGAACTACGAGCGCATCGGCGACGAAGGCCTGTTCATCACCTTTGGCAAGGACCGCCAAGACGGCCAGGTGCTGGCGGTGGACAGCATCGTGCTCTGCGCGGGCCAGGAGCCTTTGCGCGAACTGCATCTGCCGCTGACGTCGGCAGGCATTCAGGTGCACCTGATTGGCGGTGCCTTCGAGGCCGGTGAACTGGATGCCAAGCAGGCCATTGACCAGGGCACCCGCTTGGCGGCCACGCTGTGAGCTGCATGCTGAACTTGCGCTTGACGTCGGGCTTGATGCCGCGCCTGCTGGCGAGTTCCCTGACCTGGCTGCTGCTGGCCTGGGCCGCCACGGCTGGCGCCCAAACCTTGGTGGTTGCTGTCGACAGCAGTCTGCATCCGGTGCTGCAGGCGGCGGCCAAGAACTTTGAGGCCACCCGGCCGGGCGTCAAGGTGCAGTGGTTGGTGGGTGCTCCCGGCGCCTTGCTCGACCAGCTGGCCCAGGGCAAGCCGGTGGATGTGTGGGCTGGCACCGACGATCAGATCACCTCGTCGGGCCTGCTGCGAAAACTGCTGGCGCCCAACCTGCGCGGTGTTTTTGCCAGCAACCAGTTGGTGCTGGTCGAACCCGCCGCTGCTTCGGGCAAGCCGCCGCTGCAACGTTTGGCCGACTTGGCCTTGCCCCAGGTGCAGCGGGTGGCCATGGGCAGAGAGGCCACCGAACCGGCGGGGCGTTATGCCCGACAGGCCATCGACGCACAGCGCCTGTGGCCGCTGGTGCAGCGCAAAGTGGTGCTCACCGACGACGTGCGCGAGGTGCTGAGACAGGTGGCCGCTGCCGAGGTCGACGCCGGTTTTGTCTACGCCACCGATGCCGTCGCCAACCCGCAGGTGCGGGTGGTGCAGGCGCTGCAACTCGCCGCGCCCATCCGCCACCTGGCCCATCTGGCGGTGGGCAGCCAGCAGGCCGCCTTGGCCGAGGCTTTTGTCGCCCACCTGCGCAGCCCGCAGGCGCAGTCGGCGCTCAAGAGCGCGGGTTTCGAGTTGCCATGACCGGCGCAGGCCAAGCCTGGGCGCGGCGCCTGCCTCGCTGGGTTCAGCGCTGGACTCAGCGCTGGACCCAACGGTGGTTCAGACCCCCAGCCGCTGAGCTCGATGTCCGGCAGCGCGCGCAGGCGCTGATCGCGGCCATTGATGCAGGTGGTGTGCCCTTGCACCCGGCTCGCGTCAACGACATTGCGCGGGGGTTGGGCCTGGACGTGTCCACGCGTGCACCGGTTGAAGAGACCATCGAGCGCATTCGGCAGGCGCTGCAGCGCTGAGGTGGCCGTGCACCGCCGAATGGGCAGCGTTGGCGCAGTTCATGGTCTTGCGCATCTGTTCCCGCCGTTTGATCAAGGTCAGCTCAGCGACGATCAGCCGGCAGCACCGCTGGTGTGCGGGCCCGACAAGGCGCAACATGGAGTCTTTGAGGAGAACGCCATGACCGCGTCAGCCGATCAGCCCGTGCCACCTGTGCCACCAGAAGGCGACCTTGCCAGACTCGTTGACGAGCAACTGGAACTGGCGGTTGCCAAACTGCCGGCCATGCCTTCGATCGACAGGCACCCGTCGCCGATCGACCACGATGAACTGGCCACCGCGCATGCCAGCCTGGAAGACGTGTTGCTGGGCAATGCGCAGGCCTCGCCCGAGGTGTTGGCTGAGTGGGGCGCGCTGCAGTCGGCACCCGCGCTCAGCGACGATGAGCTGGCGCGGCAGGCGCTGGCGCAGGGCCGGGATGGCGAACCGGCACCGCCACGCTGATACGGCGTTTGAACAGCGCGGTCCTTGACGGAGTTGCGATCGGGTGCGTTCAGGGGCGCTCAAGTGCGCTCACTCTCGAGTGCGCTTGAGTGCGCACAGGTGTGCTCAAGTGCGCGCAGTTGCGCTCGGTCGCACTCAGCGGCACTCAGCGGCACTCAGCTGCGCTGGACTTCCAGCACGCCATGCTCGGCGGCCTGTTCGTAAACCGCCGGAATGCGCGTCACCAGGTGCAGCAGGATGAAAGGCGCGCGCTTTTTCACCGTCCAGCGCAGCAGACAGCCAGCCGCCACCAGCAGCCCACCCAGCACCACGTGGCCGTAGAGGGCAGCGGCGATGCCGGGGCCGATGAGGGCCAGGGCCAGCGGCGTGGCGTGGGTGGCGTGGGCCACAAAAGCCGGGGCCAGGCTGGGGTTGACGATGACCCTGAAGCGCCCGTGTGGCAGGCCGTTGCGGAACTCATCAAAGGGGATGAATTCCGCGCTTTCGCTGGTCTCGCTGCCCGCACTGGCGCCGTTGCCGCCGTTGCCGCCGCTTCCGCCGCTGGCGCCACCGGATTCACGGGCTCGAGGTGCAGCCTTCATGGCTCAACGCGGCAACAGGGTGCCGGCAGGGGCCTCTTTCAGCGCGGCCAGCAGGGCTTGCAGCCGCTGCTGTTGTTCCGGCTGCAGCCTGCTTTGTTTCAGCGCAGCTTGCCACCAAGCGACGTGCTGCGCGGGGCCATCGGTGCTGGCGCTGCGCCCTTCCATGGCTTCTTTCAGCGCGCGCAGCTTCAAGGACTGGCGCGCGGCTTGGCGCTCGGCCGTGGCGGGCAGCCCCAAGGCCATTTCCAGGCGCAGCAGCAGGTCTTCAAAAGCCTGCTGGGCCAAGCCCGCTGAAGTTGCGGTGCGTGCCCAGCGCTCGGCCAAGGCCTGCTCCCAGGCTGCGGGCAGCTGGGGCAGCGCGGCCCATTGGGCCTGCAGCTCTGGCAGGGTTTGCGTGGCAGGTGCTGCGGCGGAGTCGGATTCTTGTTGTTGGCACAACTGCAGCTTGGCAACCAGCGTGCTGCACTGGTCCAACCAGTGCTGTTGCTGAGCCTGGCTGACGGACGCCAAGGCCTGCTCCCGCGCCTTGCGGTAGCGCGGCTCCAGCGCCTGGCCGGCGCCGCGTGGCAACTCGCCACCCTGGCGCCAGGCGCGGTCAACCTCGGCCAGCGTGGTTTGCAGTTCGGGCAGCGCGGTGGCAACAGACAGCGCTTGCAGCTGTGCGATCAAGGACTCGGCGTGCGCCAGGTTGGCCGCCAGCTCGGCATCGCGCGCGGCCAGGCCGGCTTCGCGCTGGGCAAACACGGCGTCGGTGGCGGTTTTGAAGCGGGCCCACAGCGCGTTTTCCAGGCCGCGCGGCAGCGGCAGTTGGCGAGCCTGGTCTTGCCACTGGGTTTGCAGGTCGCGCACCAGGCGTGCGGCATCGGGCACGGCGCTGCCTTGGCCGGTGCTGGGGCTCAGCTGTTCGGCGCGTGCGATCAGTTGTTCGCGCTGCCCAGCGGCACTGGCGCGGGCACCTTGCAAAGGTGCCTCCAGCCGGGCCAGCGCTGCACGCAGGCGCTCTTGCAGACGCCCTTGGGCGGCGTGTGGCGCGGTGTGTTCCAGCGGCCCCAGCTTGCGCCAGGCGGTTTGAAAACGATCCAGCTCGCGGGTCAGCGCTTTCCAGTCGGGCGCGGCGCCGCCTTCGTCAGATGGCAGTGGCACGGCCTCCAGCGTGGCCAACAGGGCGTCGCGTTCAGCCAGGTTGACTTCACGCGCCTGTTTCAGCGTGGCCAGCTGCGCCGCCACCGGTGCATGGGCCACCTGCAGCGCGGCGTCAAAGCGGTGCCACTGCGCTTGCGTGGCCGCCGCGCTTTGGCGGTCCAGCTCTTTCCAGCGCTGACGCAGCGCACGGATGCTGTCGTGGTGGGCCTTGAGGTTGAGTTTGGGCGGGGGCAGCAAAAGCGGGCCTGTCGCTGGTGGGACCTCATCGACATCATCGACATCATCGACCTTGGCCACTTTAGCGACCTCCGCGTCTGGGGTCGCGACCGCGTCAACACCGTCGACCGTTTCGCCGGTGGCCGCAATCTCAGGCGGAACCGGGTCGCGAAGCGGCGCCGTGGCAACTTCGACGGGCAGTGTCTGCCGCGCCAAGGCTTCGGCTTCGTCGGCCAGGTCATCGCGGGCACGCGCGCCGCCCCACTGTTGCCAGTCCTTCAGGCGACCTTGTTCCAACCACAGGGCCTGGTGACGATCGCGCAGGCTTTCAGGCAGCGTGGCGCGGGCTTGGGTCAGCAAGGTGTCCATGGCCTGCAGCTGGCGTTGCATCTCGCCCAGTTGCCCTTCGGCCAGGGCTGTCTCGGCCAGCTGCAGCAGGCTTTCCAGGGCCTGCTGCTGTTCGGCGCCGAGCGGCTGCCGACGTGGGGGTTTGGGCGGCCTATCGGCAGCTCTGGCAGCAGTGGCAGCAGTGGCAGCAGCGGCAGGGGGTGTCGAGTCCGCCGACAAAGGCAACGTGGCCACTTCAGCGGTGGGGCGGTGCAGTTGCAACCACTGCTGATGGCGTTGGTTCAACGCAGCCGCCAAGGCCGGGTTCAGTGCCAAAGCCGCCGTGGGGTTGGCCGGCAGCTCGCCTTCTGCGGCTGGCACGGTGTCCAGCAGCTGCAGGTGGGCCTGCACGGCTTGGGTCTGGCTCAGCGCTTCGGCCAACGCAGCGGCCAAGGCTTGGGTCGAAGGCTGTGCCGCGGCTGTTTCGTCTTTCGGCTGCGCGTTGCTCAATGCTGCAAGCTGCTCGCTCAGGGCCCGTGCCGCGTCGGTGGTGCCGGGCTCGGCTGAAGCCAGCAGGCGGGCCGGCCAAGCCGTCAGCAGCCCTTTGCCGTTTGCCGTCCAGCGCTTGAGCTGCTGCTCGGCGTTGCTGCGTTCCAGCGTTTGTGTTTCCAGGCGCGCACGCAGTTCTGCAAAAGTGCTGGTCTGGGTGGCCTCCAGCGCGTGCACGGGCAGCGCTAACCAGGCTTTGTCCAGGTCCACCAGTTGGTTGATGGCCAACTGCGGTTCGTTCAAGAGCGCCTGGATCTGGTCCAACAGCGACCGCGCAGTGGCGCGTGCCTGGCGCTGCTGCACAGCTGCTTCAAACCGCTGTTTGGCCAGGCGGTGCACCTTGCGGTCGGCGTTGCGCAAGGCGCGCTCGGCTTGTTTGAGCACCGCTTCGCTGGCCAGCGCCTGCACGGCGGCCAGCTTGATGTCCAGCAAGGTGGCGTTTTGGGCCACGGTCAAGAGCGCGGCGTCGTCGCCTTGGGCCAGTTGCAGCTGGGTCGCCCAGTCCACCGCAGGCGAGGCCGGCTTGGGGGGGGCCGGGTCGGGCGCCATTGTTGGGCTGGTGGCCCGCGCCGCCGCCTTGCGTTTGTCGGCCGCCCGCTCGGTGGTTTTGGCAGGCGGGGATTTGACCGTGTGGCCATATTTTTTGAAGAGCCAGTCCAGCATGGTGGGTGTTCGGGTGGTGCAAGAGGAGGGGAAAAGCGCGTGCGGCGCCGGCATTTGGAGAGCGGCCCGTGCAACGCTTGGAGACTTCAGCAGGGCAGCACGGGCCAGGGTGAATCAAGTCGGGATCAAGTCGGGATCAAGTTGGGGTGAAGGCAGGTCAACGCAGGTCAGGGCGAATCAAGGCGCGTGAAGGCGGGTCAAGGCGGGTTAGGGGCAGCCAACTGCCGTTGCGGTACCTTGATCTTTTGCTTTTTGGCCAGACGCTGGGCTTCCAGCGCTTGGCCTGCCGCGACCCAGGCGGCATGTTGCTCGGGTGTTTCCAAGGACAGCCGGCCCAAGCTGCCGCTGCGGAAGTCGTTCAACACGGCTTCGGCCGCTTTTTGCAGGTTGAGTCGGCCGCCACTTTGAATCAGGCCGCGCTGGCGGGCGATCATCTCAAGCAGCGTGTCGGCGTGCGTGCTGGCCACGGCCGCTGCATCCGGTATTTTGTAGCGCGCCGCGATGGCGGGGCCGTAGACCGGCTTGAGCGTGTCCAGCAAGGCCATGGCCACGTCTTCTTCGTCATAGGCGTTGCGGCCGATGGCCCCGCTGGCGGCCAGGTGATAGCCGGTCTGCTCGATGGTGATGCGCGGCCACAGCATGCCCGGGGTGTCAAACAGCGTCACGTCGCTGGCCAGGGCGATGACCTGTTCCACCTGCGTGATGCCGGGCTCGTCGCCGGTCTTGGTGGCCTTGCGGCCCATCAGCGTGTTGATCAGCGTGCTCTTGCCGACGTTGGGTATGCCGCAAATCAGCACGCGCAGCGGCTTGACCATGCCGCCGCGCAAAGGCGCCAGCGCGCGGCTGGCCAGAATCAGCTTGGCTGCGGGTGCTTTTTCGCTGGCGTCCAGCCCGATGGCGCGGGTTTTTGGCAGCGCGTTGTAGTGGTCCAGCCACAGCGTGGTGCGCGCGGGGTCGGCCAGGTCTTGTTTGTTCAGCAGCTTGAGCGCCGGTTTGCCCGCGGTCAGCTGGGCCAGCAGCGGGTTGGCGCTGGAGCCCGGCAGGCGTGCGTCCAGCAGCTCGATGACCACGTCGATGCCCGACTTGATCCGCTCGGCCATGGCCAGGCGGGTGGTGTGCATGTGGCCAGGAAACCATTGAATGGCCATGGGGTGGGGCGTGTGGCTGAAAAAGGCGTGAAAGGCGAATTATCCGGG
>JAYVSX010000217.1:0-5448 GCA_043774975.1 Rubrivivax sp.
ACTCGGTTGCGCAGCTGGACGGCGCCCGGCGCGCCATGCGGGCCAGCTACCAGCGCGAACTCGACGTGATTGAAAGCAACCTGAGCTTCCTGGCCAGCGTGGGTTCGGTCAGCCCTTATGTCGGCTTGTTTGGCACCGTGTGGGGCATCATGCACGCGTTTGTGGGCCTGTCCAACATGACGCAAGTGACGCTGGCCACGGTGGCCCCCGGCATTGCCGAGGCGCTGGTGGCCACCGCCATTGGCCTGTTCGCTGCCATCCCGGCGGTGGTGGCCTACAACCGCTTTGCGCGCGACATCGACCGCATTGCCATCCAGCTGGAAACCTTCATCGAAGAGTTCAGCAACATCTTGCAGCGCAACGCCGGCCAAGCGGGCGCCACCACCACTTACGCCGGCTCGGCCGCGGCCCGCTAGCATGCCGACTGTTGCGTCCCGCGGCCGCGGCCGCCGCTCGATGAACGAGATCAACATGGTCCCGTTCATCGACGTCATGCTGGTGCTGCTGATCATCTTCATGGTCACCGCACCACTCATCACCACCGGCGTGGTCGACCTGCCCAGCGTGGGCAAGAGCGCGCAGCGGCCGCAAAGCGTGGTCGAAGTGATCGTCGGCAGCGACGAAAAATTGCGCCTCAAGGTCGACAAGGCTGACGCCGAAAGTGTGCAGCTGCAACAACTGGCTTCACGCGTCAAGACCGCGCAAGCTGGCAATGCCGACGTACCCGTGGTCATCAGCGCTGACAAAAGCGTTCGCTACGAAAGCGTGGTCAAGGTGATGGACACCCTGCAGCGTGCCGGTGTGCGCCGGGTGGGCCTGTCGGTGAAACAGGGCAGCTGAATGCCCGGCCCAGCCCAGGCAGCACCAGCGTGACCGCCGCCGCGTTTCCTCACGACAACCTGTTACCCCGCCCGCCTGGCGGCAACGGCCCTGGCGCTGCTTTGGCGCTGATCGTGCATGCCGGCCTGATCACCGCGCTGACACTGGGCGTGGACTGGCGCACCCACTCACCCGACGTGGTGAGTGCCGAGCTCTGGGCCAGCGTGCCGGAATCGGCCGCTGCACCACCGCCACCGC
This sequence comes from Rubrivivax sp., assembly GCA_043774975.1. Classification (GTDB taxonomy): domain Bacteria; phylum Pseudomonadota; class Gammaproteobacteria; order Burkholderiales; family Burkholderiaceae_C; genus Rubrivivax. The sequence continues at coordinate 1,078 of JAYVSX010000217.1, forward strand.
CGCCGCCAGAGCCCCCGGCACCGACGCCCGCCCCTGCACCAACGCCCGCTCCTGCACCCACGCCGCCGGTGGCCCGTACCGAGCCCCCTGCCCCGCCGCCGGATATCACGTTAGAGCGCGAGCGTAAAAAAGCCGAAGCCCAACGAAAGAAGGTCGAGATCGACGCCGAGGCCGAACGCAAACGCAGCGTCGAAAAAAAGAAACTGGAAGACGAGCGCAAAGCACAAGAGCTCAAGCTCGCCCAACGCGAAACCGCCCGGCTGGCCAGCGAAAAAGCCGAAGACGACCAACTGGCGCGCCAGCGCGATGAGAACCTGCGCCGCATGTTGAGCCAGGCTGGCGCCACGGCAGCCAACGCACCCACACCGACCACCCGCGCTGGCACGGCCGCGCAAAACGCGGCGCCGTCCGGGTCCTACGGCGGCTTGGTCCGCGCCAAGATCCGGCCCTTGATCGTTTTCACAGGTTACGCCGAGTTCAACGCCGCAGCCGAAGTCGAAGTCAACTTGGCTCCCGGTGGCAGCGTGATTTCGCGTAAGTTGATCAAGAGCAGCGGCTACAAAGACTGGGACGAGGCGGTGCTGCGCGCCATCGACAAGGCCAGTTCGATGCCGCGCGACACCGACGGCCGCGTGCCGCCCACCCTGATCCTGTCGTTCAAGCCGACCGAATAGGCGCTTGGCCTGCCTGCACTGGCAGGGTGTAGCGCGCGACAAAGTGGCGGTCGATGCGGTCCTTCCACCACCACGCCCAGCGGCCCTGCGCCGACCAGCCACCCCAGGCCACGATGGCCTTGCGCTCTCCGCACGAGATCAGGTTGAGCGTGCGGGCCTGCGGCGGATGGGGCTGCAGCGCACCACCGCCCACAAACCGGCGCAGGTTCAGGGCCAGTGCCGGGCCAGCCCGCACCGCATAAACACCGCTCTTGGCGTGCGGTGCATCCAGGCGGCTGGCCACGTCGCCAGCGGCAAACACTTCAGGATGAGTAACACTTTGCAGAGTCGGTCCGGTCTGGATGAAGCCGCGATCATCCAGTTGCAAGCCACAGCCAGCCAACCAACGTGGCGCTTCTGCGCCCGTGGCCAGCACGGGGGCGTCGCAGGCCAGGCGCGCGCCACTGCCCAAGACCAGTGAACCGGGCAGCAAAGCGGCACAGCTGTCGCGGAACACCGCAATGCGATGCTGGGCCAGCACACGCGCCGCCCGCGCCACCACACTTTCCGGGTAGCCTGCCAAAGGCTCGTCACCGCCGGTGACCAAGACCACGCGCGCCCGCTCCTCGCCACGGCCGCTCAAGCGGTGCTGCAAAGCCAAGGCCAGTTCAACACCGGCCGGGCCGCCGCCCACCACCACCACGTCCAGAACGCGCCGGGCCGCCAGATCCCACAGGCCGTCCAACAGACGAACAAAATGCTCGATGGGGCGCACAAAGAGGCCGTGCTCCCGTGCACCGGGCAGGCGGTCGCGGTCCATCACAGCGCCGGTGTCCAGCGACAAAACGTCGTAGTCCAGCACCTCGCCGTCATGCAAGGTCACCCGCCGGGCCCCGGCGTCCAGTGACTGGGCAGAGCCCTCGACAAAACGCACCTTGGCCGCAGCCGCCAGCGGTTGCAGCGGGATGGCGCAGGCCTCGGCCTTGTAGTGGCCAGCCACCAAGCCCGGCACCATGCCGGAGTACACCTGGCGCCCATACGGCGTCACCAGCGTGACCTCGGCGCCTGCCAGGGCTTGCTGGGCCAAGGCCTGCAGCACGTGCACATGGGCGTGGCCGCCGCCCAGCAACAGCAGTTTTTTGCTCATCTGCCTGGAGTCTGCCTCATGGGAGTCTGCCTCATGGCAACCAGCGCAGATCAGCGACGTGGGCCAAGGACGAAGCGCCGGTGTTGTCGCCGTCGCCCGAGACGATGACGGCGGTGACGGTGGGCAGGTCGGCGCTCTCGTCACCAAAGGCTCGGCGAAAGTCGGCCGCCACATCGCGGGCTTCGTCAAACCAGGTCGACAAGGCGTCCTGCGACTGCCGAAGCACGATGTAGCGTACCCGGCGGCTGAACGGGTCAGCCACCAGCGCACCCTTGGCCTCTGCGCCGCCCCAGACCCAGCACAGCGTGGCGGCTGGCAGGTCTTCGCCAGTGCTGGCGCGGGCCAGCCGCAAGACCTGTCGCTCGACAAAAGGCACGCGGTCCAGGCTCATGTCAAAGCTCAAGCAGACCTTGACCGCGCTGTCGCCGCCCGCCTTGATTCGCAGATCGCTGGCCAGGTTGGCTTGCTGAACCCGCCACGACCAGCGCAAGGCGCGCGGCGCTGCCGCTTTGGGCACGGTTTGCACCAGGTTGCCGTAGCTGGCCGCAACCTGCACCCGCAGCGCATCGCGGCCGTCGACCGCCTCGAACGCGTAGCGGGTGGTGGGCATCGACTGCTGCGGCAGACCCACCACACGCCAACCGGGACCGACGGCCTGGTTCTGAAGCAGCGGCGACAACCCGGCTGCCGCCAAGGCCCAAACGGCCAGGCTAACCACGACGCCAGGTGTGCAGTTTCTCGACCCAACGCAACAGCCCCAGCGGCTGATGCGCACGTTTCCATTCGCCGGCCGCGTACTTGTTGGCCTCGGCCCAAGTGGGGTAGGTGTGGATGGTGCCCAGGATCTTCTGCAGACCCAGGCCGTGTTTCATGGCCAGCACAAATTCAGCCAGCAGGTCGCCGGCGTGCACGCCCACGATGGTCACGCCCAGGATGGTGTCCTTGCCCGGCACGGTGAGCACCTTGACCCAGCCGTGCGCTGCGCTGTCGGCAATGGCGCGGTCCAGGTCATCGATGCCATAGCGTGTGACCTCGAAGGCCACGCCTTTTTCGCGGGCCTCTTGCTCGTTCAGGCCGACCCGCGCCACTTCGGGGTCGATGAAGGTGGCCCACGGAATCACCGAGTAATCGGCCTTGAACTTCTTGAAGCTGCCAAACAAGCCATTGACCGCCGCGTACCAGGCCTGGTGCGCCGCGGTGTGGGTGAACTGGTAGGGCCCAGCCACATCACCAGCGGCCAGGATGTTGGGGTACAGCGTTTGCAGGTACTCGTCGGTGACCACCGTGCGCTGCGTCGGGATGCCCAGTTCTTCCAGGCCGTAACCTTGCAAGCGCGCCACCCGGCCCACCGCACACAGCAGCACATCAAACGCGATGCGCTTTTCAACGCCAGCGGTTTCGACAACGATGAATTTTTCGCCGTCGGTTTGTTCGCAGCGCAGCGCCTTGTGCTCTGTCAGCACCTGAACGCCATCAGCCTCCAGGGCCTGGCGGGCGTAAGCCGAAACGTCAAGGTCTTCGCGGATCATGATGCGTGTTGCCATCTCGACCTGCGTGACCTGCGAGCCCAGACGGGCAAAACACTGTGCCAACTCGCAGCCAATGGGCCCGCCGCCCAGCACCACCAGGCGCTTGGGTTGTTCACGCAGGCCCCAAAGCGTGTCGCTGGTCAGGTAGCCCACGTCTTCGATACCGGGCAGCGGCGGCACGAAAGGCCGCGCGCCCGTGGTTATGACGATGCTGCGGGTGGACAGCACCTGCACCTGCCCGTCAGCGCCCGTGATCTGCACATGCCAAGGATCCAAGATCTTGGCGGTGCCGATCTTCACGTCCACGCCCAGGCCGGTGTAGCGATCGACCGAATCGTGCGGTTCGACTTCACGCACCACCCGGGCCACACGCTCCATCACCTGCGCAAAGTCGAGCTTGTATTCGGCGCTGGTGATGCCGTAGTCGGCACTGTGGCGCATCTGGCGCGCCAAGGTGGCGGTCTTGATCAACGCCTTGCTGGGCACGCAGCCGTAGTTCAGGCACTCACCACCCATCTTGTGGCTTTCCACCAAGGTCACCTTGGCCTTGACGGCGGCGGCAATGTAGCTGGTGACCAGACCCGCTGCGCCAGCGCCGATGACCACCATGTTGCGGTCAAAGGACTTGGGTTTCTTGTCGGCCCAACGCGCATAGACACGGCGGGCCTTGACGGCGTCGATGACCTTTTTGGCCACCAGCGGAAACACGCCCAGCAAGACCAGCGCCGCCGCCAAACCCGGGCTGACGATGCTGCCCAATGAAGTGATCTGCGCCAGCTGCGTGCCGGCGTACACATAGACCAGCGTGCCAGCCAACATGCCAATCTGGCTGACACCGTAAAAGCTGGCAGCCTTCATCTGGGTCAGGCCCATCAACAGGTTGATCACAAAGAAGGGAAACACCGGCACCAGGCGCAGCGTGAACAGGTAAAACGCGCCCTCGCGCTCGATGCCTTTGTCGATGTCAGCCAGCCGCGCGCCAAACCGCGCCTTGACACTGTCGCGCAACACGTAGCGCGAAAAGAGCATGGCCAGCGTGGCC
>JAYVSX010000218.1:0-3657 GCA_043774975.1 Rubrivivax sp.
GACTCTTTGTGCCAGTCGTAGATGCGGCCCACAAAGGGGCTGATCAGCCGCACACCCGCGTCGCCGCAGGCCACCGCCTGGCCAAAGGCAAACAGCAAGGTCAGGTTGCAGTGAATCCCAACGCGCTCCAGCTGTTCTGCAGCACGTATGCCTTCCCAGGTGGCGGCCACCTTGATCAACACCCGGCGCTTGTCGACGCCGGCGTCGGCATAAAGTTGAATCAGGCGGTGGGCACGGGCCAGCGTGGCCGCCGTGTCAAACGACAAACGGGCGTCGACTTCAGTGCTGACGCGGCCGGGCACCACCTTCAGAATTTCGCAGCCAAAGCGCACCAGCACCTGGTCGACGATGGCGTCCAACGGCGCCTGGGCGTGGGCCGCCACCGTTTGGGCCAGCAAGGGCGCGTACTCGGGCTGCTGCACGGCCTTCAAAATCAGGCTCGGGTTGGTGGTGGCGTCTTGCGGCGCAAACTGTGCCAGCTGCTTGAAGTTGCCGGTGTCGGCCACCACGGTGGTGTGCTGCTTGAGCTGGTCGAGCTGGTTCATGGTGGGTGCGCTGATGGCGTTGATGACGGTGATGGCCGGTTGGGGGACGATGAAACGTGAATTAGACCTGAGCATGGCGCTGCCGAGTTACCACGCGGCTCCAATCCCGGGTGTTTGGGGTGTGCTGCCTGCACCTTGTGGTGGCTGCCGCTTGCAGCAGCGCCGGTTGACAGCGGTGGCGGCCGCTGACAAGGTGGCCGGGCCGTGAACGCCATTTTGCAAGACCAGCCCCTGCCCGCCCGCCTGGTGCCGTGGCCCAAGGCCACGCTGACGAGCTTGCAGCGCTGTTTGCTCTTGGCCTTGCTGCTGCACCTGTGGCTGGTCTTGTGGCTGGGCAACGCGCCCGGTGGCACGGCGCCGTTGGGCCAAGGTGTGTTTGGGGCCATCAACGTGACCTTGCGCGGGCCGGTGACCGAAGGTGCCCACGCTGAGCTGCCACCCCCGGCGCCCGCCAACAGCATGCCGGGGCCCGCCGACACACCGCGCTGGGGTGGCGCGGTGCGGCAGACCGAACCTGCACCGGACAGTGCACCCGGCGCCGCCCGGCTGGGCCGCAACACACCGCTCGAAGAACCGGTGGTTCTGGCGCCCCAGCCACAGCTCCAGCCTTTGCCCGTGCCGGTGCCGGTGCCACTAACGGTGCCGGCGCCAGTGTCAGTGCCGGCTGCTGTTCCTGCCCCGGTTCCAGTCCCGGTCCCTGTATCAGTTCCAGTTCCAATTCCAGTTCCAGCGCCGATCTCGGTGCCTGCTCTCGTGCCAACCCCGGCACCGACCGCAACGCTTCAGCAAGCGGCGCCAGCGCCCGCTGCCGTGCCAGCGCCAGACCGGGTCTTGGAAAACCGCATGGTGGCTCCGTTGCAGGCTGCGCCTGCGTTGTCGTCCACACCGGCCGCCATGGCGCCAACCTTGCCAACGCTGGAAGCGGCCCCGCAACCGCAGGCTGAACGCCGTCTGCCTGCGCCAGCGGCACCGGCGCGCGCGCCCCAAGCCGCGCTTTCGCCCAGCACCACCGTGACGGAGCCGCTGGCCCCGCAACCCAGCCCGCTGCCTCGCGCGGAAACCGCATCCAGCCGACCCGGCGCGCCCGATGCCGGCGCACAGGTGGGCCGTGACGTGGCCACCCCCGCTGCTGCAGCGGCCAGCGCGGTGCCACGGCTCAACCTGGAACTGGCCCGGCCGCGCGGCGGTGAGCTGTCGCGCCACGGCACGGCGGGTGTGTTGCCGGTGTTGCCGCGCCCACCCGAGCGCGACGAAAAACTGGCCCGCGACATTGAAAAGTCAGGCCGCACCGACTGCCGCACGGCCCACAGCGGCGCGGGTCTGCTGGCGGTGATTCCGCTGGTGGTGGATGCGCTGAAAAGAGACAGCGGCTGCAAGTGGTGAAGGCCCGGTCAGGGCCGGGACCCTGGCAGGGGTTGGAGGAGGGCTGTATAAGAGCTGCGTCAGGGCTGAATGAAGCCCCCCACTTCCGCCAAGCCCTCAACCCCCGTCGCGCACCACGCGGCAGCTTTCAATGTCAAACGACACCGTGCCGATCGTCAGCGCGGTCTGGTCGCGCAAGCCGCTGGCAAAGTCCAGAAAGTGCTGCACGTCGGCAAAGTTGCTGACCAGGCCCAGAGACACGCGAATGGCGCCGGCCGTTTTGCCACCGCGCTCTTGCATCAGCGACAAAAGACGCTGCAGGTTGATCTGATCGCCAATCTGCGCGGCCGCCACGCGCATGTCGTCTTCGCTCAGGTCTTCGGCGGTCTCGCCAGCGCCAGGGTTACAAAAACACCCGGTGCGCAAAGAGATGTTCTTCTGCGCAGCTAACTCTTCAATGCGCCGGTAGTCCACGAGGTGGCCGCTGGGGTCATAGAAGTTCAGCGTGACCGTGCCGCCGCGGTCAACCATGTTGGCCGGCCCGTACAGGCGCACCATGGCCCGGCCGTTGCTGTGCAACAGGCGCAGCAGTTGCCCAAGCAACCAGCCCGTCAAGCACTTCACGCGCGTTTGAATCTGTTCCATGCCCACGCGCTGCAGATGGGCCAAGCCCAATTCCACCGCCGGGATGCTCAGGTAGTTGAGCGTGCCGTCCTCAAACCCGGCCTCGCCGCCCGACAGCACATGCAAACGGCCCTGCACGGTTGCAAAGTTGACGGTGCCGCCGCCAAACCAGGGCCGCTTCAGCAGCGCCAGCGTGTCCTTGCGCACCAGCAGGCAGCCCACGCCAGTGGGGTAGCCAAACATCTTGTAGAACGACATCACCACGAAGTCGGGCTGCACCTGCTGCAGGTCCAGCGTGTTGGTGGGCACATAGGCCGCCGCGTCCAGCAGCACATGCCAGCCTTGGGCCCGCGCGGTTTCTATCCAGTCCAGCGGGTGCTTGACGCCGGAAAAGTTGGACTGCGCCGGAAAGGCCAGCAAGCGAGGTTGCGCGCCCGGGGTCTTGCTGAGCAGCGTGGTCAACGCGGGGGCGTCCAGCCGCAGGTCAGGGCGTGTCAGCGGCGCATAGTCCACCGCGGCGCCCCGGGTTTGCGCAAACTCACGCAGGCCGTTCACCGAGTTGTGGTTGTCGGTCGTCAACAGCAACTGGCCACCCGGCGCAAACGGGTAAGACTCCCCCACCAGCTTGAGCGCGCCCGACGCATTGAGCGTGAAGATGGCAACGTAGTCGCGGCTGGCGTTGAAGTGCTGCAGCACCGCTTGGCGCGCCTGCTCCACGCGCCGCGTCATTTCCATCGAACTGGGGTTGACCGAGTGCGGGTTGCCCAGCACCTCTTCACTCAGCATCAGCGCGTGCTCACGCACCTGGCTGGCGGCATGCAAGCCACCGCCGGTGAAGTCCAGGTAGACCTGCTGGCGGGTGTCCAAGCGGCTGTATTCGGTGGCGCGCAGGGTGTCCAGGGGCTGGGTGCGGGTGTAGCCGGGGTGGGCCTGCAGGAATTGGTCGAATGTGGTCATGTGGCCAAGTCTTGTGTGGACGGTGCTGCGTGAAGACTTGCATTGTCGGTGTGGTCAGGCCTGCGCCAGCAGCACCTGTGTTGGGCGACGTCGTGGTTTTCCACGCCCGGGGCCTAATCAGCGAGCGTGGCGGTGGTGTCACTTTGGCCGGCCTGGCAACGGCCCATTC
>JAYVSX010000219.1:0-3695 GCA_043774975.1 Rubrivivax sp.
GGATGCTCACGGCCTGTGGCGTCTGGCTTGTGGGTCTGGGCCTGTACTTCATCGTTCTGCGGCCACCTCTGTTGCCCGAAGACCCGCGCTTCATGGGCACCACCGTCGAGCAGCTTCGCGTGGCTGCACCGGGCCTCGAGGGCTGGTTGAAGCATGTCTTCACGGTCATGGGGGGCTTTATGGCTGGCGCGGGGGTGCTGACGGTGTTGGTGGCGTTCAGCGCGGCTTTCAGCGGGGCTTGCAGCGTACTGGCGGCGCGACCTCACGGGGCGTCTTGGGCCATCGGTCTTGCTGGCGCGCTCACGGTGGGGTTGATGAGCGCCACCAACTTTGCCTTGCAGTCCGACTTCCGGTGGCTGCTGCTGGTGCCGGCGTTGATGTGGCTCGCCGGACTGGCCTTCTTGATTGCCGGTCGGCGTGAAGCAGTTGTTGCACTCACGTCCACGGGCAGCTGACCGGTCTGGCACACGCCGATAGACATGAAACGTTTTATGGAGAACGAACCCATGAGCAACAACGAAAGAGAGATTTCAGAGCCGCCCGGCGTGGGGTTCGCCACCTCACCGGCCAAGCCCGGGGGTGTGGTGTCTGGTTCTGAGTCTGGGGCAGGCCAGTGACTGCAGTCAGCGCCGCGCTCCGGGCAGGCCGGGCGCTGTTGCTGGCCTGCGCGCTTTTCGGGTCTGCATTGGCCATAGCGCAAATCCCGGTGCCGCCCTTGACGGGGCGCATCACCGACCAGACCGGAACGCTGAGCACAGAGCAGAAGGCCGCAGTGGAGCAGACCTTGACGGCTTTCGAGGCCCGCAAGGGCAGCCAGCTGGCGGTGCTCATGGTCGCGACCACAGCGCCGGAAGACATCGAGCAGTACGCACTGCGTGTGGCCGAGCAGTGGAAGCTCGGGCGCAAGAAGGTGGATGACGGCGCCATATTGCTGGTTGCCAAGAACGACCGCGCGCTGCGCATCGAAGTGGGCTACGGCCTGGAAGGTGCACTCAACGACCTCACCAGCAAGCGCATCGTCAGCGAGACCATCCTGCCGCTGTTCAGGAAGCAAGACTTTCATGGCGGCATATCGGCTGGGGTGGCGCAGATCATCCGGGTCATCGATGGCGAAGCCTTGCCGGCGCCCAGCAACAGGCCTGGCGCGGTCAGCCGTGACGTTCAGCAGGGCCTGCAGCAGTACGTGCCACTGCTTTTCATCGTGGCGCTGGCGCTGGGCGGCGTGCTGCGCGCCACGCTGGGCAAGGTGGCGGGCTCGATGGTCACCGGCGGCGTCGTCGCAGTGATTGCATGGTTCGTGGTCGGTGCCTTGTCGATCGCGGCAGCGGCCGGCGTGGTGGCGCTGTTTCTCACGCTGATGGGTGGCGGTTTGCTCGGGCGCGGACTGGGCGGCTTCCATGGCGGCGGTGGTCGCGGTGGCCATGGTGGTGGTGGCGGCGGCTTTGGCGGCGGTTTTGGCGGTGGTGGTGGCGGCTTCGGTGGCGGCGGTGCGTCGGGACGGTGGTGAGCATGAAGATCAAACGCATCCTCAAGCACTTGCTGGTGACCAACGGCCAGGTCAAACGGGCCTTTCCTCCGGGCGCACTGCAGCAGATCGAATGCACCATCAAGGGCAGCGAGTCGACACACGTCGGAGAAATCCGCTTCGTCGTCGAGGGCGCGCTCGACGGTTCGCCGTTGTTCAGTGGGCAATCGGCCCGTCAACGTGCGATCGATTTGTTCTCGCAGTTGCGCGTATGGGACACCCAGGACAACACCGGTGTGCTGATCTACCTGCTGCTGGCGGACCGAGCGGTGGAGATCGTGGCCGACCGCGGCATCGACGCCAAGGTGGACGCGCTGGCCTGGAGCACGGTGTGCCGCCAGATGGAAGCCGCCTTCAGGCAGTCGAACTTCGAGGCCGGCGTGGTGGCCGGCGTGCAGGCTGTCACCTTGCATCTGGCAAAGCACTTTCCGGCCGGCGGCCACAACAGGAATGAACTGCCGGACAAGCCGGTGGTGCTGTAGTGCCCGCCATGCGGTCTTCGCGAGCAAAGCTGAAGCGTGGGTGTGCATCTTCCGCTGAACTCTGGCATTTGGTCCGGTCTGCCGGGCTACGGCCCGTGCAGGTGGCGTGGCTGGCGGCGGCTGTCTTCATCGTCTCTGCGGGCTATGGCGCGCTGTTGCCCGTGTTGCCGGCCTGGTTGGCCACGCTGATGCCTGGCGTTGGAACCGCTCACGTTGGACGTCATGTCGGACTTCTCAGCGGTGTTTATGCTGCCGGCGTGTTGCTGGGCGCCCCGTTGTGGGGTGTGGCATCGGACCGTGTGGGGCGGCGCCGCATTTTGATCATCGGGCTGCTTGGGTATGTCACCAGCCTGCTTCTGCTGCTGGCCCCGCCCTTGGCCAACCTGTGGGGCATCTACACACTGCGCGCTGCGACCGGCTTCTTTGTGGCGGCGGTCGTGCCAGTTGTCGCGGCGCTGGTGGCCGAACACACACCCGAATCGCAACGCGCGCGGCGCTTTGCGTGGCTGGGCGCCATGTCGTTGCTCGGGTTCCTGTTCGGCCCAGCGTTGAGCGGGGTGGCCAGTTGGGTCGGGCCGTTGATGGTGGATGGCGCCATGCCGCCAGCGCAGTCTGCAAAAGTGGTGCTGGTGCTTTCGGCGTTGCTTGGCGGCGTGATGATGCTGGGCCTGGCCGCAACCGCGCCGGCTTCGCCAGGCGCGCGGTCGGTGTCTCAAGGCACGCTGCCAAGTCCTGCACCAAGTCACCCGGCCGCGTTGCTGTGGCTCAGCGGTACGGTGATGTTCGTGCTGGCCGGTTTTGAGCTGGGCATCGTGCTGCTCGGGCAGCAGGCGGGTCAGTCGTCGCGCCAGGCGGCCCTCATGCTGGCCGAGTGCAGCCTGGTGATGCTCGCCGTGAACGCGCTGCTCTTCGTCACCTCGGTGCTGGAAAAGATCCCGGCCTGGATCCTCATCGCGGCAGGGCTGTTGCTGGCGGTGCTTGGGCTGGCTGTGTTGACTGTCAATCGGTCTGATGCCGCGATGTACCTGGGCGTCAGCCTCACCGCCGCCGGCACTGGCCTGGTGCTGCCGGTGATTGCCTACCTGGCTGCCGGTGCCGCACCGCAACGGCTGGGTCTCGTCATGGGCGGCCTGACGGCGGCCGGCGGATTGGGCCAGACGCTGGGTTCGGCCGCCGGCGGTTGGCTCTTTGGCCTGGTGGCGCACCGCAGCTTCGGCTGGTTGGCGCTGCCACTGGTGCTGATGCTGCTGTTCATGCTGCTGCCCACCTTGGGTCCGCTCAAAGGGCTGCGGGCGGCACGGACCGGTTGACGACCCATTGTTTCGCCGCGGAGACATTCAACAACAATCCCTGGAGACGACTCTCATGGCCATCACCCACACACCTGATGAACCCGGCACTGCGGCGTTCACAAAACCGGTCAAAGCCCTCAGCCGGCTGCAAGGCAGGCTGCCGCTCAGCCTGCTGGTGGCGCTGGTGGTCGGCTCCATCCTGGGCAGCGGCATCTTCGGCCTGCCGCAGAACATGGCGGCAGGTGCGGGGGCAGGGGCGATCCTGATCGGTTGGCTCATCACTGGCGTGGGCATGCTGGCGCTGGCCGGTGTGGTGGCCAACAACGCCGAGCACGGCGTGAACTGGGTGCACTCCTACGTCAACCCCGAGCGCACCCAGACCTTTTGCATCTATGA
>JAYVSX010000220.1:0-6215 GCA_043774975.1 Rubrivivax sp.
GCCTGCATGCGACGGGCCTGGAAATCACCGCAATTGCTGCACGAGCTGATCTCGCGGTAGGCGTTCTGCGCCGGTATCCAGACCTCCAGGTCGTAGGTCCGGCTGGCGCCGAAGCCCATGTCGCCGGTGCTCAGCGCCATCACGCGGTAAGGCAGTTCCAGCTGCTGCAGGATGGCTTCGGCGTGCCCCACCATCTCTTCCAAGGCGGCGGCGCTGTGCTCGGGGTGAACCACTTGCACCATCTCGACCTTGTCGAACTGGTGCTGACGGATCATGCCCCGGGTGTCGCGCCCGCCGCTGCCCGCCTCGCTGCGAAAGCAGGGGCTGTGGGCGGTGAGCTTGATGGGCAGCTGGGTGGCATCCAGGATGCGTTCGCGCACGGTGTTGGTCAGGCTGATCTCGCTGGTGCTGATCAGGTACTGCTCGGCCTGCTCTTCGGCGCCGCCGCCTTCACTTCCACGGTAGACCCAGAACATGTCTTCCTTGAACTTGGGCAACTGCCCCGTGCCTTCCAGGATTTCGCGGTTGACGATGTAGGGCGTGTAGCACTCGGTGTAGCCGTGGGCCTGGGTGTGGGTGTCCAGCATCATTTGCGCCAGCGCCCGGTGCAGGCGCGCCATGGGGCCGCGCAAAAACGTGAAGCGGCTGCCGGCCAGCAGGGCGCCGGTGTCGAACTCCATGCCCAGCGCCGCACCCAGGTCGACGTGGTCCTTGGGCGGTGTGGCAAAGGTGCCGGGGGTACCCCACCGCCTCACCTCCACGTTGGCGGTTTCGTCGGCGCCGTCGGGCACGCTGGCAGCCGGCAGGTTGGGGATGCTCATCAGCATCTGCTGCAACTCAGCCTGGATCTGGTCCAGGCGGTCGCTGCCAGCTTTCATCTGCTCGGCCATGCCACTGACTTCGGCCATCAGCTGCGCGGTGTCTTCGCCCTTGCCCTTCATCTGGCCGATGCGCTTGCTGCTGGCGTTGCGCTGGGCCTGCAGCTGCTCGGTGGTGGTCTGGATCTGCTTGCGCTCTGCTTCCAGGGCGCTGTAGCGCGGCACGTCCAGAAAGGATTGTGGGTTCTTGCGGCGCTGCAGTTGTGCGACCACGCCGTCGAGGTCGCGGCGCAGCAGGTTGATGTCGATCATGGTGGTTCTCTCGCTTGAATGGGGTGACGTGCAAACGGCGCCAGTTCAGCGCCGTCTTCAAATGGGGTGGTGAAGAACGACCAGCGTCAAGATCGGGATGTTGACGCTGCGGACAGCGCCGCCATGCTGCGGTCTCCCAGGCCTTTGGGCAGCGGGAAATGCACGTCTTCCACCACGCCGTCCATCTTGCGGATGCTGACCGCGCCCAAGTCGCGCAGTCGGCTGATGACGGCCTGCACCAGCACGTCAGGCGCCGAAGCCCCGGCCGTCAAGCCGACCCGGGTGCGGCCCTCAAACCACTCGGGCAGCAGATCTTGCGCGCCCTCGACCATGTAGGCGTCGGTGCCCAGGCGCTGCGCGAGTTCGCGCAATCGGTTGCTGTTGCTGCTGGTGGGGCTGCCCACCACGATGACCAGGTCCACACCTGGCGCCATCACCTTGATGGCGTCCTGCCGGTTCTGGGTGGCGTAGCAGATGTCTTGTCTCTTGGGCTCGCGCACATGCGGAAACCGGCGTTTGACCTCACCCAGGATGGCCGCAGCGTCGTCAACGCTCAATGTGGTCTGCGTGACCACCGCCAGCTTGTCGCCGCGCGGGTGAACATGCTGCACGTCCGGCACGTCTTCCACCAGGTAGATGCCTTCGGTCAACTGGCCCATGGTGCCTTCAACCTCGGGGTGGCCCTTGTGGCCGATCATCACAAACTCGTACCCTTCCTTGGCCAACTTGGCCACCTCGACGTGCACCTTGGTGACCAACGGGCAGGTGGCGTCAAAGACCTGGAAGCCACGCGCATGGGCTTGCCTGCGCACCGCCTGGCTGACGCCGTGGGCGCTGAACACCAGCGTCGCACCGGGCGGCACGTCGGCAAGATCTTCGATGAAGATGGCACCCTTGGCTTTGAGGTCGTTGACCACATAGGTGTTGTGCACGATCTCGTGGCGCACATAGATCGGCGAGCCAAAGCGCTTCAGGGCCCGTTCCACGATTTCAATGGCGCGGTCCACGCCGGCGCAGAACCCACGCGGCTCGGCCAACAGGACTTCTTCAATGGCCATGGCTAGAGCACCCCCAAAAGCTTGACTTCAAACCGCACCGGCTGGCCCGCCAAGGGGTGGTTGAAGTCAAACAGCAGCCAGTCGGGGCCACATTCACGCACCAGGCCGGCGTAGCTGCCTTGCCCGTCAGGGGTGGGGAACTGCACCACGTCGCCCACCGCGTAGTCGGCGTCGGGGTCGCCCAGCTCGCGCAGCAGGCTGAGTTTGACCCGCTGCAGCATGTCGGGGTTGCGCGGGCCGAAGGCCGCGCCAGCGGGCAGGTCAAACGACTTGTGCGCGCCCTCGACCAGCCCAATCAGCTGCTGCTCAATGGCCGGCGACAACTGCCCAGCGCCCAGCGACAGCGTCGCGGGCTTGTCGGCAAAGGTGTTGACCACGTCGGCGCCGTCCGGGCCGGCCAGGCGGTAATGCAGGGTCAGAAAAGATCCGCTCTGGACGTGGCTCACGATGACGGGTGACCTCTGGGCTGGCCGGACTCGGCCTTTTGGGGGCACTCCAAGGCGCGACACGAGGTTCGCGGACCCTGGAATAGACTGACTTCGATTCTACCGACCCCACCCTCAGCCCATGACACCCAGCCCATGAAAGACCTGCCCGCCGACCAGCGACCGCGCGAGAAACTGTTGGCGCGTGGCACCGCGGCCTTGACCGACAGCGAGCTCTTGGCCTTGCTGCTGCGAACAGGCTACAAAGGCAATGGCGTCATGGTTCTGGCGCAACAAGTGTTGGACGGGTGCAAGGGCTTTGCCGGCCTGCTCAACGCCGAGCACGGCAAACTCAAGTCCATCAAGGGGCTGGGACCGGCCAAACAGGCCGAGTTGCTGGCGGTGATGGAAATCGCCCGCCGCGCGCTGGCCCAGCAGCTGAAGCAGGCGCCCGTCTTTGACAGCCCCACAGGCCTCAAAGACTACCTGGGTCTGGCGCTGGGCAACCGCCCGCAAGAGGTTTTCGCAGTGCTGTTTTTGGACAGCCAGCACCGCTTGCTGCTTCTGGAAGAGATGTTCCACGGCACCTTGACCCAGACCAGCGTCTACCCCCGCGAGGTGGTGCGCCGCGCCCTGAGCCTGAACGCCGGGGCGGTGGTGCTGGCCCACAACCACCCCTCAGGCCTGGCCGAACCTTCGCGTGCAGATGAGTATCTGACCCAGACCTTGAAGACGGCGCTGCAAATGGTCGACGTGCGGGTGCTGGACCACATCATCGTCGGCCAGGGCCAGGTGGTCTCGCTGGCCGAACGGGGCCTGATGTGAAGGGCAACAAACCCAAAACGACCCTGGGCACGAGCGGTTTGGCCGGCCTGGCCACCGTGCGCGACGCCCTGCGCCAACAGCAGGCCGCAGCACTGGAAGCTGCGGCCCGTTTGCGCGCGGCCCAGGCAGCTGCCGAACGCCAACGCCAGGTCTTCGCCGACAGCGTGGGGCCGGTGACGCAGCTGCCCGCGTACGGACGCAACCTGGCCTTGCCAACCCCGCCCCAGCCGCTGCCGCTGCAGCGCCAGAAAGACGAGCAGGCGGCGTTACAAGAAGCGATGTCGGACGAGGTCGACATCGAGAGTCTTTTGCTCACCGACGACGGCCTGAGTTTTCACCGCGAAGGTGTCGGGCCCGACGTGGTGCTGCGGCTGCGCCGTGGCCACTGGGCCATACAGGGCGAGTTGGACCTGCACGGCATGCGGCGCGACGAAGCGCGTGACCAGCTGGCCGAGTTTTTGCGCGAGGCGGCGCGTCGCGGTTGGCGGTGCCTGCGCGTGGTGCATGGCAAGGGCAACGGGTCGCCGGGGCGCGAGCCCGTGCTCAAGGCCAAGGTGCAGCGCTGGCTGGGGCAAAAGGCGCAGGTGCTGGCATTCACGCAGGCCAGCGCGCCGATGGGCGGTGCTGGAGCGCTCATCGTCTTACTGCGGGGTTGAAGCTGCCGAGGACGGTGCCGCGGTGGCGGGGTCCCGCGGGCGAGCGCAGCGACCCTGGCGTTCAAACCAGTACACCGCATTGCCGACCACCGCAATGCTGCCCGAAACCACCACCGAGGCCGCGGTGACAAAGCCCGCCGCCGCCAGCATGGCCACACAGCCGTCGCCCGCGCAACGATGGAAGCCGCCAATGTAGGCCGTCTCCAGCGTCACCTGGCGCGTGGTGGTCTTGCAGTCCGGGTCGTAGACATCGCGCGATTGCGGCACCACGATGCAGGCCGACAGTGCAGACAGGGTCAGCGTCAGCATCAGCAGACGGAACAGCGGAAGGGTCAGCGGACGGGTCAGCGGACGGATCAGCAAACGGATCGGCGGACGCGTCAAAAGGCGGGTCGGCGAACTCATTGGCGAGCGGCTCAGCAAACGAGTCAGAGAAAGAGCCCTCAATGGGGCCATCACAGAGGCGATCTCAGGGGCCGGCAAAAGGTTCATGTCTCCCCCTTGGGGGGCGGCGGCAACGCCGCCTGGGGGCGCGCTCAGCCATTCATCAGCTTGGTCGCGGCGTTGACCAGCGCCACAGCTGCAGGTGTGCCGGGCAGTGACGCCATCAACAGCTGGCGGCGCTGCACGGACTCGCGCACCGCGGAATCCGACGGCACTTCGCCCAGCAGTTCCAGCTGGACCGGGGCGTCCAGGCCTGGGTTGACAAAACGATCAACCACCTGCTGCAGTTGCTGGCGCACCCCCCGGCCTTCACCGGGTTTGCGGGTCTGGTTGACCAGCAGGCGCATCTTGCGCCGGCCCTGCGTGGTGGCCAGCACCTTGATGGTGGCGTAGGCATCGGTCATGGACGTCGGCTCGGGCGTCACCACCAGCAACACGTCACCGGCCAGCGACACCGTGTAAAGCACCACGTCTGAAATGCCAGCACCGGTGTCGAGCAGCACGTGGTCAAACTTCGGTGCCACCTGGTCAATGACCGTTTGCAACTGGTCACGCACTTCAGGCGTCATGCGCGAATACTCAACCATGCCCGAACCCGCCAACAAGACGTGAAAACCGCCCGGTGCGGGCAGAATCGCGTCGGCCAGCGTGCTCTTGCCGGTGAACACGTCATGCAGGGTGATCTTGGGAAACAGGTTCAGCACCACGTCCAGATTGGCCAATCCCAGGTCGGCGTCCAAAACCAGCACCTTGCGCCCAGCGCGCGCCAAAGCAGCCGCCAGGTTGGCCGAAACAAAGGTCTTGCCAACACCACCTTTGCCGCTGGTAACGGCCACGATGTGTCCGGGCGCCGAGGCTGCATTCGGGCGTGAATCGGGGGCGCTCATTCGTGGTCCTGGATCTGAAAGCTGTCAAACAGCAGGCGTTTTTCTTCGTTGCTGACCACCGACACCGCAGTCGGCTCCAACCGCACCAGGTTGCGGCCTTGAGCCTTGGCCAGGTAGAGCTGTTGATCTGCCCTTTCCTGCCACAGGGCCGGTGTCGAACGGACCCACTGCGGTGCGAAAGCGCCGCCCACACTGATGGTGACACTGAGCTCCAGGCCACTGGGAACCAAGGCCACCGGCATTCGCTCCACCCGCCGGCGCACGCGCTCGGCCACGGTCTGACCAAAAGTGCTGGCGCAATTGGGCAAGATGATGGCAAATTCCTCGCCACCGACGCGGGCCACCAGGTCCATGGGTCGCACGCAGTCGAGCAGCGCAGTGGCCACCGCACGAATGACCTGGTCGCCCGCCGCGTGGCCATGGCTGTCGTTGACACGTTTGAAGTGGTCGATGTCCAGCGCCAGCAGCAAAGCCGGCTCACCGCTGCGGGCAACCCGGTCGACCTCGCGGCCCACGGCCGCCTCGAAAGCGCGCCGGTTGGCCAGGCCCGTGAGCGCATCGCGGCTGGACAGTTCCACCAGAGCGTCAATCAGCGACTGTTGCCATTGCACGCTGCCCAAATCGCCTTGCGGCACCGGGTGGCCCGATTGCGCCAGAACCTGCAAGGCGCGCTCGAACTCCAGCGCAGGCGCAGCGGTCTTGCGGTTGGGCTTGGGTCGGTCCAAAGGGTTCAGATGGCAGCAGGCCCTCCGTCATGGGGGGTTGGCAGAAGTCTAGCAGCGAGGTGCAG
>JAYVSX010000221.1:0-2167 GCA_043774975.1 Rubrivivax sp.
CGATTTCGTTGGCGCGCTTGCTCTGCGTCAGCCAGTCGTTCACGCCACCTTCGTATTCGCGCCAACGTCCATCGCCTTCGTAGGCAATGGTGCTGGTGACCACGTTGTCCATGAAGGTGCGGTCGTGGCTGACCAGAAACACAGTGCCGTCGTAGTTTTGCAGCAGCTCTTCGAGCAGCTCCAGCGTGTCAATATCCAGGTCGTTGGTGGGCTCGTCCAGCACCAGCACGTTGGCGGGCAGCGCAAACAGGCGCGCCAGCAGCACACGGTTGCGCTCGCCACCGGACAGTGTGCGCACCGGTGAGTTGGCGCGTTCGGGGCTGAACAGAAAGTCGGTCAGGTAGCTCATCACGTGCTTGCGCGTGACCTTGGGCTCCTGGCCCAACTCAATCCACTCGCTGCCGGGGCTGATGGTGTCCACCAGCGTGGCGTCCAGGTTCAGCCCGGCGCGCATCTGGTCGAAGTAGGCCACCTGCAAGCGCGTGCCCTGGCGCACGCTGCCACTGGTGGGCTGCAGTTCACCCAGGATCAACTTGAGCAAGGTGGTCTTGCCGCTGCCGTTGGGGCCGATCAGGCCCACCTTGTCGCCACGCAGGATGGTGCCGCTGAAGCCGCTGATCAGCTGCCGCTCACCATAGCGCATGCCCACGTCCTTGAGCTCGGCCACGATCTTGCCGGGCGGCAAACCGGCGTCCAGCTCCAAGCGCACCTGGCCCAGCGTGTCGCGCCGCGAGGCCCGCTGTTCGCGCAGCTTCACCAAGCGCTGCACGCGGCCCACGCTGCGGGTGCGGCGCGCTTCCACGCCCTTGCGTATCCACACCTCTTCTTGCGCCAGCAGCTTTTCTGCGCGTGCATTGGCCAGCGCTTCGTCTTCCAGCTCGCGCGCTTTGGTCAGCTCATAAGTTTTGAAACTACCGGGGTAACTGCGCAGCAGGCCGCGGTCCAGTTCGACGATGCGCGAGGCCACGGCGTCGATGAAGGCGCGGTCGTGGCTGACAAAGACCAGCGCGCCGCGCCAGCCCACCAGCAGTTCTTGCAGCCATTCAATGGCGTCGATGTCCAGGTGGTTGGTGGGCTCGTCCAGCAGCAGCAGGTCGGGCGCCGCCACCAGCGCACGGGCCAAGGCCACACGCTTTTTGGTGCCACCCGACAGGTCTTCAACACGCGCCGCCGGGTCCAGGTTAAGGCGTTGCAGCGCCTGGTCAACCCGCTGCTCCCACATCCAGCCGTCCAGCGCTTCCAGGCGGGTCTGCACGGCGTCCATGTCGTCGGCCGGGTCGTGGCGCTCGAAGCGTTCACGCAATTCGCGGGCCTCGGCCACGCCTTCGGACACCGCATCAAACACCGTGCTGCCACTTTCGAACAGCGGCTCTTGCGCCACGTAGACCCGGCGCAAGCCGGTCTGCAGCTGCAGGATGCCGTCGTCGGGCTTGTCCAGCCCGGCCAGTATCTTCAGCAGGCTGGACTTGCCCGCGCCATTGCGGCCGATGAGGGCGACACGTTCGCCGGATTCCAAAGAGACGGCAGCGCCGTCGAGCAAGGGGACGTGACCAAACGCCAGGTGGGCGTCAGAGAGGGTGAGGAGAGCCATGGGCTGGATTGTCCTGCCTGTCGTACGGCCTGGCGCCGTGGCACCTCGTTCATCACGTGGCCACCGCGCGCGAAGCCGCCTGTTGCCACACCGCGCCGCCCAACGCGCGTTCTTGTTCACGGCAGCTGTGCACCAGCTTGATCACGTGGTCGTCGTCGCTGGCCAAGGCCCTGGACACGATGGTGGGCCAGGGCAAAAGCGGCGCTGCAGGCAACGGCCGCAATCCCGCCACACAAACCGCGGCGGCATAGGCCCGCCAGTAAGGCGCAAGCGCCAGCAGCACGGCTTCAGGCTCCAGTTCGGCCAAGACCACGCGGGCCGCGTGGGCGCTGGTCACCAGGTGCAGCGCGGTGAAGTTGCCGCTGGCGGCATAGGCCTGGGCGGCCAGAACCGCCAGCCGAGGCAGCGTCTGATGGTTGACCTGCAGTTGCTGCACCGTGGCCTGAAACGGGACTTGAAACGGGGCCTGGGCTGCGGCCACCTGCATGCGCTGAAAAATCAAACCGGCCTGGCTGGGCACATGCCGCAAGCGCTGCAGCAGCGGTTCAGGGTCTGGCTGCAAACCTTCAACCGGCC
>JAYVSX010000222.1:0-7587 GCA_043774975.1 Rubrivivax sp.
TCAAAGCGCCGCATCAGCACCCCAATCAAGCCAATGCCCAGCATCAGGAACAAGTCGAAGGCACTCTGGCGCATGCCATAGACGCCAATGGTGGCGAAAATCAAGATACCGGCATAGAGCTGTGGCCGTGGAATCTGCAGCAGCTTGACCCACATGCCCACCAGGGGCAGGTTCAGCACCAGCAGCATCACGTTGCCGATGTAGAGGCTGGCGATCAATGCCCAGACCAGCGTGCTGCTGGTCTGGAACAACTGCGGCCCGGCGTTGATGCCATAGTTTTGCAGCGCGCTCAACAGGATGGCAGCAGTCACCGAGGTTGGAATGCCCAAGGTCAACAACGGCACCAAAGTGGCCGTCACCGCGGCGTTGTTGGCCGCTTCAGGCCCGGCCACACCCTCGATGGCACCCACCGTGCCGAACTCTTCCTTGTGTTTGCTCAGCTTGCGCTCAACGCCGTAGCTCAAGAAGGTGGGGATCTCAGATCCGCCTGCCGGAATGGTGCCAAAGGGGAAACCGATGAAAGTACCGCGCAACCATGCAGGCCAAGAGCGTTTCCATTCGGCGCGGGTCATGTGCACGCTGCCCATGCGGTTCATCTGCTGCTGGCTGCGGCCCTCAAAGAGCGCGGTGTACAGACACTCGCCAACGGCAAACAGTCCCACCGCCACCAGCACCACCTCGATGCCATCCATGAACTCGGGGACGCCCCCGGTGTAACGCACCTGGCCCGTGATCTGGTCCAGCCCCACACAGCCCACCGCCAAACCCACGAACAAGGCCGTCAAACCACGCAGCGTGCTCTTGCCCAGCACGGCGCTCACCGTGGTGAAAGCCAGCAGCATCAGCATGAAGTACTCCGGCGGCCCCAACAAAACGGCGTACTGAGCCACGATGGGCGCAAACAGCGTCACCAGGACCGTGGCAATCGTGCCGGCCACAAAACTGCCAATCGCCGAGGTGGCCAGCGCGGCCCCTGCGCGGCCGTTCTTGGCCATCTTGAAGCCCTCCAACGCCGTCACCATGGTGCCGGTTTCCCCGGGCGTGTTGAGCAGGATCGACGTGGTGCTGCCGCCGTACATGGCGCCGTAATAGATGCCGGCAAAAAAGATCATGCTGGCCGTGGGCTCAACCTGCGCCGTGATGGGCAGCAGCATGGCCACCGTGACCGCGGGCCCCAGCCCTGGCAGCACGCCGATGCCGGTGCCAATGGCACAACCCACAAAAGCCCACAGCAAATTGACGGGCGTCAGCGCGGTGGCAAAACCACCCATGAGCAGGTTCCAGATGTCCATGCGCAGGCCCCTTCAGATCCAGCCGCTGCCGGTCAAACCGGGCAGGTTGATGGCCAGGAACTTGGTGAACAACCAGAACGCGGGCGCGGCGATCAGAAAGCCGGTGACAAAGTCGATCACCAGCCCGCGGCCGCCGCCATGGGGTTTGCCTTCAGAACCGCGCAAGCCCCGCACCGCCAACATGAAGCACAGCGTGCAGCTCAAGATGAAGCCGATGACGGTGATCAGCGCGGCATTGGCGGCCACACCCGCGGCCACCCAGGCCAGCGCCGTCCAATCCCCCTGCGCGGCGCCCGAAGGCTCTTCCATGCCGTGCCAGCCGCCCGAGCGGGCTTGGGCCACCAGCCAGACGCCGCAGATCGTCAACACCACGGCCACCACCCAAGGCAAGAAGTTGGGCCCGACGCCGGCGTAGCCTGCGGCGGACGGGATGTCCCAGGCGCCAAAGGCCATCACGGCGCCCAGCCCCAGGGCACCCAGGCCAATCCAGGTCTGGTGCCTTTGCGTGGTTGATGGTTCTGCCATCGGTGTCTCCTGGTTTACACCGCTCAAAGAGCGCGGGGGCCCAGGGCCCCCGTTCAGTGCTTTTTAATGGATGGAACGGCGCTGAGTCAGCGTCAGATCATGCCGGCCTTCACCATGGTCACACGCAGGCTGGCAAATTCGCGGTCCACGAACTCTTCGAACTCCTTGCCGGTTTGCAGCGCAGGGGTCCAGTTGTTCTTGGTCAAGGATTCCTCCCAGGCCTTGCTCTTGGTGGCCTTGACGATCATGTCGATCAGCGCCTTGCGCTGCTCAGGCGTGATGCCTGGCGCGCCGTAAACACCGCGCCAGTTGCCGATCTCGACGTTGTAGCCCTGCTCTTTCATCGTCGGCACGTTGATGCCCTTCAGGCGGGTGGCCGATGTCACCGCAATGGCGCGCATCTTGCCCGCCTCGATGTACTGTTGGAATTCGCTGTAGCCGCTGCCGCCCACCGACACGTTGCCGCCCAGGATGGCGGCGGTGGCTTCACCACCGCCCCGGAAAGGCACATAGTTGATCTTGGCGGCGTCCACGCCCACTTCGCGGGCCAGCATGGCCGCTGCAATGTGTTCGGTGGACCCGCGCGAGCCGCCACCCCACTTGACGCTGCCGGGGTCTTTCTTGAGCTGCTCGACCACGTCTTTCATGCTCTTCAATGGTGAGGCCTCGGGCACCACGAACACGTTGTACTCGCTGGTCAAACGGGCCAGCGGCGTGGCCTGGGTCAGCGTCACCGGCTGCTTGCCGGTGATGATGCCGCCAAGCATGACCGCGCCCATCACCATCATGGCGTTTGGGTCACCCTTGGAGGAATTCAGAAACTGCGCCAGACCCAGGGCGCCGGCCGCGCCGCCCTTGTTCTCAAACGTCACCGCCGTGGCGACCGCGGCATCTTGTAGGGCCTTGCCCAGCGCACGACCGGTGCTGTCCCAGCCGCCGCCCGGGTTGGCCGGAATCATCATCTTCAAGTTGGCGGCAGCCTGGGCCGTCAAAGGCAAAGCCCCGCTGGCGGCCAAAGCGGCCAGACTCTTCAAAAAGGTATCGCGACGCATGGCAAGTGTCTCCGGACAATGTGGGTTTAGGACCTGGTTGTGATGATGAACCCGGCGCCTGTCATTCGGCTGTCGATGACCCCCGGGGAATCACCAAGGTCGGGCTGTGACCATTGCCGATAATCCGCCCCGCCAATGAAGCTGCTGCTGGTCGAAGACAACCCCGCCATGCAAACCACCTTGCAGCGCAGCTTCGAGCGCTGCGGAATGCAGGTGGTGGTCTGCGGCGACGGCGCGCGCGCACTGGACCGCTGGCACGCGTCGCTGCCCGACGTGGTCTTGCTCGACCTCAGTCTGCCCGGTCTGGACGGCCTGAACGTGCTGGCCACCGCACGGGCGCAGGGCTTGCAAACGCCGGTCCTGAT
Organism: Rubrivivax sp.; assembly: GCA_043774975.1. Classification (GTDB taxonomy): domain Bacteria; phylum Pseudomonadota; class Gammaproteobacteria; order Burkholderiales; family Burkholderiaceae_C; genus Rubrivivax. The sequence continues at coordinate 3,235 of JAYVSX010000222.1, forward strand.
CCTCACCGCACGTGGCACCGTGGGCGACCGCATCCTGGGCCTGAACACCGGTGCCGATGACTACCTGGCCAAACCCTTTGACCTGGACGAACTGGAAGCCCGCGTGCGTGCCCTGGCCCGCCGCGGCAGCGGCCGCGACAACGATCCCGTCCATCGACCGGCCTACGCCGGCCTGCAGTTTGACGCCACCAGCGGCGCGGTCTACCTGAACGGCCAGCCCATGGAGCTGACCTCGCGCGAAGCGGCGCTGCTGCGCGCACTGCTGGCCACACCGGGCCGGGCGGTGAGCAAGGAACGCTTGAGTGAGCTGGTGTTTGCCGGCGAAACCCAGGTCCAGGCCGATGCGATCGAGGTGGTGGTCTACCGCCTGCGCAAAAAGCTGGTGGCTGCGCCGACCCAACTGGTCACGCTGCGCGGCCTGGGTTATCTGCTCAAGGCCTTGGCATGAGCGCGCCGGGCCGTCCCAAGAGCGAATTCCGCAGTGCGCAGCACGAAGGTACTCCAGTGAGCAGCGCGGCGGCCACGCCCCATCGGCTGTCGCTGCGGCGCCACCTGCTGCTGGGCATCCTGATCCCGGTGCTGGCCTTCGTGGTCATCAACAGCATGGGCCTGTACCGCCAGGCCTTGGAAGCTGCCGACACGGCCTATGACCGCACGCTCTTGGCGTCGGCCAAGGCGATTGGCGAGCAGTTGCAGTACAGCCTGGACCCCGGCCCGGCTCATGTGCAGTCGAGCCTGCCCTACAGCGTGCTGGAAGCCTTTGAGGCCGACAACCGCAGCCGCATCTTTTACCGCGTCACCGGTTTTGCGGGCGAAGTGGTGTCGGGCTTCAAGGACCTGCCGGCAGCCCGCCCAGCCCCGCCGGGTGCGGGTGTCTACGCGGCCTTGGTTCACTTCTATGACGAAACCTACCTGGGCGAGCCGGTGCGCATGGCCGTGCTGCTGCAACCCGTGGCTGGTGTCGGCGGGCAGGGCATGGCCACCATCCAGGTGGCCGAAACCCTGGAGTTGCGGCACACCCTGGCCCGCAGCCTGTTGCTGCAAACGGTGTGGCAGCAAGCCCTGCTGGTGATCCTGATCGCCGGCGTGGTGGTGCTGGTGGTGCAGCGCGCCACCCAACCCGTGCGCACGCTGAGCCACCAGCTGAGCCACCGTGACGAGGCTGACCTGTCGCCCCTGCCCGGCCACAACGCGCCGCGCGAACTGCAACCCATCGTGGACGCCACCAATGCGCTGATGTCGCGCTTGTCGCACCTGCTGGAACACCAAAAGCGCTTTGTCCGCGACGCGTCGCATCAGCTGCGCACGCCGCTGGCCGTGCTCAAGACCCAGGTCCAGTCGGCGCGACGAGGCGACGTGGCACCGCTGCAGGCGCTGGCTGAAATCAGCGACACGGTCGACCGCGCCACCGAGTTGGCCAACCAGATGTTGGCCCTGGCCAAGGTCGAACAGTTGCGGCACCAGGGTCCGCCATCGCTGCAGCCGTGGGACCAGATCGTGCGCGGCGTCGCTTTGGATGTCAGCCCCTTGGTGGCCGCCGCGCAGATCGAGTTCGACATTGAAACCACGCCGGCCAGCGTGCGGGCCCACGAGTGGGCGTTGCGTGAGCTGACACGCAACCTGCTGCACAACGCCATCAAACACAGCCCGCCCGGTGGGCAACTCTCGGTACAGGTGCAGGCACAGGACCGGGCGGCTGTGCTGAGCGTGACCGACAGCGGGCCCGGCATCAGCCCGCAACAGCGCCAACGCCTGTTCGAGCCCTTTGCGGCAGCGGGTGCGCGCGGTGGCTCCGGGCTGGGCCTGGCCATCTGCCGCGAGATCGTGCAGTCCTTGGGTGGCAGCATCGAGCTCATCAACCGGCCCGCAGCGACCTCCGGCCTGCTGGCCCGCGTCACCTTGCCCAGGGAAACCAGCCATGAATCCTGAAAGCCGCGTTCGCCTGGACAAGTGGCTGTGGGCGGCCCGCTTCTACAAGACCCGGGCTTTGGCCGCAGAAGAAATCGGCCGCAACCGGGTGATGGTCAATGAACAGGTCGCCAAGGCCTCGCGCGAGCCCAAGCCAGGCGACCGAATCACCTTGCGCCAAGGGTCGGTCAACCGCACCGTGGTGGTGCTGGCCTTGAGCAATTTTCGCGGGCCGGCCCCGGTGGCGCAGACCCTGTTCGAAGAAACGGCCGAGAGCTTGGCGCTGCGTGCAAAAGTCGCCGAACAACGGCGCCTGGGCGCTGAGCCGGCGCAATCCATCGAGCAGGGCCGACCGACCAAAAAGGACCGGCGCCAGCTGGCCGATTGGCAGCGCTGGCGCGCCAGCGTCGATGACCTGGGGCCCAACTCCGACAGATGAGCGGGCTGACACTGCTGGCCTGATCAGGGGCAGGAGACAGTCCACAAGACAAGTCCACAAGAGGCCAAAGTTTTTTCAAAGACCCTCTTGAAAGCGCGGGCACCGTCCCAAGTTGCCCAGCTGTCGCTTCAGATACGAACCATGAACGAGACCCACGACCCTGCACAGCCGGCCGCCCATCCCGCGGCCAACCCAGCCGCTGATCCTGCCACCGCAGCAGCAGCTGACAGCCCAACCGCTGCCTCATCCCCTGAAACCCAGCTGGCCGAACTGCAAGCACGCCACACCGAAGTCTCGGACGCTTTCCTGCGCGCCAAGGCCGAAGCCGAAAACACCCGCCGCCGCGCCGAAGAAGAAATCTCCAAGGCGCGCAAGTTTGCGGTGGAAAGTTTTGCCGACAGCCTGCTGCCCGTGCGGGACAGCCTGGAAGCCGCCATCGCATTGCCCAATGCCAGCATGGAGCAAATGCTGGAAGGCGTGCACGCCACCTTGCGCCAGCTGACGGCTGCGCTGGAGCGCAACAAGGTGCTGGCCATCGCCCCGCCGGCCGGCACCAAGTTTGACCCGCACCAACACCAGGCCATCAGCGTGGTAAGCGCCGACGTTGACGCCGGGACGGTGGTCACGGTGCTGCAAAAAGGCTACCTGATCGCCGACCGCGTGCTGCGCCCGGCCCTGGTCACCGTCGCTGCGCCCAAGTAGGCACAGTGCCACCAAATAAAGCGCCAGCGGCCTTGAAAGCTGGCGACTTGTCCACAACTCCAGATCAACTGCACATCTCCTGAAGGAGTCAAGAACATGGGAAGAATCATCGGCATCGACCTGGGCACCACGAATTCGTGCGTGGCCATCATGGAAGGCAACAACACCAAGGTGATCGAGAACAGCGAGGGTGCGCGCACCACGCCGTCGATCATTGCGTACCAGGACGACGGAGAGATCCTGGTTGGCGCCAGCGCCAAGCGCCAGTCGGTGACCAACCCACGCAACACGCTGTACGCCGTCAAGCGCCTGATCGGACGCAAGTTCAGTGAAAAGGAAGTCCAAAAGGACATCGGCCTGATGCCCTTCACCATCGCCGCCGCCGACAACGGCGACGCCTGGGTCGAAGTGCGTGGCAAGAAGATGGCCCCTCCGCAGGTCAGCGCCGAAGTGCTGCGCAAGATGAAAAAGACCGCCGAGGACTACCTGGGCGAAGAAGTCACCGAGGCTGTCATCACAGTGCCGGCCTACTTCAACGACAGCCAACGCCAGGCCACCAAGGACGCCGGTCGCATCGCCGGCCTGGACGTCAAGCGCATCATCAACGAGCCCACCGCCGCGGCACTGGCCTTTGGCCTGGACAAGCACGGCAAGGGCGACCGCAAGATCGCCGTCTTCGACCTGGGCGGCGGCACCTTTGACATCAGCATCATCGAGATTGCCGACGTCGACGGCGAAAAGCAGTTCGAAGTGCTGTCGACCAACGGCGACACCTTTCTGGGTGGCGAAGACTTTGACCAGCGCATCATCGACTACATCGTCACCGAGTTCCGCAAGGAGCAAGGGGTTGACCTAACCAAGGACGTGCTGGCCCTGCAGCGCCTGAAAGAGGCTGCCGAAAAGGCCAAGATCGAGCTCAGCAACAGCACCCAGACCGACGTCAACCTGCCCTACATCACGGCCGACGCGTCGGGCCCCAAGCACCTGAACATCAAGCTCACCCGCGCCAAGCTCGAAAGCCTGGTCGACGAACTGATCGAGCGCACGCTGGAGCCCTGCCGTGTGGCGGTGAAGGACGCTGGCGTCAAGCTGACCGAGATCGACGACATCATCCTGGTCGGCGGCATGACCCGCATGCCCAAGGTGCAGGACAAGGTCAAGGAGTTCTTCGGCAAGGAACCGCGCCGTGACGTGAACCCGGACGAAGCCGTCGCCGTCGGTGCCGCGATTCAAGGCCAGGTCCTGGGCGGCGAGCGCAAGGACGTGCTGCTGCTGGACGTGACCCCGCTGTCGCTGGGCATCGA
>JAYVSX010000223.1:0-13730 GCA_043774975.1 Rubrivivax sp.
CCATCACGCGCTGGGTTCTCAGGGGCTGGCTGACGTAGAGGTCCTGCGCGGGGTTGACCGCCGGCGCATTCAGCTGCGTGCGCAGATCGGCCTCTTCACCGTTGGTGGTGAAGGTGATGCTGTCCATCGGGCAGATGTCAACGCAGGCGTCGCATTCGATGCACAGTTTTTCGGCAAACACGGTTTGCACGTCGCAGTTCAGGCAGCGCTCGGCTTCCTTGAAGGCCGTGGGCAGATCGAAACCCAGTTCCACTTCAACCTGGATGCTGGCCAGCGCCTTTTCCGCGTTGGCCCATGGCACCTTGAAGCGCTGGTCGTTGCTGGGTGAATTGGCATAGCTCCACTCGTGGATGCCCATCTTCTGCGACATCATGTTCACGTGGGGCGGCGGCCGGTGGTTCAGCGACTCACCGTGCAAGAAGCGGTCGATGGACACCGCCGCCTCGTGGCCGTGGGCCACCGCGGTGATGATGTTCTTGGGGCCGAAGGCGGCGTCACCGCCAAAAAACACCTGCGGCACGGTGGACTGAAAGGTCTTGGCGTCCAACTGCGGCAGGCCCCACTGATCAAACGTGATGCCACTGTCGCGCTCGATCCACGGGAAGGAATTTTCCTGGCCCACGGCGACCAGCACTTCGTCGCAATCGATCACCGTGTCGGGCTCGCCCGTAGGCACCAGGCTGCGGCGACCGTGCTCGTCGTATACGGCTTTGACCACTTCGAAGCTCATGCCCACCAAGACCCCGGCTTGCAGCACAAAGGCCTTGGGCACGTGGAAGTTGATGATCGGAATGCCTTCATGCTGGGCGTCTTCTTTCTCCCAGGGCGAGGCCTTCATTTCCTCAAAGCCGGAACGCACCACCACCTTGACGCTGTCAGCCCCCAGCCGGCGCGCCGAGCGGCAGCAGTCCATGGCCGTGTTGCCACCGCCCAGCACGATGACGCGCTTCTTGACGTGGGTGACATGGCCGAAAGACACCGAAGCCAACCAGTCGATGCCGATGTGGATGTCGGCCGCCGCTTCGTCCCGGCCCGGAATCTTCAGGTCGCGCCCACGCGGTGCACCGCAGCCCACAAATACCGCGTCATAGCCCATGCCGAGCAAGGCCTTCATCGAATCCACGCGCTGCCCGGACTTGAAATCCACACCCAGGTTCAGGATGTAGTCGGTCTCTTCGTCGATCACGCTCTCGGGCAAGCGAAAACGTGGGATCTGGGTGCGGATGAAGCCGCCAGCCTTGGCTTCGCCGTCAAACACCGTGACCGCATAACCTTGCGACGCCAAGTCGCGTGCCACCGTCAGCGAAGCCGGGCCAGCGCCCACACAGGCCAGCTTCTTGCCGTTCTTGGGCAAGGGCTTGGGGATCAGTGCGCGGATCTCGTCGCTCTTGTTGTCGGCCGCCACGCGCTTCAAGCGGCAGATCGCCACCGGCTCGGGCTTGATCTGGCCCCCAAGGGCTGCGCCCTGGCCCCCCAAGGGGGCGTGCCCGCCTTGGGACGGCCCGGCGTCGGGCGCATTCCCTTCCTCAGCCCGCCCACGTCGGCAAGCCGGTTCGCACGGTCGGTCGCAGGTTCGACCCAGCACCCCCGGAAAGACGTTGCTGACCCAGTTGACCATGTAGGCGTCGTCGTAGCGACCCTGGGCAATCAGCCGGATGTACTCCGGCACGGGGGTGTGGGCCGGACAGGCCCATTGGCAGTCAACAACCTTGTGGAAATAGTCCGGGTCGTTCACGTTCGTGGCACGCACTGCTGGTCTCCTGGCAGGGCCCATCGGAGCTCGGACAATCGAGCTGGTGGCCCCGTCGTTAGCGGCTGAAGTCTAAGGCCAGCCCGCAGGTCCATCCCTCAGGTCCATCCTGCAGGCCCATCCTGCAGGCCCATCCTGCGAGCCCACCCTGCAAGCCCGCTGCCAGCTCATCCATCAGCGGGTCTTACCCACCCCGTTGACCCGCCCAGTCCATGGCACGATAGAGGGTATGCCTTCTCGCAAAGCCGCCACCCCTGACCTGCTGGACGACCAACTGCTTCGCCAAGTGGCCAGCCGAGGCGGCGTGCGCAATTTTGCCGCGCAAACCGTGTTGGTCACCGAAGACGACCAATCAGACGCCCTGTACATCATCCTGAGCGGCCGGGTCAAAGCCTACGGCTCGGCCGAAGACGGCCGTGAGGTGGTTTACAACACCCAGGGCCTGGGCGAGTACTTTGGTGAGATGACCTTGGACGGCGGCCCCCGCTCGGCCAGTGTCATGACCCTGGAACCCACCACCTGCGCTGTGGTGCCCGGCGCCGACGTGCGGCAGTTTTTGTCCGAAAACCCCGACTTCGCTTTGCACATCGTGAAGAAGTTGATCCGCCTGGCGCGCGCTTCCACCGAGCACGTCAAGAGCCTGGCCCTGGATGACGTTTATGGGCGCGTCACCAAGCTGCTGCGTGTCTTGGCCCAGGACGACAACGGCGTGCTGACCATCCCCGACAAGCTGACCCAGCAGGACATCGCCGAACGGGTGGGCTCTTCGCGAGAGATGGTCAGCCGGGTGTTCAAGCCCCTCACCGAAGGCGGCTATGTGGAGGTGCGCGCCGGGCGCATCGTGTTGCTGAAAAAGCTGCCCACGCGCTGGTAGCGTCGAGACTGCCGCACGCCGTCACCCCCATGTCCTTGCTTGACCAACTTTCAGTCCAGGCCAGCACCTTGCTGGCCACGCTGAATGAACCTGTGCAGGTGCTGGCCCTGGCCTCGGCGGGCGTGGCGGCCCTGATGGTGGTGATCAGTGCCTTCGTCAAGACCATGATCCCCTTGCGCTGGCTGGCGGTGGCCAGCAACGTCGGGTTCATCGTTTACGGCTTGGCCCACCCGGCGCCGTTGATGGTGGTGTTGCACGCCGTGCTGCTGCCGGTGAACCTGTGGCGGGTGCGGCAGATGGTCATGCTGACCCACCGGGTGGCGGCCTCGGCGGCCGATTCACAGCAACTGCAGATCTGGCTGCGGCCCTACATGCGCAGCCGCAACTACCGGGCCGGAGAAACCGTGTTTGCCAATGGCGAGCAAGCTTCGCGCATGTACTTCCTGGCCGCCGGCGAGGTTGAACTGCCCGAAGTGGGGCGCCGCTTGCAGCCCGGGCAAATGTTTGGTGAGATTGCCTTTTTTGCCCCCGACCGCCGACGCAGCAGCGGTGCCCGTTGCGTCAGCGACAGCACGCTGTTGTCGATTGACGAAGACACCTTCAAGCAGCTGGTTTACCAGAACCCCGACTTTGGCCTTGAAGTGGTTCGGCTCATCGCCGGGCGGCTGACCGACGACATCCGGCGCCTGCAGGCCAGCAGCGCAGCTTCCGAATCCAAGTCCAGGTCTACGTCTGAATCCACGCCCGAGTCCACGTCCGAATCCACGTCCGAATCCAAGCCGACCTGATTACACTGCGCTCGCGCGCGCCGTCCCCTGCGCTGCTCTTCACCACCCCGTACAGGTGCCTCATGAACATTGCCCTTCCCGCCCTGGCCATCACGTTCTTGCTGACCGCTTCCGCTTGGGCCGCCGATCCCAAAAAGCCCAAGACCCGGTTGATCGACCATTCCAACGTGGGCCTGATCGACGAGGCCACCGCCAAGGCGGTGATGGATGAAAACATCCCGGCCAAGGTCTGGAAGATCCACCCCGCCGGCCGCTATGCCTTCTTGAGCCAGGTCGAAGGTGGCGTCAACGCCAGCAGGACTTGCGTGGTGGCGGCTCGGGTGATGGTGTTGCCGCTGACGTCCACGGTCAACGCGGTGCTGTTCCGCCCGCTGCCCAAGGGCACCGCCACCGCTTACGACGCCATTCCCAACGCGTCGAACGAGCAGTGCAAGGCCCTGGCCAAGGAAAAACTGAAGGAAGCCACGCAGGCCGTGGTGTCCAACATCGTCAAGACCTGATCAGCCGGGCGTGGGCGCATAAAGGCCGCGCTCCGAGGCCATCAGCCGCACCAGCCCGAGCAGGGCGTCGATGTGGGGCATGGCCAACCCCAGGTGCACGCCGATCTCGCGCACCGAAGCCACCAGGCCGTCGATCTCCAAGGGCCGACCGACCACCACGTCTTGCAGCATGCTGGTCTTGAAGCTGCCCAGCTTGCGCGTCACCGCGTGGCGCTCTTCGGGTTGTTGCGGTATCGGGATGCCAAAGGCGGTGCCGATGGCCTGCGCCTCCAACATCACCGCGCTGCAGAACTGGCGCACCAGCGGATCGTCCAGGATGCGGTCGCAGGGTGCCCCTGTCAGCGCCGATACCGGGTTCATGGTCATGTTGCCCCAGAGCTTGAACCACACATCGCGTTGAATGCAGTCCGACACCGTGACCGCCAATCCCGCTTCGCGCAACAAGCCCGCCACCGCCTGCAAGGGCTCGTCTGGCGCACCGACCGCGCGGCCCAGGATCAGCCCGTTGCCATTGACATGGCGCACCCGGCCCGCTGCGGGTGTGGTCGCGCTTAAATGCACCACCCCGCCCAGAACCTGCGCCGAGGAAATGTGGGCCGCCGCCACGCCGCCGGGGTCGGTGCTGGCCAGCTTCAGCCCTTGGCAGCGCCCCGGCAGGCCTTCAAAGAACCACCAAGGCACGCCGTTCATCGCGGTCAAGACTTGCGTCTGCGGCCCCAGAAGCGGCGCCACCGCGGGCGCCACGGCGGCCAAGGCCGGGCCCTTGACGGCCAGGATGACCAGGTCCTGCACGCCCAGTTCGCTGGCTTTGTCGCTGGCCAGCAAATCGATGCGCTGGTCGCCCTGTGGCGTTTCCAGCACCAAACCATGGGCCCTGACCGACGTCAGGGTGGCGCCGCGCGCCAGCGCCGACAACACCACGGTGCCTGGCGCAAGCCGCGTGCCCAACCAGGCGGCCATCAAGCCACCAATGGCGCCCAACCCTGCGATGCAAACCTTCATGATGTGTCGTCCGTCCTCGGCAACAGTCTAAAGGCCTGGGCATGACCGCCGCAGTGACCGCCGCAGTGACCGCAACAATGGGGTGGGCAGCGTGGGTGCGCAGTGGGGCGAAGCGCGCTGGCTGGCGCAGTGGTTTGCCCGGCCCAAGGCCTGGCAGGTGCTGGACGGCGTTGGGGCCCTTAAACGGCCATGATCGACACCGCCTTGGTCACCAGGTAGGCCTCCATCGCTTCAGGCCCGCCCTCTGAGCCATAACCCGAGTCCTTGACGCCGCCAAACGGCATTTCGGGTGAAGGCGCGGCCGGCTGGTTGATCCACAGCATGCCCACTTCCAAACGCTGGGCCAGTTGGTGGGCGTTCTTGATCGACTGGGTGAAGGCATAGCCCGCCAGGCCAAACGGCAGGCGGTTGGCCTCGGCAATGGCTTCGTCCAGCGTGTCAAAGCCGCGGATGGCGGCCACCGGGCCAAAGGGTTCGTTGTTGAACACGTCGGCGTTCAAGGGCACGTCGGTCAGCACGGTGGGCGCGAAAAAATTGCCTTCGCTGCCCACACGCTCGCCACCGGTGGCCAGTTTGGCGCCCTTGGCGGCGGCGTCGGCCATCACATGGGCCATCGCCGCCATGCGGCGCGGGTTGGCCAGCGGGCCCAGCGTGGTGCCTTCGGCCAAGCCGTCGCCCAGCTTCAGGCTCTGGGCGTGTTTGACCAAGGCCTGTGCAAACGCTTCGCGCAGGCTGTTGTGGACCAGAAAGCGCGTGGGGGAGATGCAAACCTGGCCCGCGTTGCGAAACTTGGCGCCGCCGGCGGCCTTGACCGCCAGGGCCAAGTCGGCGTCGGCCGCCACGATGACGGGCGCATGCCCGCCCAGTTCCATGGTCACACGCTTCATGTGGGCGCCGGCCAACGCCGCCAGTTGTTTGCCCACCGGCGTTGAACCCGTGAACGTAACCTTGCGGATGATGGGGTGGGGAATCAAGTAGGAGGAAATCTGCGCCGGGTCACCAAAGACCAGACCGACGGTGCCGGCCGGCACACCGGCGTCGACAAAGGCCTGCAGCAAGGCGGCGGGCGAGGCCGGTGTTTCTTCGGGCGCCTTGACCAGGAACGAGCAGCCACTGGCCAAGGCCGCCGACAGCTTGCGCACCACCTGGTTGATGGGGAAGTTCCAGGGCGTGAAGGCCGCCACCGGGCCCAGCGGCTCTTTCATCACCAACTGCTGCGCCAGCAGGTTGCGCGACGGCACGATGCGGCCGTAGACACGCCGCCCTTCGTCGGCAAACCACTCGATGATGTCGGCCGCTGACAGCACTTCAACGCGCGCTTCGGCAAAAGGCTTGCCCTGCTCCTGGGTCAACAAACGGGCGATGTCGGCGGCGCGTTCACGCACCAGCGATGCGGCCTTGCGCATGGTGGTGGCGCGCTCGTTGGCGGGCACCTTGCGCCAGGCTTCAAAGCCTTGTTGTGCAGCCGCCAAAGCGCGGTCGAGGTCGGCAATGTCGGCATGCGCCACCTTGCCGATGGTCTTGCCGGTGGCAGGGTTGACCACGTTGAGGGTCTTGCCGCTGGCGGCGTCGCACCACTGGCCGTTGATGAGCAGGCGGGTGTCGGTATAGGGGGTCGTGGTGGTCATGGCGGTGTCTCCGGCGATTCATGGGCAGCCAGCACTGTACCCGGGCGCCGGGCACTTGGCACCCGCTGGCAATTGGCGCAGGCACGTGTCACCCGCGGCGTGCGGCAACACAGGGCCGAACGCTGCCGCCATCTGCGTACAGTACGTGGCATTGCTGCCAAACAGGCGAGGCGCCGATGAATGACCTGAAGAACAAGACCGCCGTGGTCACCGGTGCAGCGTCCGGCATCGGCCTGGCCCTGGCCCACGCCTTGGGAGCACGCGGCGCGCGCTTGCTGCTGGCCGATGTGGATGCCGCTGGCCTGCAGGCTGCAGCCCAAGCGCTGCAGGCCCGAGGCGTGGTCTGCCTGACCCAAACCTGCGACGTGGCCCAGAGCGCACACCTGGCGCAGTTGGCCGAACGGGCCGCGCTGGAACTGCACGGTGCCGACATCCTGATCAACAACGCCGGCGTGTCCCTGGTCAGCCCGGTGCTGAGCACCGTGCTGGACGACGCGCAGTGGCTGATGGACATCAACTTCTGGGGCGTGGTGCACGGCTGCCGTGCGTTTGCGCCCCAGTTGCAGGGGCGAGCGGGCTGCGTCATCGTCAACGTCTCCAGCATCTACGCCATGCTGTCGTCGCCGACACAGGCGTTCTACAACGCCAGCAAAGCCGCCGTGCGGGCGTTTTCCGACGCCTTGCGAGAAGAGTTGCGCGGCGACGGCCCGCGGCACCCGGTGCAGGTGTTGTGTGTGCACCCGGGCGGCATCCGCACCAACATTGCGGTGAATGCGCGGCTGGGCGACATCTCGGCGCTGGCCCACAGCGCCCAGCACCTGCACAGCCAATTTGAAGAGGTTGCCCGCACCAGCCCCGAAGCGGCGGCCGAGCGCATCGTTGACGCTTTGATGCAGGGGCGCACCCGGCTGCTGATTGGCGGCGATGCGCGGGTGGGCGACTGGCTGTACCGCCTGTGCCCAGCGCGGGCATCGGCCTGGTTCTCGGGCCTGGTTCGCGCCCGGCGACGGCGATCTCTGCGTCAGGCGGTCATGCCCTGAAGCCAATCAGGCTTTCAGCAAGCGCCGCCAGCCTTCCGCGCCCAGCGCCTGCAGCGTCTGGATGTTGCGCTCGAAGATGGCTTCGGCCTCGGGGAAGGCCGCCACCGCCCGCTCGACACTGTCTTCGCGCAGCAGGTGCAGCGTGGGAAAAGGCGATCGATTGGTGGCGTTGCTCATGTCGTCGGCCTCGGTGTCGGCAAACTGAAACTGCGGGTGAAAGCTGGCCACCTGCAACACGCCGTCCAGGCCCAGGTCGGTCAGCGCGTCTTCCACCACGCCCATGAAGTCGTTGAAGTCGTTGAAGTCCTGCAACACCTGCGGGTGAACGATCAGCGTGGTGTCCACCTCGTTGGCGTCGGTTGCGGCCAGCAGCTTCAGTTCCTGGACCAGTTCCTTCAACAGGGCCAGCGGCTGCTCCGCCGATGACAGCACCCAGCGAATCTGCCCCTTGCTGTGCACGGCCTTGGCAAAGGGGCACAGGTTCAGGCCAATCACGGCCTTTTCAAGCCAGGCTTGGGTTTCTTGCAAGGGCGTTGCTTCTGTCATGGGCAGTTCATGGGTAGCTCATGGGTAGCTCATGGGCAGCCGATGGGCTCTCAGGGTCGCACGGCCGGGGTTTCAAGGGGTAAACCAGCCGCTCGGTTCATCAGGAACAGTTCCAGTGCGGTAAGTTCGTCGCTGGCAAAAGCATAGGGCTCGGCGCGCACACCGCTCATGCAGTGGCGCAAGCGCCTTTGCAGCGAACCCACCGCCTGCCACTCCAGGCGGTACAAAGGGTAGCCGGTGGGGTGGGCTTGCGGGATGGTGCTGCCGCCCAGGCGCCGCCCAGCCAGCGTGTCGTGGCACTGCGCACACGACAAGTCGAGCTGACCCACACGCTGGCCGTAGAGCTGGGCACCCAGGGCCAGGGCCGACTGCAGCTGCGGGTCACGGGCTGGCTGAACGGGCTGACCGCGAGACTGGTGCGCCACGAAGGTCTCCAGCGCCAGCAGGCCTTCGCTCTCGGGGGCCCATGGCGCCGCCTTGACGTGGCGAACCTGGCACAACTGGATGCGCGCCGACAGCGTCACCGGCTGGCCCGCCTGCGCATCCCAAGCGGGGTAGCGTGCGGCCACGCCGCGCAGGCTGGCCGCGCTGTGGCAGCCGGTGCAAGCGGCCTGAAAGCGCTGTTGACCGTCTTGGACCCACAGAAACGCGGGGTTCTGCGAATCGTCGTTCTGCAGGGCCTGGGTCACAGGGCTCATGAAGTGATGCCCCGACAGGCGCTGCGCCTGCGCCGTGGTCGTGGTGGCCGTCGTGGCCAAGTAAAGGCACAACGCCCAGCCGGAGCCGCAGCGCAGCCAGGCCCGCCAACCTGCACGGGCTGAGCGAGCTGGGTGCTGGGGGCTGCGGTAGGTATCCCGAAGACGGTCGGCCTCATTCATATCGCACTCAGGTCGCACTCATCTCGAACTCATGTCCCACTCAGGTCGCATGGATGCGCACGGACTCGGTGTGCGCCACCCCCCGGTCGCCCGACCAGCTGACGGTGAGCACCCCGCTGCGTGGCAGCTTCAGGTGAAAAGCCAGGTAAGGATTGGCCGAAACCGCCGCATGCAGTTCAGCGCTGATCACCAGTTCGCCGTCAAAGCGACATTCGACCCGACGCACCAGGTCGCGCGCCAGCCATTCACCTTCACTGCCGCGTCGATAGCCGGTTTCCATCGGGTGCTGGGCCAGGGCTCGCACTTCCACCACATCACCCGCGCGGGCGTTGGTGGGAACGGTGACGATGGCGCGCAAACCTGCCACTTTCAGCCGCCCTCGACGCAGGCCGCCAGCGTCACCACCACCTGCAGCCGTTGCTGCCAGCAGCTGCCGTCGGCCAGCTGCGCCAGGGCCACCACCGTTTGCGAGGTGGCCAAGCGCATGCGCGTGGTCACCACAGCACGGCCAGCCAAAGGGCCCAGCTGAAAGACGGCCACTTCGGGCTGCGGGTTGCGTTCGGTGAAAAGCGCCAGGCGGCGCACCTGCGCGGCGTCCAGGCCCGGCACCGAAACGGTCACCGGCACCGTGTTGCCGTTTTCCACCAGCGGCGAGATGTCCAGCCTGACCTTGCCATCTTGAACCGCTGCACCGCCCGTGAAGGCCAGGATGGCCGCCTGCAGGCTGGCCGGGTTGGCAAGCGCGGCGGGGGCAACCCAGGCGGTCAGACCAGAAACCAGCAGCTGTCGGCGGTCCATCATTGCGGCGTCATCACTGCAGCGTCATCACTGAAGCGTCTTCACTGCAGCGTCTTCACTGCAGCGTCTTCAGGTAGGCCACCACGTCTTCGACCTGCTGCGCGTCCAGCACCGGCCGCCCCTGCCAAGCCTTGCCCACCCGTTGCAGACCGTCGCTGCGGTGCAGGGCCGGCATCAGGCTGTCGGGGTTGACCCGTCGACTGTCAACGATGCGCAGCCGCAGCTGTGCTTCGGACCAGCGCGCGCCCGCGCCATGCAGGTCGGTGGCCAACTGGCCCTGCAACTGACGCTGCGGGAAGTCAGTCGACAGCGGTCCGCTGTGACACAGCATGCACAGGCCGGTTTGCCGACTGCCCACGATGAGGCGACCACGTTCGGCATCGCCCGCGTTGGCGGTCAAGGGCTGCGGCAAGCCGTCCCCCACCACCACCGTGGCGCTGACCACCAACGCGGCCCAGCCCAGCATCAGGTCTTCAGGCTCTGGTTCTTCAAGGGCAGGTCGCGGATGCGTTTGCCCGTGGCCGCAAAGATGGCGTTGAGCACCGCCGGCGCAGCCACCGCAATGGTCGGCTCGCCCACGCCGCCCCAGAAGCCGCCGCTGCCCATGACGATGGTTTCGACCTTGGGCATGTCGGCCATCTTCATCACGGGATAGGTGTCGAAGTTTTTCTGCACGATGGCGCCGTCCTTCACGGTGCATTCACCATACAGCGCTGCGCTCAGACCGTAGACAAAACTGCCTTCCACCTGCGCTTCAATCTGCTGCGGATTGACGGCATGGCCGGGGTCGGTGGCGGCCACGATGCGGTGCACCTTGAGCACCCCGTCGGTGCTGACGCTGACTTCGGCACAGGCTGCCACGTAACTGCCAAAGCCATGCGTCTGGCTCAGGCCGCGAAAGACCTTTTGCCCGTTCACGTCAGGTGCCGGCTTGCCCCAGCCCGCACGTTCGGCCGCCGCGTTGAGC
This sequence comes from Rubrivivax sp., assembly GCA_043774975.1. Lineage (GTDB taxonomy): Bacteria > Pseudomonadota > Gammaproteobacteria > Burkholderiales > Burkholderiaceae_C > Rubrivivax. The sequence continues at coordinate 10,772 of JAYVSX010000223.1, forward strand.
ACGGCCAGGTGCTTGGGGTGGTTCTGCATCAGCTCGCGCCGCAGTGCCAGCGGGTCTTTGCCGGTGGCGTGGGCAATTTCGTCGATGAAACATTCCATGTAGACCGCGTTCTGGTTCAGGTTGACCCCGCGCCAAAAGCCCGGCGGCACATGCGGGTTGCGCATGGCGTGGTCGATCAGCAGGTGCGGGAAGGTGTAGCCGATCATGGCTTCGCCGCCACCTTCATTGAGCCCCTGGAAGACCACCGGGTCCTTGCCGTCGCGCACGTTTTGCGGAAACAAACCAGCCAGGATGCTTTGGCCCGAGATGCGCATGTGCAGGGCCGTGACCTTGCCCTGCGCGTCCAGCCCAGCCGTCATCTTGCACTGCGTGATGGGGTGGTACAGGCCGTGTGTCATGTCCTCTTCGCGGCTCCACAGCAGCTTGACCGGCGTGCCCGGCAGCTCTTTGGCGATGGCCACCGCCTGTCGCACCCAATCATGCACCGCGCCGCGCCTTCCGAATCCACCACCCAGGTGGATCTTGTAGACCTCGCATTTCGCCGGTGGCAGGCCCGCCGCTTCGGCGGTGGCGGCCAGCGCCGCTTCGCCGTTTTGCGTGGGTGTCCAGACCTCGCAGCGCTCGGGCGTCCAGCGCGCGGTGGCGTTCATCGGTTCCATGGTGGCGTGATTCTGGTGCGGGTAGGCGTAGACCGCTTCGATCTTGCGCGCCGCGCCGGCCAAGGCTTGCTTCACGTCGCCGCGGCTGTTGCCAACCGCCGCCTGCTCGGCGTCCAGCCCGGCCTTGATCGTGGCGTTGACGCCGGCTTGTTGAACACCGGCGTGCGGTCCCAGATCCCAGTCGATGGCCAACGCGGTGACGGCCTTGTGGGCCCGCCACCAGGTGTCGGCCACCACGGCGACGGCGTTGTCACCCACCTTGACCACCTTCTTCACGCCCGGCATGGCCAGCACCGGGGCGGCGTCGAAGCCGCGCACCTTGCCGCCAAACACCGGGCAGGCGCGGATGGATGCGTTCAGCATTCCCGGCAGTTGCAGGTCGGTGCCGTAGATCTGCTTGCCATTGGTCTTGTCCACGGTGTCCAGCCGCGCCATGCGCTTGCCCACCAGCTTCCAGTCTTTCGGGTCTTTCAGCACCACGTTGCCGGGGGCGGCCAACTGGCCGGCGGCAGCGGCCACCTTGCCGTAGGTGGTGCGCCGACCCGAAGCCGCGTGGGTGATGACGCTGGCAGCGGCGTTGCATTCGGCGGCGGGCACCTTCCACTCATCGGCCGCCGCCTGCACCAGCATCATGCGGGCGGCCGCGCCGCCCTTGCGCACGTACTCCTGGCTTTCGCGAATGCCGCGGCTGCCGCCGGTGCTGAAGTTGCCCCAGACCCGCTTGCGCGCCAGGTTCTGGCCCGGGGTGGGGTACTCGGTGCTGACGCGTGCCCAGTCGCATTCCAGCTCTTCAGCCACCATCTGCGCCAAGCCCGTCAGCGTGCCCTGCCCCATTTCACTGCGGGCAATGCGGATGATGACCTTGTCATCGGGCTGCACCACCACCCAGGCGTTGACTTCGGGCGCCTGGTCCTGGGCCGCCGCGCCCGTGGCAAAGCCAAACACCAGCGACCCGGCAGCAGCCGTGGCAGTAGCAGCAGCTGCGCTGGTGCCCAGAAAATCTCGACGGTTCATGAGGGTGCTCATCAGACGCTCCTGACCACGTGAACGATGTCCAGTCCGGCGCTCTTGATCTCGCCTGCGGCTTGCTTGATGGCCGAGCGCACCCGGTTGTAGGTGCCGCAACGGCAGATGTTGGTCATGGCGGCATCGATGTCCGCGTCGGTCGGCCTGGGCTTGTTTTTGAGCAAGGCCGCCGCCGCCATCAGCATGCCGCTTTGGCAGTAGCCGCACTGCGGCACGTCGTTGGCCACCCAGGCCATTTGCAGCGCGTGCAGGCCTTGCGGGTGCAGGGCTTCGATGGTGGTGATCTTCTGGCTGGGCTGCACGGCGCTGACCGGCAGGACGCAGCTGCGCACGGCGTTGCCGTCCAGGTGGACCGTGCACGACCCACACTGCGCCACGCCGCAGCCGTACTTGGTGCCCGTCAGGCCCAGTTGCTCACGAAGGACCCACAAGAGGGGTGTATCGGGTTCGGCGTTGTGCTGGCGCACTTGGCCGTTGACGTTGAGGGTTGCCATGGTGGCTTGGCTCCAGTGAGGGTTCCGATGAGGGCCGCATGATGATGCGGGTGAGCTCACCCCGTGGCCAGCCGGGATACCACCAAGAGTGGGACACCCGTTGCACACCGGTTGGGCAGCCGACACCCCGCCTGCAACAGCCGCAAAGAACCGCAAAGAACCGCAGAGAGCCCAACCTGGACGCCCCAGGGCCGCGGGCGCTGCCCATGCTGCGGCAAATTCACGACACAGGCGCGAAGCTGCGCCGATGATCCTTTGGCGCCGTTATTCTTGCGTACGCCAAAGAGAGGTTCAATGCAACGCGGTCGCAGCCCGACCGTCACGCACCCGCACACCCCGAGGCCAGAAGTACGACCACACCATGACCACCCAACACCCGTCCCTTCTTGCCGCCGTCTTGCGTCGACCGCTGCCGACGGCGGTGGTGTCGGTTGGCCTGGTGGCCCTGCTGGCGGTGGCCCTGCCCGCCGAGGCCCAGCAACCCATGGGTCAGGCCACCGTAGACGCGCTGGTCAATGCCCTGAGCAACGCCCCGGCCACCCGGTCGTTCAAGCGCACACAGTTGCCCGAGGCGGCGTCCAGCCTGTGCGCCGAATCTGCGGGCCCTGTCGGCACCGCCACCCACACGGGCGGGTCCAACAAGCGCAACCTGGAAGTCGTGCCCTACGCGGGCGACACCACACCCGGTGTCAACCTGAGCGTGCAGTTCGGCAACGCGTCGGACAAGCTCACCGGGTCCGACCGCGCGCTGCTGGACACCTTGGCCATGGCCCTGACACG
>JAYVSX010000224.1:0-12937 GCA_043774975.1 Rubrivivax sp.
GGCCAAGGCCCGCGCTTGGCGCGGGCCTTGGCCGACTCATCGCCCAGCAGCATGACGACCTCTACCGACAGCGCCTTGGCCAGGGCTTGAAGCATCGACACCGGGATGCGCCGGCGGCCGACCTCATAGGAAGCCACCATCTGCTGAGAAATCTCCAGCGCCCCGGCCAGCTGAACCTGCGTCAGGCCCTGGTCCTTGCGCAACTGCGCCACGCGGCTGCCCAGCAGCTTGAAATAGTCCTTCTCGTCCTGGGCCATGGCGGCGGTGCAGTGGGAAAGCGACACCATGAAGATAGCTCCGAGTTTGCGGATGGGAGTAGACAATACGCCAATATGGCGTAGGCTGCAATGCGGTCATCTATCTAGCCGCCTGTTTGCCGAAAAGCCCCTGCGGCGCAGTCGGACAAAACGAGCCCGAACCCATGGCGCGCATCCCCGAGGCATAGCTTGAGCGGCTGAAGAGTGAGGTCAGCGTGCAGCGTCTGGTCGAGGCCTTGGGGGTGGAGTTGAAGAAGGGCGGCAAGGACTGGCTGGGGCGCTGTCCGTTCCACGAGGACGACACGGCCAGCCTGGTGGTGAGCCCGGGCAAGAACCTGTGGCACTGCTTCGGATGTGGGGCGGCCGGTGGGCCGATTGATTGGGTGATGAAGACGCGGGGCGTGTCGTTCCGCCACGCCGTCGAGCTGCTGCGGGCGCGGCGGCAGCCGAGGCCATCGAGGTCTTCAAGCTGGGCTATGCGAACCGCACGCTGGGCCTGCGCCCGCCGGAGAAGACGCGCAAGGCCGGCGCCGACATCCGCGCGCGGCTGGAGCGCCTGGGCGTGTACCGCGAGAGCGGGCACGAGCACCTGAACGGCAGTCTGGTCCTCCCCTTGTTCGACGCCGCTGGCCAAGTGGTCAACTGCGCTGCCTTCACACCGGGTGCGTGTGAGGAACTGATCGTGTGCGAGGCGCTGATTGACGCGATTCAGGCCAGCGGTGCGAAAGGTGGATTGAAGCGTGTGCTGATCGCCTTCGACCGTGACGATGCCGGCGAGCGCGGCGCGGCCAAGTTCGCCGAGCGGTTGATGGCACTTGGCATCGACTGCTTCCTTCAATGCTGGCGGCTGCGCCGCCAGCACCGGCACGGCCGGTGCTGCTGCCATCGCCCCGACCACGGCCGGCGCACCCTGGCAAAGACCGCCAAGGCTTGCCATGCGGTGTAAGCCGGCGAGTCGCCTTGACCGGTCGCTTACTCGCTTGCCGGGCTTGAAGCTGGCCCCAACCACGACGCGATGCACCACTGCGCCGACCAGTAGGTGGCCAAGATCCACAAGCTGGCCATCGGCAAGCCACCGCCAAACTTGTTGGTGGCCAGCAGCGCGTCGCTGCTCATGAACAGCAAGCCGCCCCAAGCCAAGACCAGCCCCCTCTCGGTTTGGGCGCGCCAGACCACCGCCGCTTGCGCCGCCATGCAGGCCAGGGCCAGCACGTAGGCCACGACGGGGATGCGCAAAGCACCCGGCACGCCGGGCCACAGCTGCGCCAGGATCAGCACCGCCAAAGCGCCGTAGGCCACAAACACCCACGGTGTGGCGGCCAAGCGTGCCACGCGGGTGAAGGCCACCAAGTAGGCCAGGTGCGCCAGCAAGAAGCTCACCAGGCCGGGCAGAAAGCCCTGTTGTGGCCACATCAAAAAAACGTCGCCAGCCAGAGAAAAGCACAGCCCCGTCAAGACCCAGCGCCGCACCAGCGGTGTGTGGTGCCCCCGTGGCCAGGCGTAGGCCATCACGATCAGGGTGGCCAGTGGCTTGAAGACGAAGTTCAGCGCCGGCTGGTTCAAGGCCCACGGTGCGGACGCGATGGCCAGCAGCGCGCAGATCACCAGGGCAGTGGCCAGAAGGCCCGTGTTTCGAAGGCTCGCCATGGTTCTCAAGCTCCTGTCGTTGGCGCGGCCGCGACCTTGGCCGCGACTTTTTCCGCCATCGCATCACGCAACCGTTTAAGTCGCTGACGCGGGTCTTCCTGGGTCTTGGCTTCGTCCAGCTTCATTTCGGCAATGAAGCGGCTGGGCACGCCCATCACCGTGTCGCGGCCCTTTTTGCGCCGGCGCAGCGTGCTGACTGCCAAGGTGTGCTGAGCTCGGGTGATGCCCACGTACATCAAGCGGCGTTCTTCTTCCAGGCGCTCGCTGCTCATCTCTTCGTCACCGCTCTTGAAGGGCAGCAGGCCTTCGTTGATGCCCACCAGCACCACGTGCGGCCATTCCAGGCCCTTGGCGGCGTGCAGCGTGCTCAGGGTGACGACGTCTTGTTCTTCACCACGCTCAGCCAGGCTGATGATGACGCTGATGGTCTGGGCCACCTGCAACACGCTTTGGCGTTCGCTCTCGAAGGCGCCACCGTCTGGCGTGATCTCGCCACCACAGCGGCGCGCCATCCAGTCCACAAAGTCCAGCACGTTGGACCAGCGCGCGGCGGCCAGCTTTTCGCCTTCGCTGTCGTCAAACAGGTGTTGCTCGTAGCCGATGTCTTTCAGCCAGGTCAACAACATGGCTTTGGCGTCTGCAGCGCCGGTGGTGTGGGCGGCCCGTTCTTGCAGGGCGTTCACGGTGCGACCAAACTCGTGCAGTGCGTCGACCGCCTTGCCTTTGAGCAGGCTGGTCAGGTTGCTTGAAAACAGGGCCTCGAAGAGGCTGACTTTCCAGGTGTTGGCAAACTCGCCCAGCGCGGCCAGCGTCTGGTGGCCAATGCCGCGTTTGGGTGTGGTCACGGCGCGCAGAAAGGCCGGGTCGTCGTCGTTGTTGACCAAGAGCCGCAACCAGGCGCAGAGGTCCTTGATCTCGGCGCGGTCGAAATAGCTCTGGCCGCCGCTGACCTTGTAGGGGATCTGCGCCGCGCGCAGTTTTTGCTCAAAGACCCGGGCCTGGTGGTTGGCGCGGTAAAGCACGGCAAAGTCGCTGAATTTCAGGGCCATGCCACTGCTGCCAGCGCCACCAGCAACGCCGGAACGAAGGCTTTGGATGCGGGCCACCGTGCGCTCCGCTTCGTGCTCCTCGCCGTCGCACTCCAGCAGGCGAATGGGGTCACCTTGGCCCAGGTCGGACCACAGTTTCTTCTCGAAAATCTTGGGGTTGCCGGCGATCACCGCGTTGGCGGCACGCAAGATGTTTCCCGTGCTGCGGTAGTTTTGCTCCAGCGCGATGACCTTCAGTGCCGGGTAGTCGTGCGGCAGGCGTTTCAGGTTTTCAATGGTCGCGCCACGCCAGCCGTAGATGCTTTGGTCGTCGTCGCCCACCGCGGTGAAGTCTTCGCGGGTGCCGGTCAGGGCCTTGAGCAGTTCGTACTGCACCGCGTTGGTGTCCTGAACCTCGTCAACCAGGATGTGGTGGAACTGCGCTTGCCACTTGGCGCGCGCTTCATCGTCACGCTGCAGCATCACCAGCGGCAGTTTGATCAAGTCGTCAAAGTCCACCGCCTGGAAGGCCTGCAGCCGCTCCTGGTACAGGCGCATCACGCGGGCGGCCACGCGTTCGTCGTCGTTGGCCGCAGCGGCGTCGGCGCCGTCGGCGTCCAGGCCCTGGTTTTTCCACAGGCTGATGGTCCACTGCCAGCGGCGGGCCCGTGCGTTGTCGGTGCAGCCACCGGCTTCGCGGATGACGCCCAGCACGTCGTCGCTGTCCAGGATGCTGAAGTTGGGCTTGAGGCCCACCCGCGTGCCGTCGGCGCGCAGCATGCGCACGCCCAGCGAGTGAAAGGTGCTCACCGCCAAGTCCTTGGCGGCACGCGGCCCGACCAGGGCCTTGGCACGCTCGCGCATTTCTTGCGCGGCCTTGTTGGTGAAGGTGATGGCCGCAATCTGCTTCGGCCCCAGCCCGTGCTGCAGCAGCCGCGCGATCTTGTGCACGATGACCCGCGTTTTGCCCGAACCGGCGCCGGCCAGCACCAGGCAGGGCCCGTCCAGGTGGTGCACCGCCTGCATCTGGGCGTTGTTGAGGCTGGCGGGAGCGGCGGGCGGGTTCATGAATGTGACAGGGCCGCAGATCATAGCCAAGCCCGCCAGCTGGGCCGCTGCCAGGTCAAGCTCGGATCAAGCTTGGATCAAGCTTGGATCAAGCGGGGTTCAACCGCGGATCATGCGGCGCTGAGGGCCGGGTCCAAGCGGGCATCAAGCGTTCATGAAGCCCAGGTTGCGGTCGATCAGATTGAAGCTGGCCAGGTTGGGAAAAATGTCGGCGATTTGGGGGTCGCTCAAGCCAAACCAGCGGCCCAGCGTGGCGCCCAGCTGGTCCACCGATGTGGTGGGCAACAGCGCGCCATTGCCCAGCTGGTTGGGGCTGCCGTCGAAGTTGTTGTTGTTGCTGTTCTTGCGTGCCAACTGGGGTAAGGCGCCGTAGAGGTCGCCCCCCTTGACCGCACCACCCATCACAAAGTGGTGGCTGCCCCAGCCGTGGTCGGTGCCGTCGCCGTTGCTGGTGAAGGTTCGGCCAAAGTCGCTGGCGGTAAACGTGGTGACCGAATTGCGCGCAATCAGGCCGCCCAGCGTGGTGTCGAAGTACTGCATGGCGTGCGACAGCTTGGCCATCAGGTCGGCCTGGTTGCGGTTTTGCAAGTCATGGGTATCGAAGCCACCCATGCTGACAAAAAACACCTGGCGGCGCGCGCCTGTGGCGCCATTCATGCCGGCCTGGATCATGCGAGCCACCACCTGCAGCTGCTGCGCCAGGTTGTTGGCTGCCTTGGCACCCGTCAACGGGTTGTCGTACTGCAGCTTGGGGTCGTTGTTGGCGTTGTAGTTGCCGCTGGTCGGTGCCGTGCCAAACAGCGGGTCGCTGGCAGCGGTCAGGGCGGTTCGAAGGGTGCTTTCTGCGTCGATCGACCGGCTTGACACGGCCGCCAGGTCGCCTTCAAAGACGTTGCTGCTGCGGCCGCCGCGCACGACGCGGTTGAGCGCAGCCGCCACCGCAGCCGATCCGTAGACGTTGCCGTTGTTGTCAGCCCCCAGGCGAATGGCGCCGCCCGTGCCCACCTGGTACTGCTGAACGTTTTGCCCGGCCAGCCAGACGGCGTTGCCTGACGCCGAAACCGAGGTGAACACGCTGCGCGTGTTCATCGACGCCACGATGTCGCCCATGCGCCCGCCCCAGCCGCGCGTGGTGCCTTCTGGCCCCAGCGCTTGCCAGGTGTTTTGCTGGTCGTTGTGAGAAAACAGGCTGGCCGGTTTGGGGTGGGTGCTCTGGCTGTATTGCGTCTTGGTGGTGGGTCTGATCAGGGGGCCGATGTTGGGCAGGATGGCCAGGCGCCGGTCGGTGTTGAACAGCGTGCGCAAGCTGCCCATCACCGGGTGCAAGGCGAAGTTGCGGCCCGCATTGACGCCCGTGAGGGTCAGTGGGCTGAGCGGCAAGACACCGCCAAGCCGGGCCGGTGAGCCCACGGCCGCACTGCTCAGGGCCGCCACGCCCGGGGCCAGCAGAGCGATGGAGTCGGGCGCCTGGTTGCGCGTCGCCACATAGGCGTCCCAGCTGCTGTTGGTGGTGGCCGCGGCCGAGCCATTGGCGCCCTCGGTCGACAGCACCATGTTGTAGGCGTCATTGCCACCAAACAGGAAGATGCAAACCAGCGCCTTGTAGTCGCCCGCGGTTTGCGCGGCAGCCGTGCCTGCAGCAAGCAGGTTCAAGGCCAATGGGGCGCCAGCGCCGACCAGCGCACCCATGGCAGAGGCGTGGCGCATGAAAAGGCGGCGCGAGACGTCGAGTTGCTGCGCGGGCAGGCCGCGCTGCAGGTAGGAAGAAGGCTTGCTCATGAGGGTTTCCTTTGGTGCGGGCTTACTGCTGCACTTGGTACTCGGGGGACGCCACCACCAGCAACACGGCCGCATTGACCCGTGAGCGCTTGGCGGCGTCCACCGTGGCCTGGTTGCTGCCATTGATGGTGAGGGTCGGGATGGTGATGCTCGTCACAGCGTTGAGCACTTCGGTGCGCAGCGCCGCACTGGTGTTACCGTAGGTCAGCTTTTCCAGCACCTGGTCGACCAAGGCCGCGGGGTCGCCGGTCAGTGCCAGTTCGGCGCTCAGATTGGCCTGCAGGTCACGGCGGTTGCGCACCACGGTGCCCACCGTCCCGTTGAACGAGCCCACGCCGCTGCCGATGTTGTCGCGCATGTAGTTCACATAGCCCGCTGCGGTGGTCTCATGGGCAATCTGCATTTCAGGCGACTGCAGGCTGCGCGAGGCCGCGCCGGTGCCCGGTGCCACGTAGCCGGGCCGGTAAAAATTGAACACCGAAGGCGAACGCATGGGGCTCTGTCCCAGCGCAGTTCCGGGGTTGTCGGTGTTGCCCACCCGGAAGTAGCCGGTGTCGCTGCTGTGCGGGAAGGCGCGCATGAAGGCCGACAGCTTGAGCACCGGTTCGCGCACCTTGCCCGAGGTGTCCGACCGGGTGCGCGCCTCTGGGTGCATCAGCACCGCTTTGATCACGGCTTTCATGTCGCCGCGCACGCCCGAACCGTTGTTGGCCCAGACGCGGGAAACAGCGGTGACGTAGGCCGGGCTCGGGTTGCTGGTGACCAGGCGCTGGATCAGCTGGCGGCCGATGAAGGGGCCCACATTGGGGTGCGCGGCCAAGGTGTCCAGCGCCACCCGCAGGCTGGCGCTGGGGTCGCTGAGCGTCTGCGCTGCGATGGTGGCGCTGAGGAAGCGCTTTTCTTCGGTGCTGTGGTACTGCGCGTAGCCCAACATCGGCTTGAAGCTGCGGTTTGGGTCCGAGCTGCCGTTGTTGCTGCCGCCAAAGAAGCAGTTGTTGTCAGGCCAATCGGGGCAAGCCCAGCTCCAGCCGGTGAAGACCTTGGCCAGGCCTGAGATGTCGGCTGGCGTGTAGGTGTCGACCGGGTTGCCGCCGGTGGTGCGCGCGCTGCCGTCGTCATTGAGCTCGATCAGGCCAATCGAGAACAGCTGCATCACCTCGCGCGAATAGTTCTCGTCGGGGACGCGGCCGGTGCGACTGTCGGCCTTTTGGTTGCGCAGGTGGGACAGGTAGACGCCCATCATCGGATGGCGCGACACGTTTTCCAGAAGATCGCGGTAGCCGCCCAGGCCCTTGTCGCCCAACATGTCCAGCCAGGCCGCCACGGCGCGCGGGTTGTCGGCCACACCGCTGTCAACCATGCTGATGACGAAGATCTGCGACAGCGCATACACGCTGCGCTGGCGCAACTGGTCGGGGCCGGTGAGGGCTTGTTTCCAGAAGGTCTCGAAAACCTGGTCCTCACGTGCACTGTTGTTGGCGTTGGCGGCCCTGATCTCGGCGTCGCGCACCTCCAGGTGCGTGCGGTGTGACGCCGCGGGCAAGGCGAACTGTTCGTCAATCCAGGCGGCATAGCCCACGGCCATGACGCGGTCGACCTCGGCGTCCGTGGGGCCAAAGGTGGCCTGGGTCAGAAAGCGGGCGGCTTCAGCCCGGGTGGCGGGCTTTTCGACCACGGGCGCGGGCGGCGGAGCGGGGGCGACCGGGGCTGGCGCGCTGTCGCCACCGCCGCCTCCGCCGCAGGCGGCCAGCAAGGCGGTCAGCATCAAGGCGCAGGCAAGGCGCCGGTTGGGCAAGAGGGTCACGGCTGGGCTCCTGGACAGAGGAAGGGCGGCGTCGGACAGCAGTTCAACGCGCGCAGAGTCTTGGCTATCGAAGGTGATCGACCGCCCGCCCTTGATCTTTAGCGAGAAAGAGCCGGCTTCGACTCCCCCTTACGCTTGGATGCGACTGAAACCCCAACGTACGCGAACCTGGCACCCAGTCAAGGAGTCCTCGGCCCCCCGGCAACACGCTACTGCAGCACTGGGGCCAGGCTGCGCTGCGCGTCGGCCACCGACATGCGCTGTCGCCGGGCCCAGTCCTGCAGCTGGTCGTTGCCAATGCGGCCCACATTGAAATACTGCGCCTGGGGGTGGGCCATGTAAAAGCCGCTGACGCTGGCCGCGGGGGTCATGGCCAGGCTCTCTGTCAAGGCCATGCCAACTTCGCCGGCAGCCAACACCTTGAACATGTCAGCCTTGACGGTGTGGTCGGGGCAAGCGGGGTAACCCGGCGCGGGGCGGATGCCGCGGTAGCTCTCGGCAATCAAGTCTTCAGTACCTAACTTCTCTTCGGGTGCGTAGCCCCAGAGCTCGGTGCGCACCCGTTGGTGCAGACGCTCGGCAAAGGCTTCGGCCAAGCGGTCGGCCAGGGCCTTGAGCATGATGGCGCTGTAGTCGTCGTGGTCATCGGTGAAGATCTTGTCGCGCTTTTCTGCGCCGATGCCGGCTGTCACGGCAAAGAGGCCGATGTAGTCCAGCGGCGCGTCGGTGGTGCCGGGCGCCGCCTTCGGTGCGATGAAGTCGGCCAGGCTGCGGTTGGGGCGCCGAACTTTTCCATTGGGGCCTTCGACCACCGGACGTTCGGTCTGCAGGCGCAAGGGGTTCCAGCGCAGCGCCACTTCGGTGCGCGACTCGTCGGTGTAGATCTCGATCGTGTCGTCGTCCACCGTCGCGGCCGGCAGCAGTGCGATCACGCCGTTGGCCTGCAGCCAGCGGCCTTCGATCAGTCGCTGGAGCAGCCGCTTGCCGTCGCTGAACACACGTTGGGCTTCGGTGCCCACGACCTCGTCGCGCAGGATGTCGGGGAACTTGCCCGCCAGGTCCCAGGTCTGGAAGAGCGGGCCCCAGTCGATGCAGGCCGCCAGCTCAGCCAAGTCGTAGTTCTTGAACACGCGCCGACCAATGAAGCGCGGCTTGGGTGGTGTGTAGCGGGTCCAGTCCACCGCATCCTTGTTGGCGCGTGCTGCGGCCAAGGTCACGAGTGGCGTGGCCTTCTTGTTGGCATGCTGCTCGCGCACGCGGTCGTAGTCCAGCCGCAGCTCTTCGATGTACTTGGCGGCGCGTTCATCCGACAGCAAGTCACTGCATACACCCACGCTGCGCGAGGCGTCGGGCACGTAGACCACGGGGCCGTCGTAGTGCGGCGCGATCTTCACGGCGGTGTGGACGCGGCTGCAGGTGGCGCCACCAATCAGCAGCGGTGTCTGGCGGCTGCGGAAGTAGTCGTCGCGCTGCATTTCACCGGCCACGTGCTGCATTTCTTCCAGGCTGGGCGTGATCAAGCCGCTCAGGCCGATGATGTCGGCACCTTCGACCTTGGCCTTGGCCAGGATGTCCTGGCACGGCACCATCACACCCATGTTCACCACTTCAAAATTGTTGCATTGCAGGACGACGGTGACGATGTTTTTGCCGATGTCGTGCACGTCGCCCTTGACCGTGGCGATGACGATCTTGCCCTTGGCCTTGGCTTCGCCGCCGCCGGCAATCAGGAGTTTCTTTTCTTCTTCGATGTAGGGCAGCAGGTGGGCCACCGCGCTTTTCATCACGCGCGCGCTTTTGACCACCTGCGGCAGGAACATCTTGCCTTGGCCAAAGAGGTCGCCGACCACGTTCATGCCGGCCATCAAGGGACCTTCGATCACATGCAGCGGGCGTCCGCCCGTGGCCCGGATGGCCTGCCAGGCTTCTTCCGTGTCCAGGGTGATGAACTCGGTGATGCCGTGCACCAGCGCGTGGCTCAGCCGGGCATGCACATCGCCCACGCGCCAGGCCAGCTTGGCGGTGTCGTCGATGGCCATGCCCTTGGCCGTCTCGGCCACTTCCACCAGCCGTTCGCCAGCGTCGGCGCGGCGGTTGAGCACCACGTCTTCAACACGTTCGCGCAAGGGGGGCTCGAGGTCGTCGTACACGCCCACCATGCCGGCATTGACGATGCCCATGTCCAGCCCGGCCTGGATCGCGTGGTACAGAAAGACGGTGTGAATGGCCTCGCGCACCGGGTCGTTGCCGCGGAAGCTGAAGGACACGTTGGAGACACCCCCGCTGACCTTGGCGCCGGGCAGGTGGGCCTTGATCCAGCGCGTGGCTTCGATGAAGTCAACGGCGTAGTTGTTGTGTTCTTCAATGCCGGTGGCAATGGCAAAGATGTTGGGGTCGAAGATGATGTCTTCGGCCGGGAAACCGACCTCGTCGACCAAGATGCGGTAGGCGCGTTCGCAAATCTGCGTCTTGCGCTCGTAGGTGTCGGCCTGGCCCTTTTCGTCGAAGGCCATCACCACGGCGGCCGCGCCGTAGCGGCGCACCAAGGTGGCCTGGCGCTTGAATTCGGCCTCGCCTTCCTTCAGGGAAATGCTGTTGACGATGCCCTTGCCCTGAATGCATTTCAAGCCGGTTTCAATCACGCTCCACTTGCTGCTGTCGATCATGATCGGCACGCGTGCGATTTCGGGCTCGCCAGCAATCAGCTTCAGAAAGCGTTCCATGGCCGCGGCGCTGTCCAGCATGGCCTCGTCCATGTTGATGTCGATGATCTGGGCGCCGTTTTCCACCTGCTGGCGGGCCACGGCCAGTGCATCCTCAAAGCGGCCCTCCAGGATCATGCGGGCAAAGGCCTTGCTGCCCGTGACGTTGGTGCGTTCGCCGATGTTGACAAACAGTGAGCCGGCGCTGATGTGCACAGGCTCCAGGCCCGACAGGCGCATGGGTTGGACGGGGTGGTTGGCGGCAGTCAAGGCTCAGCTCCAGCAGTGGGAGTGAGCGCCGTTGCAAACCGCCTGTTCGGTGCGGTGCCCCAAGCCTGGCAAGTCGGCCAGCAGGGCCACCTGTCGCAACGCTCCTTGGGAAGGGGCAAATTCTATCGGCTGTGGGACGTGAGCTGCGCCAGCGTCCCGGCCGCGCTGATGCCCAATCCTGCCGACTTTGCGCGGGCGGTCTGCGGTGTTGTGGCGTCTTCGTCCAGGCCCGCCGCCGTGGCTTGACTCAGGGCTGCCACGCCTGCTTCGCCTTTTTTCATGGCCACGCCGACGGCCAGGATGTCGATGACCAGCAGGTGCAGGATGCGACTGACCATCGGCACCTGGGTGGTGACGTCTTCGACGTGGTCGATGATCAGGGCCACATCGGCCTTGCGGGCCAGCGGACTTTGGCTGGCGGTGATGGCCACGATGGCAGCACCACGGGAGCGTGCCGCGTCAGCCACCGCCAGCAGGTCGTCGATGTGACCGCTGCTGCTGATGATGACCACCACTTCGGTGGGCTTGAGCAGGTTGGCCGCCAGCACCTGCAAACGCGGCTCGGTGTAGCTGGCGCTGGGCACACCAAAGCGTAGGAACTTGAACTGCGCGTCGTCGGCCACCACGCGGTAGTGGCCGACGGCAAAGAAGTCGATGCGCTCGGCCGCGGCCAGCAGATCGATGGCGCGCGCCAGGCCGTCGCGGTTGAGTTGGTCGCGCACCTGCAAAATGGCGCTGGCGGTGTTGCTCAACACCTTGACGCCGATCTCCAGCATGCTGTCCTGGCCGGTGACCTGGGTGTGCGTCAGGGGCACGGTGGCAGACAGGCCGGAGGCCAAGCGCAGTTTGAAGTCGCTCAGGCCTTCGCAGCCCAGGCTGCGGCAGAAGCGGATCACGGTGGGCTGGCTGACCTGAGCCGCGCGTGCAATCTCGGCGATGGGGTCGCCCAGGGCCGAACGCGGACGTGCAAGCACGTGGTCGGCCACGCGTCGCTCGGCAGGGGACAAGCTCTCCAGCGAGCGTTGAATCTGGCTGAGCAATGCCGAGCCCTGGTCGGTCTTCAGGCTGCGCAGTTGCGCTGCCAGGATGGCCGATACGCCCGTGAACGTGGCGTGTTCGGCCGTGATGACGTAGGTGGGGATGCCTTTGACGTAATCCGTGAAGCGGCCCTTGTCTTCAAAGCGGGCCCGAAAGGGTGAACGGTCGAAATAGGTGCCCAGGCGTGGCACGATGCCGCCGCCGATGTAGACGCCCGACATGGCGCCAAAGGTCACCGCCAGGTTGCTGGCGGCGGTGCCCAACATGGCGCAAAAGGCCTCGAGCGCTTCGGCGCAAAAGCGGTCGCTTCCCGCCAGCGCACGGCGGGTGATTTCAGGTGCGGCCAGCGCCTCTGGCGACAGTCCGGCGTCAGAACGCAGCGCGCGGTGAATCAGTTCTATGCCCGGTCCCGAGAGCAAACGCTCGTGCGACAGGTGCGGATACTGCTGCGTGCCATAGCGCAGGATGGCGATTTCGCGGTCATCGCGTGGTGAAAAACTGGTGTGTCCGCCTTCGGTTCCCAAGGCCACCCAGCCGTCGGCGGCGGGGATCAGGCCGCTGACGCCCAGGCCCGTGCCTGCGCCCAACACGCCCAAGACGCTGTTTTCGCGCGGGGTTCCACCACCCACCTGGCGGCGTTGGCCTGGGGACAGCCGGGGCAGTGACATGGCCAGCGCCGTGAAGTCGTTGACCACCACCAAAGACTCAAAGCTCAGGCGGTGGCGCATCTGTTCGATGCTGAACTTCCAGTGGTAGTTGGTCATGCGCACGTCGTCGCCTTCTACCGGGTTGGCGATGGCGATCGCGGCGTGCTCGATGTGACCCACGCGCCCTTGTGGCAGGCTCGTCAGGTAGCTGGAGACGGCGGCTTCGAAGTCGGCATGGTCGGCGCAGCGCAAGGACGCCATGTGCTGGAACTGGCCGGTCGCGGTTTCGATCGTGAAGCGGGCGTAGGTGCCACCGATGTCGGCAAGCAGGCGCGGGCTGTCGAATGGCGTCATGGGGAGGTTCCTGGCGGGCTTGGCGTGGGCTGATCAAAGAGAGATTGCTGGCACCGCCGGCCATTGTGCTTGATGCGACGCTCGCCCTCAGGGTGCTCTTGGGCGGCGACCAGGCTGTAGCTTGACTACGAAAGAGAGGTGAAGGGCGACTGGGAGCGAAAGCGAATTTTTCATGCGTGGGTGTATCTCTTGTTTTGGCTCTGTAGTTTTGCTACCGTTCGCAGTTAAGAAATACGAGTGGCCACTGGCCATGAGGCGGGCGCGCTGCTTGGCCAAGGGCTTTCGATGACACAGGATTTCCCGCTGCTGGGCGGGTCGCGATGAACGACATGAGTTACTCCGT
>JAYVSX010000225.1:0-3312 GCA_043774975.1 Rubrivivax sp.
CTTTGCGGGCCGCCTGAGCTTCTTCTGGGCCATCGGCATGAACTTCTATCTGGAAGTGGCCAAGATGCGCGCCGCGCGGCTGCTCTGGACCCGCATCATGAAGGGCTTCAACGCCAAGGTACCCAAGAGCCTGATGCTGCGCACGCACTGCCAGACCAGCGGCTGGAGCCTGACCGAGCAAGACCCCTACAACAACGTGGTGCGCACCACCATCGAGGCCATGGCCGCCGTCTTTGGTGGCACCCAAAGCCTGCACACCAACAGTTTTGACGAGGCGATTGCGCTGCCCACCGAGTTCAGCGCCCGCATCGCGCGCAACACCCAACTCATCGTGCAGGAAGAAACGCACATCACCAGCGTGGTCGACCCGTGGGCGGGCAGCTACATGATGGAAAGCCTGACGCAAGAGATGGCCGACAAGGCCTGGGCCATCATCGAGGAAGTCGAGGCCCTGGGCGGCATGACACGCTGTGTGGACAGCGGCTGGGCCAAGCTGAAGATCGAAGCCAGCGCCGCTGAAAAGCAGGCCCGCATCGACAGTGGCAAGGACGTCATCGTGGGCGTCAACAAATACAAGCTGGCCAAGGCCGACGCCATCGAGATCCGTGACGTTGACAACGTCAAGGTGCGCGAGGGTCAGATCACGCGGCTGCAAAAGATTCGAGCCACGCGCCACAGCGCCCAGGTGCAGGCCTCGCTGGAGGCCCTGACCGCCGCCGCCGCCAGTGGCAGCGGTAACCTGCTGGCCCTGAGCATCGAAGCCATGCGCGCCCGCGCCACGGTGGGCGAGGTCAGCGATGCGCTTGAAAAGGTCTACGGGCGCCACCGCGCCGACATTCAAAAGGTGACCGGTGTGTATGCAGCCGCCTATGACAGCGCCGAAGGCTGGGACAAGCTCAAGGCCGAGATCGCCGCCTTCGGCACTGAACAAGGCCGCCGCCCGCGGGTGATGATCGCCAAGCTGGGCCAGGACGGACACGACCGCGGCGCCAAGGTGGTGGCCACGGCTTTTGCCGACCTGGGCTTTGATGTGGACATCGGGCCGTTGTTCCAGACCCCTGAAGAGTGCGCCCGCCAAGCCATCGAAAACGACGTGCACGCGGTGGGCGTCAGCACGCTGGCAGCCGGGCACAAGACCTTGGTGCCGGCCATCATCGCGTCGCTCAAGGCGCAGGGCGCACACGACATCATCGTGTTTGTGGGCGGCGTCATTCCGCAACAGGACTACGACTTTCTCTTTGCTGCCGGCGTCAAGGGCATCTACGGCCCCGGCACGCCCATTCCGGTCAGCGCCAAAGACGTGCTCGAGCAGATCAAGGCGGCGCAGGCTTGATGATGGTGGCGCGGGCTCCCGGTCAGCCGCACCCGGCGCAGGTGCAGGCCCCCACGCAGCTGCAGACACCGCTGCTGCTGCTGCAGCCCGTGGTGGCGGCCGACTTTGATGCTTTGCTGGCCCTGCGGGTGCGTGCCATGCGCCCAAGCCTGGAAGCGCTGGGCCGGTTTGACCCTGAACGTGCCCGCGAGCGTTTTGCCAGCAGCTTCTTGCCAGAGCACATGCAGCACATCGTGGTGGGAGGTGAACGCGTGGGCTGCGTCACGCTGCGGCCCAAGCCTGCCGCGCTGCGCATGGATCACCTCTACATCGAACCCGCGGCCCAGGGCCATGGCCTGGGCGCCCAGGTGATGGACTGGGCTTGCGCGCAGGCCGACTGGCGCCAACAGCCGCTGGAGCTGGCGGCCCTGCAGGGCAGCGCTGCGAATCGTTTTTACCTGCGCCAGGGCTTGGAGGAAGTCAGCCGCAGCGACTTTGACATCGAGTACCGACGTGAGCCCTGTGCCAGCCCGGGCGACGTGATCCGTCAGTTGTGGGCGCGCTTCCAGGCCCGTGATTGGGCCGCTGCGCGACAGCTGCTGCACACCGACGCCGTCGTCGACTGGCCCGCCAGCCATGAGCGGCTGGTGGGCGCCGACTGTGTCATCAAAGTCAACGCCGAGTACCCCGAAGGCTGGACCCTCCACCTCTTGAGCGTGGACGCGCTGCAAGACGGCCGTGTGCTGTCGATGGTGCGGGTGGACCATCCACCGCAGGTCTTCCTGGTGCAGTCCACCGTGCGCGTTCGAGACGGGCTGATCACCGCAGGCCTTGAGCTGTGGGCGACCTGCGAAGAACCGCCAGCCTGGCGCACGCCCCAGCGCTTTGCTGGTTTGACGCCGCTGCAGCGCCAGCCCGCGACATGACCACGGCGCTGCACCCCAGCGACCAGACACTGGTCGATCACATTCGCTCGGCACCGGGCCCGGCGCAGCGCCGCGCCATGGCCAAGGCCATCACCTTGCTGGAGTCGACCCGCGCCGACCATCGGCTGCGTGGTGATGCGCTGCTCAATGCCGTCTTGCCCGACACCGGCAAGTCCTTTCGGCTCGGCCTCAGCGGTGTGCCGGGCGTGGGCAAGAGCACCTTCATCGAAGTGCTGGGGCTCTTTCTCATCGCGCAGGGCCTGCGGGTGGCCGTGCTGGCCGTCGACCCCAGCAGCAGCCTCAGCGGCGGCAGCATCCTGGGCGACAAGACGCGCATGGAACAGCTGTCGGTGCAAGATCGCGCCTACATCCGCCCCAGCCCGGCCAGCGGCACACTGGGTGGTGTGGCCGAAAAAACGCGCGAATCGATGCTGATCTGCGAAGCGGCAGGCTACGACGTGGTGATCGTCGAAACGGTGGGCGTGGGCCAGAGCGAAACCGCAGTCGCCGGTATGACCGACATGTTTGTGCTGCTGCAACTGCCCAACGCCGGGGACGACCTGCAGGCCATCAAGAAGGGCGTGATGGAACTGGCCGACCTGGTGGTCATCAACAAGGCCGACCTGGACGAAGCGGCGGCCACCCGAGCGCGCGCCCAGATCACCAGCGCGATGCGCTTTTTGGGGCCCCACACGCACGCGCAAACGTCGGTGATGCAGCTCAGTGCGCTCAAAGGCAACGGGCTCAGCGAGTTCTGGGCCCTGGTGAAGCAATTTCGTCAGCAGCAACAAAGCGCGGGGCTTTTTGAACAGCGTCGGCGCGCGCAGGACCAAGCCTGGATGTGGGAACGCATTGAAGCCGGCCTGCGCCAGCGCTTCAAGCAGCACGCGCGGGTGGCAGCAGCCTTGCCCGAATGGACCGCCCAGGTGCGGCAGGGGCAGCTGGCCGCGTCGGTCGCTGCCCGGCGCCTGTTGGACCTGATGGATTGAACGAGGAGAAAGAAAACATGCACGACATCATCGAACAGCTGGAACAAAAGCGCAGCGCCGCACGCCAAGGCGGCGGAGCCAAGAT
>JAYVSX010000226.1:0-6972 GCA_043774975.1 Rubrivivax sp.
CCACGAACGCAGCAGGCGCGATCCTCACAGCCCAAAAACGAAAACCACGCCCTCACAGCCAAAAAACAGCGCGTCCTGACAGCCGTTCACAGGGGTTTGCACAGCTGATGCTCGACGACGAACGCGGCCAAGACAGCGTTGCCGCTTCGCGCCGGCGACGCGCGGACCACATCCGGTCCGCCGGCCAGCACCTGCTGACCTTGATCAACGACGTGCTGGACCTGGCTGGCCTGGAAGGCGGTGAGGTGCGGGTGGACAAACAACGCGTCGACCTGCACAGCGCCGTGCAGCAAGCCCTGCACATGCTGAGCCCGCTGTTGGACTCCAGCCCAGTGCGCATCGAGTGCGGGGCGCTGTCCTTGTCCGTGCAGGCTGACGAGATCCGGCTGCGCCAGGTGCTGCTCAACCTCTTGTCCAACGCCATCAAGTACAACCGCGCCCAGGGCACGGTGCGCATCGAAGCCCACCCGTTGGGCGACCGCGCGCTGCTGCGGGTGACGGACACCGGGCGGGGCCTTTCTGCGCTGCAGTTGCGCCACCTTTTCGAGCCCTTCAACCGCTTGGGCGCGGAAGCAGCGGGCATTGAAGGCAGCGGCATTGGCCTGGCCATCGTCAAGGCCCTGGTTCAACGCATGAACGGGTCCATCGACGCTCGAAGCCAAGAGGGCGTGGGCACCACATTCGAAGTCAACCTGCCCTTGGCCACAACGGCAACTCCGGCGAAAGAACGGGCCAAGGCCCATGTCCCCACGGCGCCGCCCGCGCCGAAAACGTCCGCAATGCAGCAGCGGCGTGTGCTCTACATCGAAGACAACCATGTCAACGCGCTCATCATTGGCGAGCTGATGGCCAGGCGCAGCGACCTGGCGTTGCACGTGGCCGTGGATGGCGCCGCCGGCGTGGCCCAGGCTCAGGCCTTGAAGCCCGATCTGATTTTGCTGGACATGCAGTTGCCCGACTTCGACGGCTACGAGGTCTTGCGCCAGTTGCGCGCCGTGCCATCTACCGCAGCCATTCCTTGCATCGCGTTGTCGGCCAATGCCATGCCCGAAGACATCAGTCGGGCGTTGGAAGCCGGCGTGTCGGACTACTGGACCAAACCACTCGACTTCAAGGCTTTCATGGCCTCACTGGACGACCTGTTCGGCGAGTCGCCGGTGTCCTGAGTCCGCACGCTGTGGCTCAGGCAGGCTCGGCTTGCAAAAGCCCTCGTTTGCGCAGCAGCGGCTGCACGCTGGCCGGGCGGCCGCGGAACTGTTGGTAGGCCAGGCCGGGCTCTACCGTGTTGCCCGAACTGTAGATGTGCTTCAAGAGGCGCTGAGCCACCTGCGCATCAAACGGGCTGCCGGCTTCGACAAAGGCGTCGTAGCCGTCGGCGTCCAGCACTTCGGCCCACAGGTAAACGTAATAACCGGCGGCGTAACCCGAGCTGGCAAACAGATGCTGGAAGTGCACCAGGCGGTGGTTCAGCCCCACCCCGTGCGGCAGACCGTGGGCGCTTAGAAAGTCGGCTTCAAAGGCACACAGGTCGGTGGGTGGCTCGCTGTCGCTGAGTGAATGCACCGCCATGTCCACCATGGCGCTGGCGGTGTAGCGAACGGTCTCATAGCCTTGGTTGAACTGGCGCGCACGCTGCATGCGCTGCATCAGGTCCAGCGGAATCGGCTCGCCGGTCTGCCAGTGGCGTGCGTGACGCTGCAGGACTTCGGGCTCGGTGATCCAGTGCTCGAAGATCTGAGATGGCAGCTCGACAAAGTCACGCAGCACCTGGGTGCCCGACAGGCGCTTGAAGGTCACGTTGGACAACAGGCCGTGCAAGGCATGGCCAAACTCGTGGAACAGCGTGCGGGCGTCGTCCAGCGACAGCAGCGTTGGCTCACCGGCTGCGCCTTTGGCAAAGTTGTTGTTGTTGAAGATCACCGGCAGTTCGGGCGCCTGACCGGCCAAGCCATTGCGGCTTTGCCAACGCAGTGCACTCATCCAGGCCCCGCTGCGCTTGTTGGGACGGGCAAAGTTGTCCTGCATGAAGATGCCCACCGGCGAGCCTTGCGCATCACGCACTTCATAAGCACGCACGTCGGGGTGGTAGGCAGGCAGATCGTTGCGCGCTGTGAACTGCAGGCCAAACAGGCGGCCAGCGCAGTCAAACGCGGCTTCAACCACCCGTTGCAACTCGAAATAGGGCTTGACCTCGGCGTCGTCGATGGCAAACCGCTCGCGGCGCACCTTCTCAGCCCAGTAGCGCCAGTCCCAGGGTTCGATGGGGCCCGCGCCGGCGCCATGGGCCTGGCGCAGCTCTTCCAACAATCGCTGTTCAGCCGCCACGGCCCTCAGTGCCCTTGGCCAGACCTCGCCCAGCAATGCCTGCACCGCCTGGCGCGACTGCGCCATGGTGTCGGCCAAGGCGTGATCGGCAAAACAGCTGTGGCCCATCAGCGCGGCCTGTTCGCGGCGCAGGCGCAACAGCTCGCGCGCCACCTCGCGGTTGTCATGCTCACCCGGGTTCTCACCCCGGCCAACCCAGGCGGCCCAGGCTCGCTGGCGCAAATCGGCGCGTTCCGAAAAGGTCAGGAAAGGCACCACCAGTGAACGCGACAAGGTGATGACGTGGCCCGACAAGCCCCGATCGGCAGCCGCTTGCTGCGCCGATGCCCGCACGAAGTCGGGCAATCCGGCCAGATCGGCTTCGCCCTGCAACTCCAACTTCCAGCTCGACTCGTCAAACAGCACGTTTTGCGCAAACCGGGTCATCAGCTGGGCTTGGGCTTCCATGATCTGGGAATGACGCTGCCGATCTGCAGCCGCCAGTTGCGCGCCAGCGCGCACAAAGTCCAGGTGCTGGCGCTCGAGCATGCGCAGCTCTTCCGGCGCCAGGGCCAAATCGCCGCGCCGCTGGTGAAGTTCATGTACGCGCTGGAACAACAGGTGATCGGTGTACACGGCACTGAAGTGGGCCGCCACGGGCGCGGCCATGGTGCGCTGCACCGCTTGCAAGGCTGGGTTGGTGGCCGACGCGGTCAAGCCGTAGAACACCGCCATCACCCGGTCCAACAGGCTGCCGCAGCGATCAAGCGCGGCCACCGTGTTGTCGAAATCGGGCGCGGCCACCTGTGCGGTCAACGCCGCCAGTTCGGCCCGGTGCTGGGCCATCGCCTGGCGCAGCGCGGGCTCAAAGTGCTGCGCTTCAAACTGCCCATAAGGTGGCAGGCCAAAGGGCGTCTGCCAGGGGGTCAGCAGGGGGTTGAGGGTGAGTGACAGGTCATCCACCGCGGCGGCTTCGGTGCTCATTTGCCGCGCCGAATGACGAGTTCGTCGTCCTCGCGGTAGCGCCGGTCGGCGCAGGCTGCCAGCCAGGCCTTGCGTTCCGTATCCAACGCCGCAATGGCGTCGTTCCACTTGTTGTTGCGCTGGTTCCAGGAAGTCACCCGAGCGTCCAAAGCCACCGCCTTGGCGTTGTAGGCGCGCACGCTGTCACCACTGGCCGCGGCCGAAATGGCGGCCCTTTCAGCCTCCAGGGCCACGCGTTCCTTTTCGATGTCTTCGCGTTCTTTGTTCAACCCCAACTTCTTGCCTTCGAAAGCTGCGCCACTGGGCTTGGGGTCTTCGTTGTGCAGCTTCATGCGGTCGTTCCAGCTCTGCACGCGGGCGCTGTAGTCCTTGAGCTTGGCGGCGAAGTCGTCGGCCCGGACCTTCAGCGCGTCGATGGGTTCACGCTCCAGCCGCAAATCGGCCTGGGCGGTGGTGATGTCCTTCTTTTCCTGGTCCAGCGGCGCGCGCAGCGCGTCGTGGTCGGCCATGCGGGTGCGAACCGTTTCTTCGTCCTTCAGGCACACACGCAACTCGTCGCGCGTCATCAAGGGCCCGCCCTTGCCTGCTGCCGTACCACCGCCCAAGGCCAAGGTCTTGTCTTCGGGCGCCTTGGCGGCTGCCGGTGCAGCGGCAGCTGGTTTGGCCGCCGGTTTGGCGGGCGTGGTCTGGGCCAGGGCCTGCGGCAGCAGCGCGCAGCAAGCCAGGGCGATCAGCAGGGGGGTTACCTTCATCTTGGTCCTCAAACGTGGGCATGCCGGTCGGGCCGGCAGAGAGCGAATGATGCCACCCTCGCCCGGGCTCCAAGGGGCCGGCCCAGCCCATCCAACACCTGTGGCACAGTGCCGGGCCTCGTTACCCCAGCTTCCAAACCCATGACTGCTTGCGCCATCTTCCACAGCCTGTCGGCCCCTAGGAGCGTGGGCGGCAGAAGCTCGTCGGCTGCAACGGGCGAGAAACCGGCACCGCTCGGTATCACCGCCTTCGCCCAGGGGAACCACCCTGGGCTTGTCGGTGCTACCAAGCGGTACTCGGTTTTCGTCCGTTTCGCTTCGACGACTTCTGCCGCCCACGCTCCTAGCACTCGGGCAGCCGCCTGATGGCCATCAAAGCCACCATCTACAAGGCTTCGCTGCAGATTGCCGACATGGACCGCGGCGTTTATGCCGACCACGCGCTAACCTTGGCGCTGCACCCGTCTGAAACCGAACAACGCCTGATGATGCGGCTGCTGGCTTTTGCCTTGCAGGCCCCCGCCAACAACGACGACGGCGCCCTGCTGTTTGCGCGCGGCCTGGCCGACAGCGACGAGCCCGACCTGTGGCAACACGACCTGACCGGCCAGCTGATGCATTGGATGGAAGTCGGCCTGCCCGACGACCGGCGCCTGAGCAAGGCCTGCGGCCGAGCGCGCCGGGTCACGCTTTACACCTATGCAGTGTCAACCGCTGTGTGGTGGGCGGCCATCCAGAACAAGCTGGTGCGCTTGTCCAACTTGGCTGTGTGGCAGTTGCCGGCCGAGCAAAGCCAGGCCCTCACCGGCCTGGCGCAGCGCTCCATGCAGCTGCAGTTCACCATCCAGGACGGGCAGATCTGGGTCAGCGACGGGCGACAAAGCATTGAACTGCAGCCGCAATGCCTGAAGGCCGCCAAGTCATGAAGCCTCTGAGCATCAGAAGCCTGATCCCCATCACTCTTTTGCTGGCCAGCACCTGCTGCTGAACGCTTGCCATGTCCCAGACCCTTGCGCCCGCCGTCAGCCCCCCGCCAGACGACCCTTACCTGTGGCTGGAAGAAGTCGACAGCCCGCGCGCGCTGACCTGGGTGCGCGAACGCAATGCCAAGACCGAAGCGCTGCTGCAGGCCCGCCCAGGCTTCGAAGCCCGCAAACAAGCCATCCGCGAGGTGCTGGACTCCAAGGAGCAGATTCCCTACGTCTCACGCCAGGGCGCGGCTTTCTACAACCTGTGGCGCGACGCCCAAAACCCACGCGGCCTGTGGCGCCGCGCCAGCCTGGCCGAGTTTCGCAAGCCGCAGCCCGCCTGGGAAACGGTGATCGACCTGGACGCGCTGGCCAAGGCCGAAGGCGAGAACTGGGTCTGGTCGGGCGCCACCTGCCTGGGGCCCAGCTACCGCCGCTGTTTGTTGCAGCTGTCGCGCGGCGGTGCCGACGCCGTGGTGGTGCGCGAATTCGACACCGTGGACAAGCGTTTTGTCGAGGGCGGCTTCACGGTCGCAGAAGCCAAGACCAGCGTGGAATGGCGCGACGCGGACACGGTCTTCATTGGCAGCGACTTCGGCCCTGGCACGCTGACCGACTCTGGCTACCCGCGCCTGATCAAGGCCTGGCGCCGCAGCCAGAAACTGGCCGACGCCAGCACCGTGTATGAAGCCCAGGTCAAGGACGTGGCGGCCTTTGTCACGGTCGACCGCACCCCTGGTTTCGAGCGCGTCCAGTTCGGCCGCAGCATCGACTTCTACAACACCCAGCAGTTTTTGCTGTTGGGCGGCAATCCGGGCGGCCAACAGCAGCTGCTGGACAAGCCCCTGGACGCGCAGTTGACCTTCTGGCGCGATCGTTTGCTGATCGACCTGCGCAGCGACTGGGCTGTGGCCGGCACCACTTGGCCCAGAGGTTCGCTGCTGGTGGCCGATGCAGCTGCCTACCTCAAGGGCGAGCGCAAGCTCACAGCGCTGTTCACGCCCAGCGCGACGCGGTCGCTGGACGGTTGGACTGCCACCCGCAGCACGGTGTTGGTCAACGTGCTGGACAACGTGGCCAGCCGTCTGCAGGAATGGACACCGGGGCCCCAAGGGTGGCTGCAGCGCGACGTCAAGGCGCCCTTCCCGGGCAAGTTGTCGGCGTCGGCGTTGCACGACCCCTTGTTGAGCGCCGACCCCTTGGGCGAGGCCTATCTGCTCAACGCCAGCGACTTTTTCAAACCCGACGCGTTGATGCTGGGCCAGGTTGGCAGCGACCCGCACCAGGTGCTGAAGTCACGCCCGGCGTTTTTCAACGCCACCGGCATGCGCGCCGAACAGCGCTTTGCCAGCAGTGCCGACGGCACCAAGGTGCCCTACTTCGTGCTCTGGCCCAAGGATGCCAAGGCCGACGGCAAGAACCCGACCCTGCTCTACGGTTACGGCGGCTTTGAAGTGTCGATGACGCCCTGGTACTCGGGCAGCATCGGGCGCGCCTGGACCGGCCAGGGCGGCGTGTTCGTGGTAGCCAACATCCGCGGCGGCGGTGAGTACGGCCCGGGTTGGCACCAGGCGGCCTTGCTGCAGCACAAACAAAAAAGCTGCGACGACCTGGCCGCGGTGGCGCAAGGCCTGATCACCGCCAAGGTCACCAGCCCGGCCCACTTGGGCATCGAGGGCGGCAGCAATGGCGGCCTGCTGGTGGGCGCGGTGATGCTGCAGCGCCCCGAGCTCTTCAACGCCGTGGTGTGCCAGGTGCCCTTGCTGGACATGCTGCGCTACCACCGGCTCTTGGCTGGCGCCAGCTGGATGGCTGAGTACGGCAACCCCGACAAGCCCGAAGACTGGGCCTTCATCTCGCGCTACAGCCCTTACCAGAACGTCAAACCGGGCCACAAGCTGCCCAAGGTGCTGTTCGTCACCAGCACCCGCGACGACCGTGTGCACCCGGGCCACGCGCGCAAG
>JAYVSX010000227.1:0-3550 GCA_043774975.1 Rubrivivax sp.
CAAAGCGCCCGCATCCTGGTTGAACAGCTGGCTTTCTTTGCCCAGATCGACCCGACGCCGTCTTACGGGACCGGCATCACCACAACTTCGCGCCCGACACCGTTCGACCCGATTTTGTTGCGCCCGGTGGACGAGTTGGAGCTGACGGTGCGTTCGGCCAACTGTCTGAAGGCCGAGAACATCTACTACATCGGCGACCTGATTCAGCGCACCGAAACCGAACTGCTCAAGACCCCGAATCTGGGTCGCAAGAGCTTGAACGAAATCAAGGAAGTGCTGGCGTCGCGCGGGCTCACGCTCGGTGCACGGCTGGAAAACTGGCCCCCGCAGGGCCTGGACAAGCGCTGATCGAACCACTCACCGTGGCCAACGGCTGCGCCCTTTCGCGGGCAACGCTGTTGGCCCAGAGAAACCGGACTTCCGGCTTTCCTTGGGTAAGAGAAGCACACGTGCAACCCCTGGTACCTGATCCGGCCAGGGTTCAATAAAGACAGGAACGCACCATGCGCCACCGTAACGGTCCCCGCAAACTGAACCGCACCACCTCACACCGCCTGGCGATGCTGAGGAACATGGGCAACTCGATGATCATGCACGAGGCGATCAAGACGACGCTGCCCAAGGCCAAAGAGCTGCGGGCTGTGGTTGAACCCTTGATCACCCTGGGCAAGACCCCCACCCTGGCGAATCGCCGCCTGGCTTTCAACCGCACGCGTGACCGCGATGTGGTGGCCAAGCTGTTCAACGTGTTGGGCCCACGGTATCAGGCTCGTCCGGGTGGCTACACCCGCATCCTGAAGATGGGCTTCCGAGTGGGCGACAACGCGCCCATGGCGTTTGTTGAACTTGTGGACCGCCCTGAAGCCGAGGCTGAAGTCGCTCCAGCCGACAAGGCCGAGTAAGACGCTGATTTCAGGCGGCCGCCAGTGAGCTGCAAAGAGGCCCGCCAAGCGCGGGCCTTTTGTTTGGCCTTTTGCATGGCTGGGCTCACCCAGCGTCAAGCCCCAACGGGACGTCCGTTTCCATCAAATGGTTGACCGGCAGATGGCGCTGGCGCAAGACGCCATTTGATCACTTGCGGGTATTGTCCAGTGAAGGTGGCGGCGTGTAACCCAATTCGCGGGCTCGCGACTCATACTGTGCTGCCAACAAGGGCTGCTCGACCCGTCGGTAGTGCAGGGCCAGTTCATAGGCCGCAATCCCGTTGCCCAACGCAGCGGCAAACTGCAACCAACCCTCAAAGCGCCCGTTGTCCCAGCGTCCGGAATCGCGCCCATAGCTGCGTGCCAAACGGGCTGCAGCGTCTTTGTCGCCACGTCCGGCTTTGACCAGATCGGCCTTCTGCACCGGGCTGGTCTGGGCGCTGATGTCAAAGGCGCTGCGGAACAGGCGCACCTCCTTGCGACCCAGTATCTGAGCCGCCTGGCGCGCGCCTTCTCGGGCAACCTGCGCACTGGCCTCCAAACGGCTGCCCGGGTGGTTGCGCAGGTAGTCCTCTGCCAAACGGGCCACATCGGTAGGCCAAACAACTCCCTCCAGTTGCTCCCAGTCAACGGCCTCGGTCCGGCTGGAAAACCGAGCCGGTGCGGCCGATGGATCAGTGTCCCGGCCAGCAGCCAACATCTGTGGCGCCAGTCGACGAATGATCTGCGTGTTCTCGGCAATGAAGGGGTACTGCGCAAACTGGCGTAGCAAGGGCACGGGGTGATTGAGCATGGTGTTTTGCACGTCGTACTTGACCAGCTTGAAAAGGTCGGAAAACGTGATCTCGTCCGAGGATGTGCCCAGCAGCTTCACCAGCGAGCCTGTGTAGAAGGTGTTGCGTGTGTCGTCGGCCGGGGCGATGGCGGGCGTGCCCGCACCGGTGGCAAATGCAATAAGGCAACCGGGTGGCGCCTCGACTTGGTTGAGACCTTCGCCCGCTGCAACTTCCCGCAACGACGTGCGACAGGCGTCCACCACTACCATGGTCAGGCCGCGTGGTCGCTGGGGCAACTGGCCCACCACGTCCTGGCTTAACCGCAGGCTGCCGCGAATCAGGTTGTCCTGTCTGGTTTTGGGGCTCAGGTTCGCCGACACCAGCAGGTTCTCGGCGTCGACCTGGGCACCGTGGCCCGAGAAGTAAAAGAAGACGGTAGCCTCGGGTGGCGCAGCTCGCACCAAGTCAACAAAGCGGTTCAGGGCTACGCGCGCTTGTGACAAATCCAGGTCCAGGCCCTGAGTGACCGAAAAACCGCGTTGCTCCAAGGCTGCACGCAGGTCTTTGACATTTTTGTGAATCGGCGGAAGGTCGTCACCACCCGGGTAGTCACGGTTGCCAATCAACAGGGCCAGGCGAGGCGGTTCTGCCTGGCCTGCACCCGTTGCAGTTGGCGGGGCCATGGTTTGTGGCCAAACCACTCCGCCACCGAGCAACGCGGTAAAGGCACTGCACCATTGCAGCAACGTGCGCCGCTGCAAACGCAAAGCAGCAGGCCGACCTTGCGCAGATGGGGCGCGAAGGAGCCTTTCGAGGGGTGATTTCATGCGTGGGCCTGGACCTTTGGTTTCACTTCGCTTGCCGTGCGCAGCTCAACTTGTCGGACTCTGGAGCGCAGTTCGGGGGTGGCAATATGCCCTGCGAGCCTTGGGTCGCGGATGGCGCCGGCCCGACCTCTGCGATGACACCTTTGCGCAGGCGAACGGTGACGTTTTCTGTGCGTACCGATTCGTCAAAGCGGTCCTTGCGCGCGTTTTCCGAGACCGCCACCGTGGCTGAAATGGAGTTTTCCACCTGGGGCGTGGTGGGCAGGACACCGTTGTAAAGCACGGGAATCTCAGTCTGGCTTCCAGCGCCGTCAAAGAAGAATCGATAGCCGTTGAGCACCACCGGTGGACCACTGAGCAAGACCGCCGTGGACCCGCGCGCGCCAGTGCGTGGCAACGCCGTGACGTAACCCGCATCGAGTGGCAAAGTCCGGTTGCCCCAGGCTTTGCTGCCGACCTTCACGCGCAGCGCGCCATCGCCGGTGCCGCCAAACGGAAAGCTCAGGTTGTAGGACTGAGGTGTGAGATCCAGCGTCAGCGCGGGCAAGGAGGTGCTGGTGCCGATGGTGCTGTCAAAAGGCAGCCGCGCAACCAAGGTGCTGCCCACGCCAACAGTGCTCAGCTTGTCGGCACGGATGTGGATCACGTCGGCCAGGATGCCCGCTTCTCCAGCCGTGCCGGTGGCCAACTGCCCGCCCCCGATGTTCAAGCCGGTGCCAGCCAGACGGACCCGGCTTTGCAGGGTGTACGTTTGCGCCGGCAGGCCCGCAAAGGAAGCACTGGTAGGCTCGACGCTCCAGGGCGCTGTTGGCGAACCGCTGATCACGGCCAGCAACCCGGCCACACTGTTGGCTGCGTTCTGCAACTGAACAGATCCGCCGCCCGTGGCGTGGATGCGCAGACCAGCGCCAGAAGCCACCGTGATCACGCTGCTGGTGCTTTGGTGCACCACATCGTCAGCAAAGGCGATGGGCAAGCTGGCGGCGCGTTTGTCCACCATGCTGGCGTCCGGCGCTACCGCGGT
>JAYVSX010000228.1:0-8934 GCA_043774975.1 Rubrivivax sp.
GCTGCAGGGGCCACCGCGGGCGGCGAGCCAAAGGCGTGGATGTCGTCGGCTGTCATCAGGCGTTGTACTCGGTGGAGCGGTAGGGCACGGTGACCGTCACCACGGTGCCGCTGGGCTGGTTCTCGGTGACCGTCAGGCTGGCCTTGGGCCCATAGAGCATTTGCAAGCGCTCACGGATGTTGGCCAGCCCGACGCCGGTCCCGGCGGTGGCGGCCTTGCCAAAGCCCAGCCCGGTGTCGGCCACCGTGACTTGCAATTTGCCGTGCACGATTTCGGCCGCCACGCGCAGGTGGCCACCTTCGGGCTTGGGCTCCAGGCCATGTTTGATGGCGTTTTCCACCAACGTCTGAATCATCATCGGCGGGAACTCGGCCGACAGCAGGCCGTCGGTCACCGCGATTTGTGTGCTCAGCCGCTCCTCCATGCGCACCTTCAGGATTTCGAGGTAGGGCCGGATCACCGCCATTTCGCGCCCCAGGTCGCGCGCACCGCCGGCGCCGTTGCCACTGGCCTCACGCATGGTGGGCATGCTGGCGCGCAGCAGCGCGATCAGGTTCTTCTGCATCACGCTGGCCCGGGCCGGGTCGGTCTCGATCAGGTGGTCGATGCTGGCCAAGGTGTTGAACAGGAAGTGCGGCTCCACCTGCGCCTGCATGGCGGCCATGCGGGCCTCGACGACCTGGCGCTTGAGCGATTCGGCTTCGGCCGTCTCGGTGGCCTGCGCAGCCTTGACCTCGGCCTGCTTCTGCCCCTTGTAGGTGAACTTGATGATGGCCGAAGCCACCACCCACAAGAAGGCAAACTGCATCAGGAAGTCGCCAATGCCAAAGCGCGTGGTTCGGCTGGAACGGCGGCTCTGGCGTTCTTCGGCACGGGTCAGGCTGCGCAGGGCTTGCTCAGCTTCACGCTGGGCTTGTACAGCTTCACGCTGCGCCTCGGCGGCGTCGCGTTGGGCCTCGGCCGCGTCGCGGGCGGCTTGTTCAGCGGCCTCTTTCGAATCGCGAATGGCTGTTTCAAAGTCGCGCCGGGCTTCTTCCACCATGGCCTTGATTTCGGCCTCACTGACCACACCACGCGGCAAGGTCATGCGGATGCCCCGGGCCGCCGCCGAGGCGGCCGCATCCAACGCGCGCCGCGCTTGACTGGCTGCGTTTTGAGCCGCGCTTTGGGCTGCGCCTTGGGCCGCTGAAGCCGCGCGTTCGGGCGCCGGATCGGCAGTGGGTGCCGCAGGTGCCGCAGGTGCAGGTTTGGCAGGCTTGCTCGACTTGCCTGGTTTGCTGTCGTGCCGGTCGTTGCTGCCTCCAAAGTGCTCGGTCACCGTCCAGGTAAACGGCGGCAGGTCATGCAAGATCCCCACCACGATCAGCAACGCCGTCGCCAACACGATGAAACGCCGCCAGCTGATGCTGAGCAGCCAGTTGGCATAGGCGTGAAAGAACTTCAGCCCGGCAGCGGAAAAGCGCTGCCAGCGGTCATGCCACGGTTGGGCTGGGGAAACGGGGGCGGTCATGGAAGCAGGCGTAGGAGCGATTGGGGTGGACTGTACGCAGGCCAACCGCTAGAGCCAGAGCGCCGCGATACGGCCCGCCCGCGGACCGACAGGCTGCAAGGTGCGACGACGGTCCGTCAAACGGGGCGCGCCGGCAGCGGCCCTGAAGCGCCTGCCCGCCGAATTCAGGATGCCCGGCCGGGCGGAACCACGGGCTTCAAGCCCGACGGGTTGTGCCCGCTGGGGCCCACCAAGCGGAGCCGGGCGAGTGGGCAACTCGTCACAGCGGCGTCTGACCTTCGGCTCGGGCGGTCGGCAGGTCGGACGCTCTGGCGGTCTGGTGTCTCAGGCCATGCTGCTGACCAACGCCAGCACCAGCGTGGCCACGGCGGCGCACATCACGGTGCGCAGCAACTGGCTGTCGGCGGCGTCGGCCTGGGCCAGCTGCTCGCTGGCGTCGCGGCCTTCGTTGGGGCCTTCGTTGGGGCCATAACCGGCCAGCGTGAGCACGGTCTCCAGGCTGACGGCACAGGTATCGGCAAAGTCAAGGCGGTGATTTTTGTGGGCAAACATGTGATGGACTCCCCTGTATGGATGCACTCTGGTGATGGCCCCCTTTGGGGTTGCCATGACGCAGTTGTATGCAGGGCACCGTTATGGCGCCGTTACGGGGGGTGGTAACGCTGTCGGCTGGCAAGGTGGGCTGGCCCGACTTGCCGGACAGAGCCGCGCCCAGGGGGGTCAAGGCACGGCCAAACGGGCTCAGCTCGACAGCAGCTGCAGGTCGAAGGCGCGCTCCACCAGCCACACGGCCGCCAACAGTGCAATGAGCAGCGAGCCGCCCACCAACAGCCAGCGGCGGTAGAACAGGCTGCGGCGCAGCAGATAAGCCAGCGGCAGGAACACCGCCACGATGGCCAGCTGGCCCAACTCCACGCCGACGTTGAAACCCACCAGCGCCAGCGCCAGCACCTCTTGCGGCAACCCCAGGTCGGCCAACACGCTGGCAAAACCGAAGCCGTGCACCAGGCCAAACCCAAAGGCCACCCACCACCGTTTGGCCTGGAACAGCGGCCATACGTTGTTCAGCGCAGCCAGCACCACCGAAGCGGCGATGGCCGATTCCACCAGCCTGGACGGCAGCGACACCCAGCCCAGCGTGGCCAGCGTCAAGGTGATGGAATGGGCCACGGTGAAGGCCGTGACGATGCGCAACACGTCCCAACCCGCCTGCGCGAGCCGCTCGACGGGCTGCCACTTCCGGTGCGCCCAAAAGCCGACCGCCGGCAACAGCAGCGAGAGCAGGAAGAGGATGTGGTCAAAGCCGATCCAGATGTGCCAAACCCCTTCACGCACATAGTCCACAAAGGCGCGCCAACCTGCCCCACTCTGTGCGGCATCCATGGAAAACTGCTGGACGCTGGCTTGCGGGCCGAGCACAGCCGTACGAGTGCCTTGCGGGCTTTGCAGGTTCAGCAGCCCGCGATGCTGCGGGTCCAGGTCGGCAAACAGCCGGTACTCCACCTGCAAGGCGCCGTTGGCAGCGGCGGGTGGGCAGACCGCGGTCAGCGGCAAAACCGCGTAGGCGCCGTCGGTGTGGGTGTCCACCTGCTGCGTGCCGACGGTCAGCGCGCAGCCTTGCCCGCCCAGCCGCAAGGCCAAGCGTGCTGAAGCATAGGCAGCGATATCAGCGTGGCGAGCACGCACTTCGCCCCAGGTGATGTTGCCGTCGCCGTCGGCGTCCAGCCCGATTGCGAAGTCCAGGTCGCGCAGTGCAATGTCCCAATGGCCGTTGACGGCGGCGCCGTTGGTTTTGAGGGTCAGGTAGCTGTCCGAGGGCTTGTGGGCGCTGCTCAGGCTGGTCCACACACACAGCACTGCTGCTATCAAACAGCGGCCCACAACCGCCCGCCCCTTGCCCTGCGGCGCGGCGGCGGTCATGGCAGCGCCTTCAGCTGATCAACCCAGGGCTTGAGCAGCACGCTGTCAAACCCGCTCTCACTGAGCCACTGAAAGACTGGCTGTGCTGCGGCTCGGTCACGCGCCGCCAGTGCCGCTTCGAGCAGTGTCCGGGCGTCGGCGGCTTCGCGTTGTTCAGCCCAGTTTTCGCGGGCCAGCTTCAAGGCACGCGGCACGTCGCCTTGCAGGGCCAAGGCGTAGCGCGACTCCTCCTTGCGGTGGCTGGTGTCGCCGCGCAAGCGGGCAGCGTCAAAGCGCGCCTGCAGCTCGCGGCCGGTCTCGGCGGACCGGGCATCGCCGGCAGCCTTGGCGGCCAAGGCCAGCCGCAACAGCAACACGTCGGCGCGCGCCCGGTCCTTGAGCCGCGCCACCACGTCAGCCGCGCGCCCTTGATCGAGCAAAAAGTCGGCGTAGGCAGCCTGCAGGTAGACATCCTCCTGGCCCAGCGCCAGGGCCTGCTCAAACGCCGCTTGGGCCGCCGGCTTGTCACCGCGGTGGGCTTCGATCTCTGCCAAACGCGTCAAGCTCCAGAGTCTTTCGCCAGCATCTGCCGGGCCCGGCAGGTTGAGCGCGGATCGCAGCGTTTGGGCAGCGGTTTGGGCTTGTCCGGTCATGGCCTGAACCTGCGCCCGACAGGCCGAGCCGACCAGCACAGAGGTAAGCGCTGCCAGCCGCTCGCAGGTGACCTTTGCTGCCGGGTAGTGGGCCTGCACCATTTGAATGGCCAGTTGCCAGGCCAAAGCCTGGCGATGACCGGGTTGAGCCTCCAGGACAGCGGCCAGGTCCAGCAGTGCCGGCGCGAACTGGTGGTCAAACTGCAAGACGACGGCGCGCAAGACGCGGACTTCGGCGGGTGGGTTGGGCAGCG
Organism: Rubrivivax sp.; assembly: GCA_043774975.1. GTDB lineage: Bacteria > Pseudomonadota > Gammaproteobacteria > Burkholderiales > Burkholderiaceae_C > Rubrivivax. The sequence goes on from JAYVSX010000228.1 coordinate 4,317, forward strand.
CCCACCAAGGCTGCAGGGCCGCCTGGATGTAGCCGATGTAGCGCGGGTCACCCGTGGCGGCCACCTCAAGCTGGTAGCGCCAGGCCAGGGCGGTGGCCGCCTGCAGGTTTTGCGGCTGGTCTCGCCAGGCTTGGCGCAGGGCCTGCATCTCGCGCGCCGCGGGGTCGGTTCGGCGTGCGGGCACACGTTCCAGCACCTGGGTGTCGGTCTGCGGTGTGAAGGGGGCAGCCTGGGCGACGGAAAGCAGCAACCCAAACGTGGCCAGCACCCAGCAGACGAAACGAAATGAAAATGGAATGGAATTCACCGCGGCGATCCTAGCCTGCGCTGTACGCACCCTAACCCCGAGTCGGATGCGGGGCTTTGTCAACCGATTGAAAGATGACACGTTGACCACAAGCCAGAAAGTGCGTTGCACCCCCGTGCAGCCAAGTTCCAGCGGCTTGACGACAGTTTTTCCAAGGGTTAACCCGCGGCAGCCAGTCCCGAGCAGTGCATTCACTATCCATCCCATACCGAGAAATTGACATGAACAAGTTCCTGACCGCCCTGATCCTTTCCGCCTTCGCTGTTGCTGGCGCCCAAGCCGCTTCGCACGCTGGTGCTGCCCCCGCCAAGGCCGACGCCGCCAAGCCCGCCGCCAGCGCCGCCAAGAAGGCCAAGCCGGCCGCCAGCGCTCCCAAGAAGGAAATGAAGAAAGAAGAAGCCAAGAAGTAATTTCTTCGGTTCATGAAAAAGGGCAGGTGCCTCGGCACCTGCCCTTTTTTTATGGTGCGGCCGGTTTTGACACGCCGGCCCCAAGGATGGCCCGACCGCTCTTTCAAGGCACCACGAGCACCCGTGACGCGTCCATGACCTTGGGATCGCTCGGATCCCCGCCGCCAACGGCATAAGGTTGGGCTTGAGCGCCCAAGGCGCGATAGCCGCCGTCGTAGTCCCAGGTGGTCACATAAATGCGGGTACCGCTCAGGCTGTCTGGCTTGCCCAATGCGGCAGCCGGCAACGTGAAGATGACCGACTGGCGCTCAGGCACCACTTGAATGGATGCGCCAGGGGTCAACGGCTGTCCTTCGACCGTTGCCGAGGCTCCCTCAGAACTGAACAGCGCATTGGACCAACCGCCCACCCGAAGACGAAGGTGCCAGCGCATGCCCTCGGGCAATGACGCCTGCTGCAGCGGCATCACGGTTGCGCCGCCAACGCGCCCGGGCAGTTCAATGAACACCGTGAAATTCACATGGTCAAAACCCAGTGCCGGGTTCCACACCGAGGTCAGCCGATGCATGGCCACCTCCAGGCGAAGCGCGCCGCCTGCGGTGGCGACCTTGACACCGCGAATGTCCATCTGGCGGTTTTCGCCCCAGCTGGGGTCGGTGGGGTAGAGATACCGCCCCTCAGGGCCCTTGTCATCGCCCGGCGGGTCTTCGGCTTCGACCACTTGATGCCAGACACGGTCAACCTTGAACGGGCGCGAAGCCACGACCTGAGTACCTTCGATCCACGCTGTCACTAGGTGTTCAACATCAGCATCCACCATGCGCGAGGTGTCCACCTTGGCCGACCAACGGCCGCCAGCCTGCGGTGTCACCAGCAGGGCGGATGCCAACTCACCATCCACCACCAGGCGCAGACTGGGTGCGCTGGGTGTGATGGGTGCGCTGGTTTTGCGGGTGATGAGGGTTGCGCTGGCTGCCGTCCCGGAGACCACAAAGTCGGCGGCCATCCGATCACCGATCAAGGGGTTCAGGGTCAAGCCAGGAACGGCCGCTTCGCCAGCCGCCTGACTTGCCGTCACAGCGCCGCGAAGCCGCCCCTGGAGCAACCAAACTCGCGCCGCGCGAGCCGGCAGCCGCAGGGTGATGCGGCCTTCTGTGCCGACGCGGATGGGCGCGGGCGGCGTTGGCTGGTCCAGGTCAAACAGGCCCTTCAATACCGCGCCAGCAGGCATTTGGGTGGCCATCGCCGGGGCCAGCACTTCATGGTCGGCCGTGTTCATGACAACCAAAGCGGTCTTGGCGCCCCAGTTCATGGTCCAAGCCAGCGCTCCGGCTTGAGCCGCATTGCTGTGCAAAACACGCGGCGTCCCGCGGCTGAACACGCGGTGGGTCTTGCGCAACGCGGTCAGCGCGGCCAAGTCGCGGTAGAGCGGCGCGCCCGTGTCGTAGCGGTCGCGACCGCCAGAAGCCCAGCCGGCGGCGAACATGGCGGCACGCTGTTCGGTGAAGGCCTGTTCGGTGCCGTAATAGATGACGGGAATCCCAGGCAACGTCATCAACGCCAGCAGGGCCTGGCGCAGGCCGGTCACGTTGCCGCCCGCCAAGAATCGGTCGACGTCGTGGTTGTCCACAAACGTGGGCATCAGGTGCGGCCGCGCATGCAGTTTCATCATGCGGGTGATGCGGTGGCCCAGCTCGGCGGTGGGCTTGCCACGCGCAAAAACATCGCCCATGGCGCCATAAAGCGGGAAGTTCAGCATGCCCGGTAACACCGCCTGACCTTGGGCGTCCTGCATGTAGGACTCGATCTTGGTCGCTTGTTCGTCCCGGAAGGGCCTGTCGATGCCAAAGCCTTCGCCAAAGACATGGAAGCGTGCTCGGCCGGTGCGCCGGGCCACCGTTTCCATGCCCGGGGCTGTGGCGTCCGCAGCGCGCATGAAGTCCTGCAGGTACGCTGGCGGCACATAGAAGGCGGTGTCCACGCGGAACGCGTCGACACCGACCTCCCGGATCCAATAAGCAAAGCTCTGACGCAAGGCCCGTCGCACCACGGGGTTCTCGGTATTCAGGTCGTCCAGGCCTGACATCTGGTAATTCAACTCCTGGTGCTTGTCGGTGTAGTCGCTGACGTCGGGCGTCCAGTGGTAGATGGCCTGGTCGCGCTGAACCGGGTCTCGCGGGTCGTTGCGGTCGAATGGGCTTTGGCTGGGGCGTGACACGGGATGGGAGCGCTCGTGCGGCTCGTAGCCTGCGACGGGATCGGACGAAGCAAACGCACCACGCACGCTGAAGAAGTTACCGGTGTGGTTGAGCACGATGTCTTGCACCAGGTACATGCCTCGGCGGTGCAAGGCGTCCGACAGCGCCTTGTAGTCGGCCAAGGTGCCCAGGTGCTTGTCCACCCGCATGAAGTGCTCGGCCCAATAACCGTGGTAGCCGGTGTAGTTGCCGGCCGGGTCGGTCCACTGATTGGCCACGGGCGGTGTGATCCACAGCGCCGTGGCGCCCAGGCCGCGGATGTAGTCCAGGCGCTGCCGCAGCCCCTTCAAGTCGCCCCCGTTGTAGCGGCTGCGCTGCCCGGCAGCGTACTCACCCGCGCCTTGGTTGTTGTTGGACGGGTCACCGTCGGCAAAGCGGTCGGTGAGGACGAAGTAGATGACCTGGTCGCGCCAGTCGGGCGACGGCACATGCAGTTTCTGCGCCGGCGCAGCCAGGCCGGGCTGGGCCCCGATGAGGGCCAGCACCAGCCACGCTGCAAGTCTTTGGGAGAAGCAGAGTCTGGCCATGGCGGCGGAGTTTAGGGGCAGCCGAAAGCCGAAGATCGGCCGAGGAGTGGCCGAGGAGCAATTGCCGCCCCGGCCAATTGTTGTTTTTAGTTAACTGTAGTTTGGCTACATACACGCAGCTTCCCATCGATCGATTGCCCCAATCTGGTGCAAGCTCGCCGAGTGACCCGAGGTTCAGCGCCATCAGAGACCCATCAGGACCTGGGCCAGAACCCACTAGCGCACTGGATTAGGGTTTTCGCAGGGTAGGTCCCGATCTAGTTTTGGTACAAAGTTCGGGCTCGCCGTCCCATTCCGTCGCCGATCGATGCTGGCCAACGTGCCGCCACCGACGCGCCAACCGTCGATCCAGTGAGTCACAGGAGACCTCCATGAACCGATCAAGCCCCACCAGCCGCCGTTCGCGCACGCTGCTGCAAACCACCCCGGTGGCCGCCGCCGTGGCCGCGTTGCTGTGGTCCTCTGGCGTGGCGCAAGCCCAGCAGGCCGGTGCCGCGGCGCCCGAGGTGGTCACCATCACCGGCATTCGGCGCGCCATCGAATCGGCCATCGCCGTGAAGAAAGAAGCCAGCAGCATCGTCGAGGCCATCACTTCAGAGGACCTGGGCAAGTTGCCCGACCCTTCGATTGCCGACTCCATTTCACGCTTGCCCGGCGTGGCGGCGCAGCGCAACAAGGGCAGCGGCAAGGCGCAGCAGATCAGCGTACGCGGCATGTCGCCCGACTTCAACGGCGCCATGCTCAACGGCCGTGAGGTGGCGTCGTCGGGCGACAGCCGCGGTGTTGACCTCGACCTCTACCCCGGCGAGCTGCTCAACGGCGTCACCATCTACAAGACGCCCCACGCTGCGCTGTCCACCACTGGCATTTCTTCGTCGATCGACCTGCACACCATCCGGCCGCTGAACTCATCGGGCCGCCAGATTGCGTTGAATTACCGCAAGCAAAAAACCGGCGTGGACAACGGCGTGCCCAACGGCGAGGGCAAGGGCGACCGCATGTCGTTTGCCTATGTGGACCAGTTTTTGGACCGCACCCTGGGTATTGCACTGGGGGCCACCCAGTTTGAAGAAAAAGGCTCGGGCCAATTGCGCGCCAACACCTGGGGCGGCTGGA
>JAYVSX010000229.1:0-3467 GCA_043774975.1 Rubrivivax sp.
GCGGCGGCATCAACCGCAGCGCCGTCCTGCAGCACCACGAAGGCCACCACCGCTTCGCCCCACTCGGCGTCGGGCGCGCCCACCACCGCCACCTCGGCCACGCCGGGCGCGGTCAGCAGCACCTCTTCCACTTCGCGTGGGTAGATGTTGGAGCCGCCGCTGATGATGAGGTCCTTGCTGCGGTCTTTCAGGGTCAGGAAACCGTTGGCGTCCAGGCAGCCGACATCGCCCGTGCGCAGCCAGCCGTTTTGCAGCGCCGCCGCGGTGGCCTGCGGGTTGCGCCAGTAGCCGGCCATCACGGTGTCGCCGCGCACCAGCACTTCGCCCACCTCACCCAGCGGCAGGTCGTGGCCGGCGTCATCGGCTACACGCACCTGCACCGGTGTCTGGGCCACACCCACGCTGCCCAGCCGGTGCAGGTACTCGGGGTGCGAGATGTCCGCCATCACCGCACGTGACAGCGCGGTGGCCACCATCGGCGTTTCGCCTTGGCCATAAATCTGCACAAAGCGCGGCCCCATGACCTGCAGGGCACGCTGAATGTCGGCCACGTACATGGGCGCGCCGCCGTAGACGATGGTCTTGAACGACCGCGCCGCATCGGCAGGCGACAGGCCGCTGGTCACCGCGTGGTGGACCAGCCGCTTGACGATGGTGGGCGCGGCAAAGGTGCTCAAGCGTCCCAGCGCTTGGCCCAACGCAAACAACTCCACCGGGTCAACCCCGCCCGAAACCGGCACCACGTGACGTGCGCCAGCCATCAAGTGTGGAATGGCATACAGCCCGCAGCCGTGCGACATGGGCGCGGCGTAGACCATGGTGTCCTGGGCGCTCACGTTGTCAACATCGACCGCATAGCCCAGGCCCATGGTCATCAGGTTGCGGTGGGTCAGCATCACGCCTTTGGGGCGGCCCGTGGTGCCACTGGTGTAGAACAGCCAAGCCACATCGTCAGGCTGGCGGTGCGCGGCAGCAGGCCTGCTGAAGCCACGGGATGCGGGTCCTGGCACCCGCAGCAGCGCGTCAGCCTCGCTCGACAAAACATCGACCTGACGGCGCAACCCTTGCAAGGCCCGCGGCGCAATGTCGGCCGACACAAAGCCCCAATCAAGCTGGGCGTCGGCGATGATCCATTCCACTTCAGCCGGGTGCAGCTTGGCGTTGACGGGCACCACCACCAGCCCGGCCCACCAGGCCGCCCACAGCAGCTCCAGGTAGCGCGGGTGGTTGTGCATGAAGATCAGCACCCGATCGCCCGGGCTCAAACCGTTCGCCAGCAGGCGCTGCGCCAAAGCCGCGCTGCGATCGGCCCACTCGCCGTAAGTCGACCAGCACTGCGTGCCGTAAAACACGGCCGGTTGACGGGGCTGCAGGCTGGCCTGTCGAGCCAGAAGGTGGGCCAGGCTCATGCGCGTTGTGTTGGGTCGGGGGCGGTGAACCTGATGATGCCACCGGCCCCCAGCGCGATGAGCCCTGGCGATATGCCCTTGCGATAAACCCCGGTGCGGGCAGGCCGTGGGGCCAAGCCTGACAGCTGGGGCGCCGATATCAGTGGCGCCGATATCTGCGGCGCCCATAATGGATTTGCACCGCCGCTGTGGCCCGTGTCGACCCGGGCCGTCTTGTTGACCACCGCACTTTGCAGGACACCCATGCCCGCCACACCACACGCCTTCGCCAACACCCTGAAGACCTTTGAGACCGCATCGGGCAAGGTCGGACAGTTCTATTCACTGCCCGCCCTGGCCGCCAAGTTCCCAGGCATCACACGCTTGCCCATCAGCATTCGCATCGTGCTGGAAAGCGTGCTGCGCAACTGCGACGGCAAGAAGGTCACCCGCCAACACGTGGCGCAACTGGCGCAGTGGCAAGCCCAAGCTGAACGCACCGAGGAAGTCCCCTTTGTGGTGGCCCGCGTGGTGTTGCAAGACTTCACCGGTGTGCCGCTGCTGGCCGACCTGGCCGCCATGCGCAACGTCGCGCATCGTTTGGGCCAGGACCCCAAGCGCATCGAGCCCCTGGTGCCGGTGGACCTGGTGGTGGACCACAGCATCATGATCGACCACTTCGGTTCACCCAAGGCGCTGGACCTGAACATGAAGCTGGAGTTCAGCCGCAACCAGGAGCGCTACCAGTTCATGAAGTGGGGCATGGACGCCTTCAGCACCTTTGGTGTGGTGCCGCCGGGCTTTGGCATCGTGCACCAGGTCAACCTGGAATACCTGGCGCGGGGCGTGCACAAGGCACAGGGCGTGCCCGTGGCCAGCCGCGCCAAAGCTGGAGGCCCGGCGCCATCGGCCAGCAAAGCACCCAAGCTCTACTACCCCGACAGCCTGGTGGGCACCGACAGCCACACCACCATGATCAACGGCATCGGCGTGGTCGGCTGGGGGGTGGGCGGCATCGAAGCCGAGGCCGGCATGCTGGGCCAGCCGGTTTACTTGCTGACGCCCGATGTGGTGGGCATGGAACTCACCGGCCAGCTGCGCGAAGGTGTGACGGCGACCGACCTCGTGCTGACCGTCACCGAGATCCTGCGCGCGCAGAAAGTAGTGGGAAAGTTCGTCGAATTCTGCGGCGAAGGCACGCGCACACTGAGCCTGCCTGACCGCGCCACCATCGGCAACATGGCGCCTGAATATGGCGCCACGATGGGCTTCTTCCCAGTCGACGAGAAGACCATCGAATACTTCCAGGGCACCGGCCGCACCCGGTCAGAGATCGAAGCCTTCGAGGCCTACTTCAAGGCGCAGAAGATGTTCGGCGTCCCATTGGCGCAGGACATCGACTACAGCCAGATCGTCAAGCTCGACCTCTCCAGCGTAACGCCCAGTTTGAGCGGTCCGAAGCGCCCGCAGGACCGCATCGAACTCGGCCTTGTCGCCAGCAAATTCAGCAGCCTGTACAGCGCTTCCGCGGCCGACAACGGCTTCAACCAGCCGGCTGAAAAACTGGGCCTGCTGGTCAGCACGCCGTCGGGCCTGGATATCGGCAACGGCGACGTGCTGATCGCCGCCATCACCAGTTGCACCAACACCAGCAACCCGAGCGTGATGCTGGCGGCCGGGTTGCTGGCGAAGAAGGCGGTGCTGGCCGGGCTGAAGGTGAAGAAGCACGTCAAGACCTCGCTCGCGCCGGGCTCGCGCGTGGTCACGAGTTACCTTGAAAAAGCGGGCCTGCTGCCGTACCTGGAAAAGCTCGGTTTCAGCCTGGCCGCGTATGGCTGCACCACCTGCATCGGCAACGCCGGCGACCTGACGCCCGAGATCAACGACGCCATCACGCAGAACGGCCTGGTGTGCGCGGCCGTGCTGTCGGGCAACCGCAACTTCGAAGCGCGCATCCACCCCAACCTGAAGGCCAACTTTCTGGCCAGCCCGCCGCTGGTGGTGGCCTACGCGATTGTCGGCAACGTGACCAAGGACCTGATGACCGAACCGCTCGGCCAGGGCAAGGGCCGAGATGGG
>JAYVSX010000230.1:0-7017 GCA_043774975.1 Rubrivivax sp.
CGTCTTCTCGAGGTTGATGATGTGGATCTTGTTGCGATGGCCGTAGATGTACGGGGCCATCTTGGGGTTCCAGAAGCGCGTTTGGTGCCCAAAATGGACGCCAGCTTCCAGCATTTCACGCATGGAGACAGTCATATAAAACTCCGAAGGTTGGGTCTAGAATCCCGCCGTTACATCGTGATGCAACAGCCTGCTGAACGTTTCGATCAGCCTGCTGAACACGCACAACACCTTGGTTCGGTCGGGTTCGCGATTTGTTGGCCTCAACCCGTGGCACAGATTGGCTTTGGGTGGGTGGCAAGACCGGGTCTTCAAGAAGTCCCGAGGCTGTCTATCCAGACCACCCTTTCCAAGCCACCCTTTCCAGGCCAAGCTGATGACAAAACAGCCGGTCCCGAAAAACACCGCTGAGGCGTATTGCAGCACCGCGCCATCAACCACAGCTGAGGCAAACCCAATGAGTTTAGCACGAGCATCTGTGCTCGAAGGTGCGCTGCCCACGGGAGCAGCCCATTGCAGGTAGCGATCATCGGCGCTGGCATCGTTGGCGTCACCACCGCCTACGAGTTGGCCGTCCAGGGCCATGAAGTCACGGTCTTTGAGCGGCGCACCAGCGTGGCGGCCGAAGCCAGTTTTGCCAACGCCGGCATCCTGGCGCCAGGCTACGTCACCCCGTGGGCCGCGCCCGGCATGCCCTGGAAGGTGCTCAGCCACTTGTTGGCCCGTGACACGCCCGTGCGCATCCAGGCCCTGGGGGCCTTGAGCCAGTTGCCCTGGCTTTGGCGCTGGTGGCGCGCCTGTCGCCCACGGGTGCACGCGGCCAACCGCACCGCGATGCAAGGATTGGCCCACTTCAGCCGCGATCGCCTGCAGGAGTTGACCCAGTCCCTGAACCTGGAATACGAACAGGCCAACGGCTACATGGTGCTGATGCGCACCGAGCGGGAACTGAAGGCCTCGCAGCGCGGCCTGGCGCTGCTCAGGGAACTGGGCGTCGCGCATGCGGTCATCGACGCTCACCGTGTGCGAGAACTGGAACCGGCCCTCAACCCCGGCGCAACCCTGCACGCCGCCATTCACCTGCCGCAAGACGGTCTTGGCAACTGCCGCCACTTTGCGCACCTGCTCAAAGCAGAAGCCCAGAAGCTGGGAGCCCACTACCGTTTTGACACCGCCATCGAAAAACTGACGCCAGGTCTGCGTCCACAGGTGCTGACCGCAAATCAAGAAGCCCAGAACTTTGACGCCGTGGTGGTCTGCGCGGGCGTGCAGGCCAACGCCCTGCTGCGCCAGGTGGGCCTGAAACTGCCGCTGGCTCCGGTGCACGGCTACTCGGTCACGGCGCCGGTGCGCCATGTCGACGGGCACGCCCCGCTGGGGCCGAGGGCCGCCTTGATGGACGAGCGCTACAAGGTGGCCATCAGCCGCTTGGGGCAACGCATTCGTGTGGCCGGCAGCGCAGAGATTGGCGGGCGCGATGGCGACATGAAACTGGCCACGCTGAGGACCCTGTACCGCGTGTTGGACGAATGGTTCCCTGGCAGCACCGTGACCCGCGAGGCGCAGCACTGGAAAGGCGCCCGCCCGATGCTGCCTGACGGCCCGCCCGTGCTCGGCCCCAGCGGTGCGCCTGGGGTCTGGCTCAACCTGGGCCACGGCTCCAGCGGTTGGGCCTTGTCGTGCGGCTCGGCACGGGTGCTCGCCGAGTGCATCGGTGGCCGCCCAGCCCCCATCGACATCAGTCGGCTGGGTTTGCAGCGCTTGGGCATCCAAGTCAGATCCTGAACGTGTGAAGCGCCACAATGGTGCGATGGAGACCACGCCGTCTTTGCACTCTTGCCCAGTGCGCGTCAGCTCGGACACCGGTCCTTGGGCGCTGTTTGACCGGCAAGCAACGCGCAGCATCGAAGCCCAGGCATTGCAAGGGTATCCACCGGGCCGGTTGATGGAGCGTGCGGGCCTGGCGGTGGCACGCTGGGCCTTGGCGCAAGCGCCCCATGCCAACCCGATCAAGGTCTGGTGCGGACCCGGCAACAACGGAGGGGACGGCTTGGTCGCGGCCCGCCATTTGCACCTGGCTGGGCGCCAGGTGCTGGTCCAGCTGCTGGCTCAGGCCGACGAGCTGCCGACTGACGCTGCTGTGGCGTGGTCAGCGGCCCTCGCTGCGGGCGTTCCATGGCGTGGCGGCCCGGCCTGTGAAGGTGGTGCAGCCGTGCACATCGACGCCCTCCTGGGTCTGGGCGCCCGACGTGCGCCCTCGGCTGACCTGGCCCAAGCCATCGCACACATGAACACCGGCACCGCTCGGGTGTTGGCGGTTGACCTGCCCAGCGGACTGGATGCGGACACCGGAGCCCTGCTGGGGGCCACCGCGGTGCGTGCCGATGCCACCCTGTCCTTGCTGACCCTCAAGCCGGGCTGCTTTACCGCACAAGGGCGCGATCACGCTGGCCAAGTCTGGCTGGACGGCCTGGGTGTGCAGCTTGCGGCTGGCCCCAGCGGCTGGCTGTCGGGGCCGGCAGCAACGCGTGTTCGTCCGCATGCTGCCCACAAAGGCAGTCATGGCGATGTGGCCGTGGTGGGTGGCTGCGCGGGCATGACAGGCGCGGCCTGGCTGGCGGCCACGGCAGCCCTGGCCGCTGGCGCAGGAAGGGTTTTTTGCAGCCTGCTGGCCGAGGTGCACACACCGCCGCCGCTGCCCGAGTTGATGACCCGGACTGATTGGTGGCGCGAATCACCGGCCGTCTTGGCGCGCACCACCGTTGTCTGCGGCTGTGGCGGTGGTTCGGCCGTGCACCAGGCCTTGCCAGCGCTGCTGTCGCACGCGGCGCGCCTGGTGTTGGACGCAGATGGCATCAACGCCGTCGCTGCGGATCCGCAATTGCAGACGCTGTTGGTGCAGCGGTCTGCACGCGGCCTGGCGACCTTGCTGACACCTCACCCGCTGGAAGCGGCGCGCTTGCTGGGCACCGACGCCAAGGCGGTGCAGCACAACCGCATGGCCGCCGCGCTGAGCCTGGCGGAGCGCTGGAAGGTGGGTGTTTTGCTCAAGGGCTCTGGCACGGTCATTGCCGCTCCAGGGCAGCCGTGGATCATCAACAGCACCGGCAACGCTGCGCTGGCCACGGCGGGTACGGGCGACACGCTGGCCGGCTGGATCGGCGGCTTGTGGGCCCAGCAACCTGCAGCCACGGCACTGGCCGTGGCCCAGGCAGCAGCCTGGCAGCACGGCGCGGCCGCCGACCGATTTGCGCGCAGGCGGCCCGGCCAGGCCTTGCTGGCCAGCGCTTTGATCCACGCCTTGCAGGGCGACGATGGTTGCGCACCGCCTTGAGCAAGCCTCGGCCAAGGGCACCGGCAGGAAGAGTTGATTAGCGGCGTGTGCGCGGCTTCGGCGTGGGTCTGGTGGGTGCGGGTTTGCGCGAGCGTCTGGCGTTTTCTGCTGCGCCTTTCACCGCCGACTTGCCAGGGGCCGCCTTGGCACCGGCCTTGAAGGCCCGCGTGGCCGCCTTGGCGATGCGGTCGGCGTCCTGAACAGCGGCCAATTCACCGCTGGCCGTGGTGGGGCGGCTGCGTTCGCCGCGCTCGGGCTTGCCCGCCGGCTTTTCTGACTCGCCCTCGCGCATCAATCTGAAATCAATTCGGCGGCCGTCCAGATCAACCCGGCTGACCTGCACCCGCACGCGGCTGCCCACGCTGTAGCGAATGCCGGTGCGTTCACCCCGCAGTTCCAGTCGCGCTTCATCAAAGCGGAAGTACTCGCCACCGAGCTCGGTGATGTGGACCAGACCTTCGACGAAAAGCGCGTCCAGGGTCACAAAGAGACCAAAACTGGTGGCGGCCGTCACCGTGCCAGAGAACTCTTCACCCAGGCGTTCACGCATGTAGCGGCACTTGAGCCAGGCCTCCACATCGCGTGACGCCTCATCGGCACGCCGTTCATTGGCGCTGCAATGGCCGCCGGCGGCTTCCCACAACGTCATCTCCTGCGACATGGGCTTGGGCGGTGTCCGCGCGGGCCGGGCGCCCTTGCGCGGCTCCGGCTTGCGGGTCTTGTCGCTGGCCGCCAGGTGGTAGCGCCGCGACGTCAACACCGCCTTGATGACCCGGTGCACCAGCAAGTCGGGGTAGCGCCGAATGGGGCTGGTGAAGTGCGTGTACGCCGCGTAGGACAGACCAAAGTGCCCGTTGTTGGTGGACGTGTACACGGCCTGCTGCATCGACCGCAGCAACAGGGTGTGGATCTGCAGCGCATCCGGCCGGTCCTGGGTGGCCTTGGCGATGGCGGCCATCTCCGCTGGCGTGGGCTCGTCGCTCAGGTGCACACCCACACCCAGGGCCTTGAGTTGGTTTTGCAGGGCCAGGCGCTTTTCGGGTGTGGGGCCTTCGTGCACGCGGTACAGGCTGGGGTGCTCGGCACCGGCAATGTATTCGGCTGCGCAGACATTGGCCGCCAGCATGGCTTCCTCGATCAAGCGGTGGGCTTCGGTGCGGGTGCGCGGCACGATCTTTTCGATGCGGCCGTTGTCGTCGCAGATGATCTGCGTCTCTGAACTCTCGAAGTCCATCGCTCCGCGCTGGGCGCGCTGGCGCAGCAAGGCCCGGTAAACCTCATGCAGGTGCAACAGATGCGGCAGCACGTCGCCGCGGCGCAGCGCCTCGGGGCCCCGCGTGTTGGCCAGCATGGCTGCGACTTCGGTGTAGGTCAGTCGCGCATGTGAGTTGATGACCGCGGGGTAGAACTGGTAAGCGTGAACCTTGCCTTCGGCCGTGACCACCATGTCGCAGGCCATGGCCAGCCGCTCGACGTCGGGGTTCAGCGAACACAGTCCGTTGGATAACTTTTCGGGCAGCATCGGAATGACGCGGCGCGGAAAGTAGACCGACGTGGCCCGCTCGTAGGCGTCGTCGTCGATCGGTTCACCCGGCTTGACGTAGTGGCTGACGTCGGCAATGGCCACGATCAAGCGCCAACCCTCCACGGCGGCTTTGCCACGCCCCAGCTTGATGGGTTCACAGTAGACAGCGTCGTCGAAGTCACGCGCATCTTCGCCGTCGATGGTGACCAGGGCCACATCGCTCAGGTCGACTCGGTGCTTGCGGTCGGCTGGCCGCACGCGGTCCGGCAGCGCCGCCGCCTGGGCCAGCGTTGGCGCCGAGAACTCGTGCGGCACCTCGTACTTGCGCACCGCGATCTCGATCTCCATGCCGGCGTCGTCGATCTCACCCAAAACTTCTGCGACTCGCCCCACCGGCTGTGAGTGCATGGAAGGCGGCTCGGTCAACTCAACCGACACCACCTGCCCCACGCTGGCACTGGCCGTGGCGTTCTTGGGGATCAGGATGTCCTGCCCATAACGGCTGTCTTCGGGTGCCACCAACCAGTGGCCCCCTTCGTGCAGCAGGCGCCCGATGATGGGCGTCTTGCGCCGCTCGATGATGTCAAGCACGCGGCCTTCGGGACGGCCCTTGCGGTCCAACTTGAGCACCCGCACGCGCACCTTGTCTCGGTGCAGCACGCTGCGCATTTCTTGGGGCGCCAGATAGATGCTGGCGTCTCCGCTGGTGGGGTGGACAAAACCATGGCCATCGCGATGGCCCTCAACGATGCCTTCGATATCGCCCATCAAGGGCGGCCCCGACTGCAGCGCACTTGAAACGTTTTTTTCTTTGATGATATGATCCTTGGCTGTTGTGAGAGCCCAGATGGCGGAATTGGTAGACGCACTAGTTTCAGGTACTAGCGCTTAACGGCGTGGAGGTTCGAGTCCTCTTCTGGGCACCAAAAGTGAGGGTCTTGCAAGTCGCGCAAGACACGCAAACTTGACTGACCTGATGATTGAATGCGAAAAGGCCGAACACTGAAAGGTGGTCGGCTTTTTCGTTTCCGAATCGGCGTTTTCGAAAGGGCAAACTCGGACCGCCGATTCAGACCGCAAACTTCTTGGCCAAGCCTACGGGTCGCAGGTTGTCGTAGTCTTCAAAAGGCTGGTGAATCCACGGGCTGGTGGGCAGCATTTCAACGTGATAGTCGGGCGTGTAGCTCGATACACCCTTGACCCAGATGACCGCTGCGCGCAGTTCCTGGATGGAGGGCATGCCACGCAGCCGGTCGACCACCGCGCGCAAGGTCACGCCGGTATCGGCCAGGTCGTCAACCAAGAGCACACGGCCCGCCAGTTCGCCCTTGGGCATGGTGATGTACTTTGCCAGGTCCAGGCGGCCCTGAATCGTGCCGGCATCGGCGCGGTAGGAACTGGTGGACATGATGGCCAGCGGCTTGTCGAAGACCCTGGAAAGCACGTCGCCGGGGCGCATGCCGCCACGTGCAAGGCACAGGATCTGGTCAAACTCCCAACCCGAATGCGCCACTTTCAGCGCCAAGCGCTCGATCAACAGGTGGTACTCGTCCCAGGACACGTACAGGTGCTTGCCGTCGTCAGTGAGCATGCTCTCGGTTCTTTCGTTGAATGGGTTGGTGTGGGGTCGATCAGGCGCGGAAGGGGTGCCGCAGCAGCACGGTGTGGACCCGATCGGGCCCTGTCGACACCATGTCGATGGGCGCGCCAATCAGGGCCTGCATGCGTTCCAGGTAGCGACGCGCGTTGGCAGGCAGTTGTTCCCAGTTGGTCAGGCCCGCGGTGGTTTCTGTCCAACCCGGCATGGCTTCATAGATGGGCACGCAGGCGGCGATTTCGTCGGCATCCAGAGGCAACACATCGAGCACCCGGCCGCCCAGCTTGTAGCCCGTGCAGATCAGAATTTCAGGCAAGCCGTCCAATACGTCGAGCTTGGTGATGCACAGCCCCGAGACCCCGTTGATGATCATCGAGCGCTTCAGTGCGGCCGCATCAAGCCAGCCGCAGCGGCGAGCGCGGCCGGTGACGGTTCCACGCTCCTGACCTACCACCGAAAGGTGGTGCCCCACCGTGCCCTCGGTGTTGATGTCCAACTCGGTCGGGAAGGGTCCACCACCCACCCGGGTGGTGTAAGCCTTGGTGATGCCGAGCACGTAAT
>JAYVSX010000231.1:0-4106 GCA_043774975.1 Rubrivivax sp.
CAACAGCGTGGCCGCGCGCGCGCTGCAAGACCTGAACCCGCCCTGCCTGCAACCCGGCAGCGGCGCGCTACCCACGCTGCCCACGGTGGCCACCATCAGCGCGGTGCTGAACGACCTGGGCGCCACCGTGGGCCAGGGCGCCTACACCAACGACAGCACGCCGGCATTGCAAGGCACGCTGGCCACTGCGCTCAGTGGCGCGCAGACCCTGGCGGTGTCGCGCAACAGCAGCGTGGTGGGCAACGCCGTGGTCAGCGGCAGCGCTTGGAGCTACACCGACAGCAGTGCGCCGCAAGGCACGGTGGTCTACACCGCGCGGGTCATACAAGGCACCGGCTTTGGCCCCACCAGCAACACCTACACCGTGCGCGTCGACAGCGTCGCGCCCACGGCCACGGCACAGATCACCAGCCTGAGCGACGACACGCTGGGTGTCATCGCCGACGGCGGCTACGCCACGGACAGCACACCCACGCTGAGCGGCACACTGAGTGCGGCGCCGGGAACGGGCGAATTGCTGCAGGTCCTGCGTAACGGGGCCGTGGTCGCCATCGCCACCGTGACGGGCAGCAGCTGGACCTACACCGAGCCCGCGGCCCTGGTGGCCAACAGCTACAGCTACCAACTGCGCCTGATCGACCCGGCCAACAACCTGGGCCCGTTGAGCAGCGCCCGCAGCTTCATCCTGATTGGCGGCGTGGCTGGGGCCACGATCACCAGCGTTCGCAACGACGCCAACACCACCATCGCTGCTGGCAGCGTGACCAGCGACGCCACGCCGGCGCTGGCGGGCTCGCTGACCGCAACGTTGCCGGGCGGCACCCTGGTGCGGGTGCTGCGCAACAGCACCAGCGCCGGTGTGGCCACCGTCAGCGGCGCCGCTTGGTCCTTTACCGACAACGCACCCGAAGGCGCCGTCAGCTACACCGTTCGGGTGGAAGCCGGTGCCGTGATCGGCAATGCCAGCGCCGCCTATGCCTTCACGGTGGACAGCGTGGTGCCGACACAAACGGTGGTGGTGACGCAGATCAGCGACGACTACATCGGCGCCTTGGGCGCGGGCGCGTCCACCGCCGACCAAACGCCCGCCATCAGCGGCACCTTGAGTGGCGCACTCGCAGCCGGTGAACAACTGCGCCTGCGGCGCACCTTGGTCAGCTCGGGCACTGTGGTCGACCAGACCCTCACGCCCACCGGCACCAGCTGGTCGTTCACCGAGTCCAGCCTGCTGTCCGCGGGCAGCTACACCTATCAAGCGCAGGTCTTTGACGCGGCAGGCAATGTCGGCAGTTTCAGCGCAACGCGGGCGGTGACCATCGACCTGTCGGCCCTGCCTTTGCCGGGCGCCGCAGTCACCTTGGCCAGCATCAACGGCGTGGCGCCAGCAGGCGGCAGTGTGCCGCTGAGCAACAACAACACCCCTACTTTGGCTGGCACCGTGGCGCGGGCGCTCAATGTGGGCGAAGTGGTCAGGGTCTACCGCAACGGCACCGGCGTGGCCAATGCCAATGTCACCGGCAGCAATTGGAACTACACCAACGGCGCCTTGGCCGACGGCAACTACAGCTTCTTTGCCCGTGTCGAACTGGCCACCAACTCGGCCGTGTTTGGTGCATCCAGCAGCACTGTCAGCGCCAGCATCGACGCCAGCGCTCCACTGCAGATTGCCAGCATCAGCGGCATCTTTGACGATGCCAGTGTGGCGGTGGGTGGCAACAACACCACCGACACCACACCGCTGATCAACGGCACGCTGAATGCGGGTCTGGCGGTGGGCGAAGTGGTCGAGGTGCAACGCAGCGGTGGCGCCGGCACGGTGACGCGCAACGCCGCGGTTTCGGGCGGCACCAACTGGTCGCTGCAGGAAGTGACGCCGCTGGCCGCCGCAGCCTACACCTATACGGTGCGTGTGCTGGACGCGGCCGGCAACCGCGGTGCCAACCGCAGCCTGGGTGTGACGGTGATTGCCGCTTTGCCCTCGGTGACGTCCATCAACGTGGTCTACAGCGCAGGCCTGTTGGCACCACGCGCCGATGGCACGGTGGTGGGCAACGGCGGTGTCATCGCCGACACCACCCCCACGGTGCAGGGCAGCTTGTCAGCCAACCTGCCGTTGGGCGCGTCAGTCGCCATCTACCGCGTCGGCACCGCTGCAAGCATCGGCACAGCCACCACCACGCTGGCCAGCTGGAGCTTTGTCGACACCAACGTGGGGCAGGGCACACGCACCTACACCGCGCGGGTCGAAAACGGCACCGCCTACGGCAGCACCAGCAGCAGTTATGCCGTGACGGTGGACACGGTGGCGCCCGCGCAAACGTTCTCGGCCATCACCGCCACCAGCTCGGTGATGCCCAACACCACGGTGGCTGGCGCCACCAACCCCAGCAACAACACCATCAGCAGCGGCGGCACCAGCAACGATTCATCGCCAACGATGCGGATACAACTGGGCTCGGCCCTGGGCGCTGGCGAGTCGCTGCGGGTCCGCCGCAACGGCGTCGTGGTCGGCGCGATCAGCTCGTCCAGTTGCGGCGCCAATTGTTTCTTGGTCACCGTGCCTGCACCCATCACCATCAACGCGCCACCCAGCGCGGCCACCGGGTCGGTGCCCACGGCGACCCAGGGTTACACCTTCACGGTGGTCGACGCAGCCGAGAACGAAGGCGCCGCAACACCGGCCTTCAACATCGTCTTCAACTACTTCGGGTGCGACATCGTGCGTGCCAACGCCACCTACTTCGCGGCCAATGCCGCCAATCACCCGGGCTGGGCAGGGCTGAACTGCAGCGGCTGCCACACCGCCAGCAACGCCACCAGCCCAACGCCTGCGGGCACCATGGTGGCTGTACCGGCCACCACGCCCACTTACTGGTGCCGTCGCCCTTGATGTCGTGGGCCAGCAAAGCCGCTGCCAAGCCACAACAGCGGCGAATGCCAACGCTGCGGCTTGAGTCTGACATCATTTTCAGCGTTAGGCGGTTGAAGCGATGAGTCAACCCTGGCGGCGCAGGCCGGGCCCTTTGCCTTGGTTGGCTTGGTTGGCTTGGTTGGCGCTGTTGCTGCTGGGCCTGATTGCCGCCGTCCAGCTGTGGCGCGCGGGGCAGCCGCCCATGCCGGGCGACGCGTCGGCCAAAGCGCCTTCGGCATCCAGCCCCGACGGGGCCGCCAGCGCCAGCGCGTCCAGCATCGAGTCCATGGTGCAAGCTTTGGCCCAACGCCTGCAGCAGCAGCCCAACGATGCCGCCGGTTGGGCCATGCTGGGCCGCAGCTACCTGGTGATGAGCCGCCATGCCGATGCCGTGATCGCATTGCAAAAAAGCCTGGCCCTGCAGCCCCAAGACGCCCAGAGCCACGCCGATCTGGCCGATGCGCTGGCCTTTGTCGCGGGCCGGCGCTTCGACGGCGAACCCGAGCGCTTGATTCAGCGCGCGCTGCAGCTCGACCCGCGCAACGCCAAGGCGCTGGAATTGGCCGGCACCTTGGCTTTTGACCGCCGGGATTTCAAACAGGCCGTGCAGCGCTGGCAAGCAGCGTTGGCCGTGCTGAACCCGCAAAGTCCGACCGCGCTGAACCTGCAGGCCGGCATCGTGCAAGCCCAGCGCCGCTCCGCTGGGGCAGCGCCAGACCCAGGCCCGGCCGCCGCAAGCCCCCGCATCAGCGGTCGCATCACCTTGGCCCCCGCGTTGAAGTCGCGTGTGTTGCCCGACGACACCGTGCTCATCTTCGCCCGCCTGGTGGACGGCCCGCGTTTGCCGGTGGCGGTGCTCAAACGTCGGGCTGCCGAACTGCCGCTGGACTTTGTGCTGGACGAGCGCAGCGCGCTGAACCCGTCGCTGCGGCTGTCGCCGTCCATGCAGGTGGTGGTGGGCGCGCGCGTGTCGCGAACGGGCCAGGCCGTGCCACAGGCCGGTGATCTGCAGGGCTTTGCCGAGCCGGTGTCGGTGGGCAGCCACGGGCTGCTGATTGAAATCGGTGATACGGTGAAACGGTGAAGTGAGCCGGCACAGCCTGGGCGCGCCTGTTGTGGAACTGGTGGCAGGTCTCGGCCCACACCGCTAGATTGACACCGCCAGGTTGACACCGCCAGGCTGGCGTTCATCCAG
>JAYVSX010000232.1:0-14399 GCA_043774975.1 Rubrivivax sp.
TCGAGGGTCGCCCGCATGCCGAGCAACCATGCCAGCGGGCCGGAGGCCACCATCGATTCAGTCAGACGCGGCGCGATACCGTAGCGCAGTGCCAGCAACACGACGCAGCCCCCAACGCACAAGGCGACTGAGTGGCGCGAATGCGACAACCCCGACACCAGCACCGACGAGACCGCGATGAACCCGAGGAAGTCCATCCCCCACAGAGCCTCGCGCTGCCAGAAGAAGAGTTGATCCGCCACCACCAACAACAGCGCCTTGAGCACCACCGAGCGCATGGCCGGCGGCGAGTTGCCGAGCCCGACACCCAGGCCCGTAGCAAAGAAGAACAAGACCGGCGCGAAGCTACCAACGAAGACCGCAATGCCTGACGGCCCGCTGGCGGCACCCGAGGCGCTGAGCAAGCGGTAGCCGGCGTGATTGAAGATCATCAGCAAGGCCGCCAGCCCCCTGAGCAAGTCCAGTTCGGGCGCGAACTTGCGAGCGAGCGCGCTCGGTTGCGCTGCCATCCGCGCGGGTCAGGCTGCCGGCCCGACCAAGCGGCGTAGCCGCCGGATTGCACCGCGCGAGTAGCGCAACACCGCCGGCGGTACCCATTGGCTGAGATGCTGCTCCATCCGCAGCTTGCGCGCCTCACGCTGGACCTCGGCGCTGTCGCCAGGGCGCGCGGCATACATGGTCGACCGGTTCGGCACCTCGTCGTACACGGCCTTGGAGGCGGTGTAGTAGTAAAGCGCTACCGAGCGGCGCAGCACGCCGTCGGGGGTGGTCAGCGCATCGGGGTGACCGTGGTAAGAGTCGGCGTCGGTGTTGAAGATGACGCAGCGGTTCATCGCCGGTGCAATGCTCTTCACGCGCCGCTTCATGTCGCGGCTCCACAGCTCGAGGCAGCCGCCGTATTCATCACGCCAGTCTTCGTTGAGGTAGACGATCACGTTCATGCGGCGGCTCAGGTGCAGCCGCTCGTTCAAGCGGAAGTCGGCATGCACGCCAAGCTTGCCACCGGTCTTGATTTCATGGAAACCGCCGCCTTCGAAATACGGGTCGGGCAGCAGGCCTTGAATGGCCGAGACGCCTTCGAGAAACTCCAGAAAAGGCTGCGAATTGAAGAAGTTGAAAGCACGCCGGCAGAAATCGTCGCACTCGGCAGGCAAGATCTGACGCTTGTGATGGCCGGCGTAGCCGACCTCGAACACCTTGTCGGATGCGAGCGCTTCACGGGGGAAGTGCGCCAACAGGCCAGACACCAAGTCGTCCGGCAGAAAGTGATCGATCACGATACTCGGGAACGGCTCGGCGAAACAATAGTCGGCCGACAGTGACTCGCCGATCTGGCGCGCCTGCTTCGGGTCGAGCTTCAGGCCGTCGTTCACGGCGATCGGCAGCAGGGGCTGCGACATGGGTCATTCTCCTAAGCGCGGAGTAGCTCTCCGCAGAACTCGCCGAAAGAATACCAGCGCTTTGATCGACCCCGCAGCATGCGCCGCTCTGGCATCGGCCATATGTCGCGGTTGCGAGATATTGGAAAATCGAACTCGCGTGCCGCTACACCAACACCCGCTCGATACCGCCCGCGTTGGCGCGCGCCACGTAGTCCGGCATCCAATCGGCCCCGAGGATCTGGTTCGCCATTTCGACGACGATGTAGTCGGCTTCGAGCAGGCCGTTGTTCAAGTCGCCGGTATAGCGGGACAGGCCCTGCAGGCAGCTCGGGCACGACGTGAGGATCTTCACCGGGCCCTTCTCGGCCACCGCGCCCACGCGACCGGCGGCGCCGTTCACCAACGCCCGCAATGCGACCTCGTCCTTGCGCAACTCCTCTTCCTTGCGGAAGCGGATCTGCGTGGCGATGTCGGGGCGGGTCACGCCGAGGGTGCCGCTCTCACCGCAGCAGCGTTTGCTCTCGAGCACGTTCGGCCCCATCAGAGCCTTGACGGTCTTCATCGGATCCTGCAGCTTCATGGGCGTGTGGCAAGGGTCGTGATAGAGATAACCTGCGCCAGCAGCGCCTCCCAACGTGATGCCCTTCTCCAGCAGGTACTCGTGAATATCGATGATGCGGCAGCCCGGGAAGATCTTGTCGAATTGATAGCCCTGGAGCTGGTCGTAGCAGGTGCCGCAACTGACCACGACGGTCTTGATGTCGAGGTAGTTCAGCGTGTTGGCCACGCGGTGAAACAGCACGCGGTTGTCGGTGATGATCTTGTCGGCCTTCTGAGCCTGACCACTGCCTCGCTGTGGATAGCCGCAGCACAGATAACCGGGTGGCAACACGGTCTGCACACCGGCGTGCCACAACATGGCCTGGGTGGCCAAGCCGACCTGGCTGAACAGGCGCTCGCTGCCACAGCCGGGAAAGTAGAAAACCGCTTCGGTCTCGGCGGTGGTGACCTGCGGGTTGCGAATGATCGGTACGTAGTCCTTGTCCTCGATGTCGAGCAGGGCCCGTGCGGTTTTTTTCGGCAGCCCGCCCGGCATCTTCTTGTTGATGAAGTGAATGACCTGCTCTTTGATCGGCGCCACGCCCAGCGTGGCCGGCGGCGAGCGGGTTTGTTTGCGCGCCGCAGGCCGCATCAGGCCGTTGACAAAGCGCTGAACCTTGAAGCCCACGTCCACCATGGCCACGCGCATCAACTTGATGGCCTGCGGGCTGGTGGCGTTCAAGAACATCATCGCCGCAGCATTGCCCGGCTTGAAGCTCTTCTTGCCCATCTTGCGCAGCAGGTTGCGCATGTTCATCGTGACCTCGCCGAAGTCGATCTTCACCGGGCACGGGCTCTCGCACTTGTGGCACACCGTGCAGTGGTCGGCCACGTCTTCAAAGTCTTCCCAGTGCTTGACGCTGATGCCGCGCCGCGTCTGCTCTTCGTACAGAAAAGCTTCGATCAGCAGCGACGTGGCCAGGATCTTGTTGCGCGGGCTGTACAGCAGGTTGGCACGCGGCACGTGGGTGGCGCAAACCGGCTTGCATTTGCCGCAGCGCAGGCAGTCCTTGATGCTGTCGCTGATGGCGCCGATGTCGCTTTGCTGCATGATCAGCGACTCGTGCCCCATCAGCCCGAAACTGGGCGTGTAGGCCGCACCCAGGTCGGCTCGCCGCGGCTGGTCTTCTGCGGCGCCCCAGGCCTGCGGCGCGTCACCCGCCACCGCGCGCAACAGCTTGCCCTTGTTGAAGCGGCCTTCGGGGTCGACACGGCGCTTGTAGTCGGCAAACGAAGCCAGCTCTTCGTCGCTCAGGTACTCGAGCTTGGTGATGCCAATGCCATGCTCGCCGCTGATCACGCCGTCCAGCCGGCGTGCCAGGGCCATGATGCGGGCCACCGTCTGGTGGGCCGTTTGCAGCATCGCGTAGTTGTCGCTGTTAACGGGGATGTTGGTGTGCACATTGCCGTCACCCGCATGCATGTGCAACGCCACCCACAGGCGGCCACGCAGCACGGTTTGGTGGATGCGACGGCACTCGTCGAGCAAGGGCGTGAACGCCGCGCCCGCAAACAGCTGCTGCAGCGGCCTGAGGATCTGGGTCTTCCAGCTGGCTCGCAAGCGCCAGTCCTGCAGCGGCACAAAGCAGGTCAGTCCCGCAAACTCAGGCCCATTTGTGCCACCCTGCGCTTGCACCACGTCCAGGTTGTCCAGCCAGTACTGCCACAGCGAACGCACCTCGGCCAACAGCGCCTGGCTTTGCTGCACACGGTCTTCCAGCAGTTCGGCGCTGGGAATGTCACCCGCGTCGTCTGACTTGCCCAGGGGCAGTTGACCCTTGGCAAAAAAGTGCTGCAGCGCGTCGACCAGCTCGAGCTTGTTGCGCAGGCTCAGTTCGACGTTGATGCGCTCGATGCCTTCGGTGTACTCGCCCATGCGGTGCAGGGGGATCACCACGTCTTCGTTGATCTTGAACGCGTTGGTGTGCTTGGCGATCGCCGCGGTGCGCTTGCGGTCAAGCCAGAACTTCTTGCGCGCGTCGGCGCTGACGGCCACAAAACCCTCGCCAGCGCGTGAATTGGCGATCCGCACCACCTCACTGGTGGCGCGCGCCACAGCGTCTTGATCGTCACCGACGATGTCACCAATCAGCACCATCTTGGGTAAGCCTGAACGGCCCTGTTGGGCCATGGCGCGCTTGCTCTTGGTGGCGTAGCCCACTGCCTTCAGATAGCGGTCGTCCAGGTGTTCCAGCCCGGCCAGCAATACGCCCTGGTCCTTCTGGCTGAACAAATAGTCCTTGATCTCCACGATGCTGGGCACGGCGTCCTTGGGGTTGCCAAAAAACTCCAGGCACACCGTGCGCACATGGGCGGGCATCTTGTGGACCACCCAGCGGGCGCTGGTGATCAAGCCATCACACCCTTCTTTCTGGATGCCCGGCAAACCGGCCAGGAACTTGTCGGTGACGTCTTTGCCCAAACCTTCTTTGCGAAACAGCGGGCCGGGAATGTCCAGCCGCTCGGTGCGCTCCAGCTTCTTGCCGCTGGCATCAAAGTACTTCAGCTCGAAGCTGGCCACTTCCACGTCGTGGATCTTACCCAGGTTGTGGTTAAGGCGGGTCACCTCCAGCCACTTGGCCTGCGGCGTCACCATCTTCCAGCTGGCCAGGTTGTCCAGCGCCGTGCCCCACAGCACGGCCTTTTTGCCACCCGCATTCATGGCCACGTTGCCACCGATGCAGCTGGCTTCGGCGCTGGTCGGGTCAACCGCAAAAACATAACCGGCGCGTTCAGCCGCATCGGCGACCCGCTGGGTGACCACACCCGCTTCGCTGAACACCGTGGCCACGGCCTGGCTCAGGCCTGGCAGCTGGACCATCTCGACCTCGCTCATGGCCTCGAGCTTTTCGGTGTTGATGACGGCGCTTTTCCAGGTCAGTGGCACGGCGCCGCCGGTGTAGCCGGTGCCACCACCTCGCGGGATGATGGTCAAACCGAGTTCGATGCAGCCGGCCACCAAGGCGGCCATCTGAGCTTCGGTGTCGGGCGTGAGCACCACAAAGGGGTACTCCACGCGCCAGTCGGTGGCGTCGGTGACGTGCGACACGCGGCTCAAGCCATCGAACTTCAAGTTGTCTTTGGCGGTGGACCGGCCCAGCACCTTGCGCGCCGTTTTGCGCAGGTCCCAGACCGCGCGAAAGTGAGCCGAGAACGCCTCGACCGCCGCGCTGGCAGCCGCCACCAACTCGCCAACCAGCGCATCACGCTGGACGTCCAGCTCGGGCGTGCGTCGTTTGCACACCTCAGCCAGCCGGTGGTGCAGCGCGTCGATCAGCATTTGACGGCGCCGCGGGTTGTCCAGCAGGTCGTCTTCCAGATAGGGGTTGCGTTGCACCACCCAAATGTCGCCCAGCACCTCGTAGAGCATGCGCGCGCTGCGCCCGGTGCGGCGCTCTTCGCGCAGCAGACCCAACACCTCCCAGGCCCGCTCGCCCAGCAGACGCAGGACAATTTCGCGGTCGGAAAAAGACGTGTAGTTGTAGGGAATCTCGCGCAGTCGGGGCGCGTTGGCGTCGACGTTCAGGGGCTCAGACAGTGCCGGTTCGGCCAGGTTCATGCACACATTCCTAGGGTAACTGTGGATGTTAGTCCAGGGCTGGGTGGCAGGCTGTTTTGAGGGACACTCAGCGCCTGCGGTGGCTGGACCGCCTGCGGTGGCGGGTTACCCCCGTGGCTGCCCAAGGCCTTTCATGACAAAAACAAAGCCGTCACATCGGGCCGTCACACTGCTGAGTCGCTTGGCTCTGTCAAATTTCAGTTGGAGAAAAAATGAAACTCAATGCTTTTGCGTCTGCCGTCGCCGCCCTGGCAGCCTTGGCCGCCTCGCCAGCCCAAGCCGTCACCGAAGTTCAATGGTGGCACTCGATGAGCGGCCAGCTCGGTGAATGGGTCAATGGCCTGGCCAACGACTTCAACGCATCACAAAAGGACTACAAGGTCACGCCCACTTTCAAGGGCACCTACCCGGAGTCCTTTGCAGCGGCCATCGCAGCTTTCCGCGCCGGCAATGCACCCCACATCCTGCAGGTGTTTGAAGTGGGCACCGCCAGCATGATGGCCAGCAAGGGCGCCATCGTGCCAGTCAACGAGGTGATGAAAACCGCTGGCGTGCAGTTTGACGCGTCGGTTTATGTGCCGGCCGTGTCGGGCTACTACACCGCGCCCAATGGCCAGATGCTGAGCCTGCCGTTCAACAGCAGCACCACCGTCTTCCACTACAACAAGGACGCCTTCAAAGCCGCCGGATTGAACCCCGACACCCCGCCCAAGACCTGGCCCGAAGTGGTGCTGGCGGCCGCCAAGCTCAAGGCCAGCGGACACAAGTGCCCCTACACCACCAGCTGGCAAAGCTGGACCCAGCTGGAAAGCTTCAGCGCCTGGCACAACGTTGAATTTGCCACCAAGCGCAACGGTTTCATGGGGCTGGACACACGCCTGGACATCACCACACCGCTGCACGTGCGTCACATTGAAAACCTGGCCAACATGTCCAAGCAGGGCCTGTTTGTCTACAAGGGCCGCCTCAACAGTGCCGACGCCACCTTTATCTCGGGCGAATGTGCCATGACCACCGGCTCGTCGGCCCTCTACGGCAGCGTCAAGCGCAACGCCAAGTTCGCGGCCGGCATCAGCACCCTGCCCTATTACCCGGACGTGCCAGGCGCACCGCAGAACACCGTCATCGGCGGGGCCAGCCTGTGGGCCATGTCGGGCAAGAAAACCGACGAATACAAGGCCGTGGCCGCGTTCTACAAGTACCTTTCGGATCCGGCGGTGCAAGCCAAGAGCCACCAGGAGACCGGCTACCTGCCCATCACCACCGCTTCGTTTGGCATGACGGAAAAGTCAGGCTTCTACAAGCAGAACCCCGGCACCGATGTGTCGGTGACGCAGATGATCCGCAAGACCACCGACAAGTCGCGTGGCATTCGCCTGGGCAACTTCGTGCAGATCCGCACCATCATCGACGAAGAACTGGAACAGGTCTGGTCGGGCAAGAAGACGGCCAAGGAAGGCCTGGAAGCGGCCAAGAAGCGCGGTAACGAGCAGCTGGAACGCTTTCAGAAGGACAACAAAGGTTGACCTGCCTTTGTCGGGTTGACCTTGGCTTGGGCTGGGGTCGACCGCCTTTTGACCGACTGAAAGGACTTGGCCTTGTCGATTGAGAAGCGCGTCCGCTTCAAGAGCTGGTGGCTGCCCTGGGTGCTGGTGGCGCCTCAGATGGCCATCGTGCTGGTGTTCTTCTTCTGGCCGGCCGGCCAGGCGCTCTTTCAAAGCGTGCTGCAAGAAGACGCCTTCGGCCTCAGCTCGCAGTTTGTCGGCCTGCAGAACTTTCAGCGCCTGTGGGAAGACGAAACCTACCTGGCGTCCTTCAAGACCACAGCCGTGTTCTCGGTGCTGGTGGCGGGCATTGGCCTGACGCTGTCCTTGTTGCTGGCCGTGATGGCCGACCGCATCGTCAAAGGCTCGGGCGTCTATCGCACGCTGCTGATCTGGCCCTACGCGGTGGCGCCTGCGGTGGCTGGCGTGTTGTGGCTGTTCATGTTTGCACCCAGCATCGGCATCGTCAGCTATGCCTTGCGCGCGACAGGCCTGGACTGGAACCACCTGCTCAACGGCACCCACGCCATGGCCTTGATCGTGATGGCCGCCGTGTGGAAGCAGCTGTCCTACAACTTCCTGTTCTTCCTGGCCGGCTTGCAGTCCATTCCGAAGAGCCTGATCGAAGCGGCTGCCATCGACGGTGCCGGTCCCTGGAAGCGCTTTTGGACGGTGCAGTTCCCGCTGCTGACCCCGACCACCTTTTTCCTGTTGGTCATCAACATCATCTACGTCTTCATCGACACCTTTGCCATCGTTGACGCCGCCACCTCGGGCGGCCCGGGCAAGGACACCGCCATCCTGGTCTACAAGGTTTATTTCGATGGCTTCAAGGCCATGGACCTGGGTGGCTCGGCCGCGCAATCGGTGGTCTTGATGGTCATCCTGGTGGCGCTGACGGTGGTGCAGTTCCGCTATGTTGAGAAGAAGGTGAATTACTAATGGTCGAGAACCGGCCCGTTGCCACTGTGCTGTCTCACCTGGTGATGGTGCTGGGGGTGTTGATCGTGGCCTTCCCGGTCTACATCACCTTCGTTGCCAGCACCCAGACGGCTGAAGAGATCGTGCAGAACGTGCCGATGTCGCTGCTGCCGGGCAACAACATGCTGGAAAGCTACAAGCTGGCCCTGTTTGGCGGCCAAACCCAGTACGGCAGCAAGATCCCTTCGGTGGCGCCGATGATGGCGGTGAGCCTGATCACCGCGCTGACCATTGCGCTGGGCAAGATTGCGATCTCGTTGCTGTCGGCTTTTGCGGTGGTGTACTTTCGCTTTCCCGGCCGAACCATCGTCTTCTGGATGATCTTTGTGACGCTGATGCTGCCGGTTGAAGTGCGCATCCTGCCCACCTACAAGGTGGTCTCGGACCTGGGCATGCTCAACACCTATGCTGGCTTGACCGTGCCCTTGATTGCCAGCGCCACCGCCACGTTCTTGTTCCGGCAGTTTTTCCTGACCGTACCCGATGAACTGGTGGAAGCGGCCCGCATCGACGGCGCCAGCCCGATGCGCTTTTTCTGGGACGTGTTGCTGCCGCTGTCGCGCACCTCGATCGCGGCGCTGTTTGTGATCCAGTTCATCTACGGCTGGAACCAGTACCTGTGGCCGCTGCTGATGACCACCGACGAGGCCATGACGCCCGTGGTGCTGGGCATCAAGAAGATGATCTCGGGTGGCGACGCCGCCACCGAATGGAACGCCGTGATGGCCACCGCCATCCTGGCCATGATCCCGCCTGCGCTGGTGGTCATGCTGATGCAGAAGTGGTTCGTCAAGGGCCTTGTGGACACTGAAAAATAAGAGGCACAGATGGGCGCCATCGCACTGCGAAACGTTGAAAAGACCTACGGCACGGGGCCGAAGGCGGTAAAGGTCATACACGGCGTCAACGTTCAGATTCCCGACGGCGAGTTCATCGTCATCGTCGGCCCCAGCGGCTGCGGCAAGAGCACGCTGCTGCGCATGGTGGCCGGGCTGGAAGACATCACCGCTGGCGAAATCGACATCGGTGGCCGCGTGGTCAACCAGCTCGAACCCGCCGAGCGCGACATCGCCATGGTGTTCCAGAACTACGCGCTGTACCCGCACATGACGGTCTACGACAACATGGCCTACGGCCTGAAGATCGCCAAGATGTCCAAGGCCGACATTGAAGTGCGGGTGCAAAAGGCGGCCAAGATTTTGGAGCTGGGCGGCCTGCTGGACCGCACACCGCGCCAGCTCTCGGGTGGGCAACGCCAGCGTGTGGCCATGGGCCGCGCCATCGTGCGCCAACCGGCGGTGTTTCTGTTTGACGAGCCCTTGTCCAACCTGGACGCCAAGCTGCGCGCACAGACCCGGCTTGAAATCCAGAAGCTGCACGCCGAGCTGGGCGTCACGTCGCTGTTTGTCACGCACGACCAGGTCGAGGCCATGACGCTGGCGCAGCGCATGATCGTGATGAACGCTGGCCGCATCGAACAGATCGGCACGCCCGAAGAGGTTTACGGCAGGCCCGAGTCCACCTTTGTGGCCAGCTTCATTGGCAGCCCGCCGATGAACCTGCTCAAGGGCCAGGCCGATGGCTCCCGCTTCACCATCGGCGGGGAAACCTTGGCGCTGCCCGCACCGGCACCGCGCGCTGGCGAGTTGCTGCTGGGCGTGCGCCCCGAACACGCCGACCTGGGCAGCAGCGGCTGGCCGCTGAAGGTGGAGATGCTGGAAATGCTGGGCGCCGAGCGCCTGGTTTACGGCCGCCTGGGCGGCGCCAACTTCACGTTGCGCATCGACGCGGTGATGCAGCCGCCCAAACACGGCGACACCGTCTACCTGCAGGTCGACGCCAAACAACTGCACTGGTACGACCCGGCCAGCGGGCGGCGTGTTCAGTCGTGAGCCCCTGGCCACTGCCGCTGTGGGTGGCCCACCGGGGCGCGGGCAAGCTGGCGCCTGAGAACACGCTGGCTGCGTTTCGGCTGGGCGCTTCGTTTGGCTACCGCGCCTTTGAATGCGATGTGAAGCTCAGCGCCGATGGCGTGCCGTTTCTGCTGCACGACGCCACACTGGAACGCACCACCAACGGCCGCGGTACCGCGGGGCTGCTCCCATGGTCGGATCTCAGTCGATTGGACGCAGGCGGTTGGCACTCACGCACCCACGCCGGTGAGCCCATGCCCAGCCTGGACGCCGTGGCCCGCTATGTGCAGCGCAATGACTTCGCGCTCAACATCGAAATCAAGCCCACGCCGGGCCAGGAACACGAAACCGGTGAGGCCGTAGGACGGGCTTGCCTGGCGCAGTGGCACGGCGTGTCGGCGCCGCTGCTCTTCAGTTCCTTTCGACCTGAAGCCTTGCAAGGCGCAAGGGAGACCGCGCCAAGCGTCCCACGCGCCTTGCTGATCGACACCGCGTGGCCAGGCTGGTTCGACATGGCCCAGTCCTTGGGCTGCGTGGCCGTGGTCAGCAACCACAAGATCATGGACGCAGCGCTGATGGATCAGCTGCGCAGCGCTGGCTTGCGCGCGGCCTGCTACACAGTCAACGACGAAGCCGATGTCCAGCGGCTGCTGGCCTTGGGTGTTGACGGCATCATCACCGATGCCGTTGATCGTTTTTCGCCCGCCGCGGGCGGCGGCATCCGCTGAGAACCAGCCACTGGGGTTGGCGCGCCAAACGGCGGCTCAATCGGTGGCTCAAACGGCGGCTGCCCCAGCTCTGATTCAGCCTGCCGGCCGCACGTCGGCCTCCAGACCCAACCACTCGGACTCACGCTCGGCCTCGGGCAGGCGATTGAGCTCGCGAATCAACGGCAGGCGCCAGGCCACGATGACCAACAGCAGCGTCACCCCACTGGCAAAGCCCAGCGCGGCGCGCAGGTCCACGGCCTCGCCCAGCCAGCCGCCCAGCAAGGCCCCAGGGCCGGCCGCCAACAACGTTAACCAGCGCATGGTGGCCGTCATGCGGCCCAGCAGCGGCTCGGGCGTCACGGCCTGGCGCAGCGCCAAAAAGTTGATGAAGATGAACACCGCACCGGTGGTGAACAGCATCAGCATCAAGGCAAACGCCGCCACGCCCCAGGCGTTGGCTGGCGCCACCGCCAACAGGCCCCAGCCCAGGCCGGTGATCAGGTAGCCCACCACCAGGCAAGGCCCGGGACCAATGCGATGGCTGACCCGGCGGCCCCAGACGCTGCCCACAATGGTGCCCACGCCCATGCCCATGTAGCAAAGGCCCACCGCGTGCTCGCTCAAGCCCAGCGTGCGGGTGGCAAACAGAATCTGCACCACCATGGCCGCGTAGTGGCACATCTGCCAAACGCCCATCAGCACCGCCAGCGTCACCAGCAAGCGATTGGCCAGCACAAAGCGCAGCCCGATCATCAAGTCGCGGCCAAAGTGCGCGTTGGCTCGCGTGTCGCGCCGTTCGTGGATGGCGATGCCTTTGAGGATCAGCGCGCTGCCCAGCAACAGAACCGCATTGACGATCAAGGCCAGCGGCGCCCCAAAAACCTTGATCAAGGCGCCCGCCAAGCCCGGCCCCATCACTTCAGCGCCTGACGTGGCCAGCGCATTCTTGGCATGGGCCTCGACCAGGCGCTCACGGGCCACCACCTGCGTCAGCACGATCTGCGCGGCGGTGCCCGCCACCGTGTGCACCAGGCCAATGACAAAGCCAATCGCATACAGCCAGCCCATGGTCAGCCAACCCAGCCACCAGGCCACCGGCACGCTGATGGCGCACAGCGCCACCAAAGACTCACCCCACACGTACACCGGCAGCTTCCGCACCCGGTCGAGCCAGACACCCGATGGCAGGCTGAAGATCAAGAAAGGCGACAGCTCGATGGCTGTGAGCAAGCCCATCTGCGTGGGGCTGGCCTGCAGCAGCACGGCCGCCGTGAGCGGCAGCGCGAGCATCATCACCTGGTTGCCAAAGGAACTGGTGAGGATGGAGCTCCACAGCTTGAAGTAAGCCGGGTCGCGCAACAGGTCGCCGGGTGGTAGTTTGAGCCAGTTGAACAGTTTTGGTGCCTCGTTCAGGCGCGGGCAAAAAAGACCACGGCCTCGGTTGGGCTGTGACCCGCACCCAGGCTCATGACCGGTAGTCGGCGTTGATGGTCACGTAGTCGTGCGACAGATCACAGGTCCACACCGTGGCTTGGCAGTCGCCTCGGTGCAGGTGCACACGCACCGTGATCTCACTCTGCTTCATCACGCGCTGGCCGTCCTCTTCGCGATAGCTGGGGTTACGCCCACCGGCCTGGACCACATGCACATCGTCCAGCTGCAGGTCAATCAGCGTCGGGTCCAGATCGTCGATGCCGGCGTAGCCCACGGCCGCCAGGATGCGGCCCAGGTTGGGGTCGCTGGCAAAAAAAGCCGTCTTGACCAAGGGCGAATGGGCGATGGCGTAGGCCACCAGCTTGCACTCGGCTTCGCTGCGGCCACCTTGCACCTGAACGGTGATGAACTTGGTGGCGCCTTCGCCGTCGCGCACGATGGCTTGGGCCAGCTGTTGCGCCACGGCGACCACCGCGGTCTTCAAGAGCTGTCCTTCGGTGGACGCCAAATCGGTGATCGGCTGGTGGCCGGCCCGGTGCGTGGCGATCAACATGAAGGAGTCATTGGTCGAGGTGTCACCGTCAATGGTGATGCGGTTGAAGCTGAGGTCGGCTGCTTCTTGCACCAGCGCTTGCAGCAGCGCCGGCTGGATGGCGGCATCGGTGGCCACAAAGCCCAACATCGTGGCCATGTTGGGCCGAATCATGCCGGCGCCCTTGGCAATGCCGGTCACGGTGACCGTGCGGCCACCAATCTGGACGCGTTGCGACGCGGCCTTGGGCAAGGTGTCGGTGGTCATGATGCCCAATGCGGCATCGCCCCAGCCGTTGGGTGACAAAGCCGCCAGTGCCGCAGGCATTGCGGCTTCGATGCGCTCCACCGGCAACGTTTCCATGATCACGCCGGTGGAAAACGGCAGCACCTGCTCTGGCTGCAGCCCGGTCAGCGCGGCCAATGCCACACAGCTGCGGCGGGCCCGCGCCAAACCGTCGGCGCCGGTGCCCGCATTGGCGTTGCCGGTGTTGATCAGCAACGCACCGATGGCCTGCCCCGCGTTCAAGCGCTCACGGCACAACTGCACCGGCGCGGCACAAAAGCGGTTGCGGGTGAAGACCCCGGCCACCGCAGAGCCGGACTCCAGGGCCAGCACCACCAGATCACGCCGATTGGCTTTGCGCACGCCCGCCATCGCGGTGCCCAGGCGTACACCCAGCACGGGCCACAGGGCAGCGGAATCGGGGGCTTGCAGATTGACAGGCATGGTCGAGAGGCTCAGTTCAAAAAGGGGTGGGGCTTTGCAAACCGCAAACGTTTGGGGTGACCGCTTTGCACGGCCGATCGATTGTAGGCAGGCAGGTTCGACCGGCTTGACGCCCCCAGCAAAGGCGGTTCGAATTCGAGCATGAAATCAAACCTGTCAGCGCGCGTGCAGCGCACCTTCACCCGTTCCGTCCTGCTCTTGTTGGGTGCGTCGTGCAGCGCCTGTGCCCAGCCAGCCGGCCCACCCAAAGCGGCTGCATCAGCGCCTCAAGCAGCAGCCTTGACCTCGCCGCAGATGTTGAAGGCCATTCGCGAAGAAGTCGGCGAAGCCGCATGCGACAGCGACCGGCAATGTTTCAGTGTGGGCGTCGGCTTGAAGGCTTGTGGTGGCCCCGAGACCTACATCGCCTGGTCCAGCAAGTCTGGTAACCCAGAGCGCCTGCTGGAACGGGTCGCCCAGCACCGCGATGCGCGCAAGAGAGAGCATGAAAGCAGCGGCATGGCTTCTGACTGCCGCTTTCTGCCAGATCCGGGTGCCGTGTGCAGGCCCCGCGCGCCCGACGGCAAACGTGTCTGCCAGCCAGGCCAGGGCGGCCAAAGCCGCCTGGACTGAACTTCAAAAGCCGCGATTCCACCCGGATCATCCAAGACACCACACACAAGAGAAAAGGCCGCACGCTGAGAAGCGTGCGGCCTTTCTTGTAGTGGCCTCAAGACTCTGAGGCTTGAAGAAGCCGCAGCTGCGGCTCCGTCAGAACACCTTACTTGGTGGAAGCCCCACCGGTGGTGTCTTCAGCCTGAAGCGGCAGGCCCGTGGTTTCAACACGCAACACCGTGGTGGCTTGAACAGCACCAGCCACATCCGTGAACTGGCCCGCTGCGACGAAGCGGCCGCCCGTTGCAAGGCCCGACCACGACATACCCACCGTGGCCTGGCTGCCCGCGTAGACCTGGCTTGGCACCAGCACATTGAAGTTACCACCCGTGTCGGTGCGACCCACCACCCAGCTTGACAG
>JAYVSX010000233.1:0-12072 GCA_043774975.1 Rubrivivax sp.
ACCGGCCCGCATCATGGCGCGCCACATCCTGCCCAACGTGATGCACCTGGTGCTGATCACCACCGTGCTGAGCTTCTCGGAATTGATCCTTTACGAGGCGGTGTTGACCTATGTCGGCGTCGGCGTCGATCCGACGATGCAGAGCTTTGGCGGGATGATCAACTTGGCCCGCTCAGAGATGTCGCGCGACCCGGTGGTTTGGTGGTCCTTCGCGTCGGCCTTTGGCTTCATGGTGACGCTGGTGCTGGCGGCCAACTTGTTTGCCGACGGCGTGCGCGATGCCTTTGACCCGCGCGCCCGGGTCTACCGCAGCCAGCGTGTGCTGCTCAAGCGCAAAAAAGCCTGACATGCTGCCCCCACGCTCACTGTGTTCGCTGCCCCCCAAGGGGGCGCAGGCCTGCCTTGGGACGGCCCGGCGGGAGTCCTGACATGCTGAACATCCAAGACCTGCAGGTTGAACTGGAAGGCGACGCCGGCCTGGTGCGCGCCATCGACGGTTTGCGCCTGAGCATCGAGCGCGGCGAGACCTTTGCGCTGGTGGGCGAGTCGGGCTGCGGCAAGAGCATGACGGCGCTGGCGCTGATGCGCCTGTTGCCCGAAAACGGTTATGTCGCGGCGGGCGAGATCCACATCGGCACGGGCGCCGACCGCGTGGACGTGCTGGGCCTGCCCGAAGCGCAAATGCGCAGCGTGCGCGGTGGCCGTGTGGGCATGATTTTTCAAGAGCCCAGCACCAGCCTGAACCCGGTGATGAAGGTGGGCCAGCAGATCGTCGAAGCGATCGAAGCCCACACGCCCTTGCGCGGCCAGGCGGCGCGAGCCAAAGCCATTGAATGGCTGAAGCGGGTGGGCATCCCCGAGCCTGAGCGCCGCATCGACGACTACCCCTTTCGCATGAGCGGTGGGCAAAAGCAGCGCGTGATGATTGCGGTGGCGCTGGCCGCCGAGCCCGACTTCCTGATCGCCGACGAGCCGACCACCGCGCTGGACGTCACCATCCAGGCCCAGATCTTGGACCTGCTGCGCGACCTGCAGCGTGAAAAGCGCATGGGCCTGCTGCTCATCACGCATGACCTGGCGGTGGTCTCTGGTATGGCCCACCGGGTGGCGCTGATGTACGCCGGCCAGATCATCGAAGTGGCGCGGGCGGAAGACTTTTTCCGCAACCCCAAGCACCCTTACGCCCGTGCTCTGATGCGCGCGTTGCCTGCGGGCGACCGCCGTGCCGGGCCGCTGGAAGCCATCGCCGGCACAGTGCCGGCGCTGAACCAGTCCTTTACCGGCTGCCGTTTTGCGCCCCGCTGCAGCATGGCCATGACGCACTGCGCCACCACCTTGCCGGCTTTGCAAACAGTGGCTGCCCTGCACGAAGTGCGTTGTTTGCTCTTTGCGCCAGGGGCACAGCAAGGGGTTGTGGTTGCACCCCAAGCCAGCAGCCCAGCTGCTGCACCGGCCTTGCCTGCCAAAGCCCTCGACCAGGGCCAAGCCCTCTTGCTGGATGTTCAGGGCTTGAGCGTCGCCTTCCCCATCCGCAGCGGCGTGCTTCAGCGTGCGCAAAAGTCTTTCATCGCGGTGCAGGACGTGTCGTTTCAGCTGCACGCGGGCCAGACCGTGGCCTTGGTGGGCGAATCGGGCTGCGGCAAGACCACCACCGGCAAGGCCATCGTGCAGTTGCTTCGGCATCTGGCGGTTATCGAAGGCAAAGCCTTGCTCAGTGGTCAGAACCTGTTTGAACTGAGCGGCGAAGCCCTGCGCGGCGCAAGGCGCCAGGTGCAGATCATTTTTCAAGACCCCTTTGCGTCGCTCAATCCGCGCATGCGGGTTTTTGACATCCTGGAAGAAGGCCTGGCTGCCTTGCAGCCCGATCTGGACGCCGCGCAACGCCGAGCCCGCCTTGAAAGGCTCACCGACCAGGTGGGCCTGCGTCGCGACGCTCTGCAACGCTATCCCCACGAGTTCTCCGGCGGCCAGCGCCAGCGCATCGCCATCGCCCGGGCTTTGGCGGTGGAGCCAAGCTTGATCGTGTGCGATGAACCCACGTCAGCACTGGACGTGTCGGTGCAGGCGCAGATCCTGAACCTGCTGCGTGATTTGCAGCGCGACCTGGGCGTGAGCTACCTGTTCATCACCCACAACATGGGCGTGGTGGAGTACATCGCCGACCGCATCGTGGTGATGAAGGCTGGGCGGGTGGAGGAGCAGGGCAATTGCCAGGAGGTGCTGCGCCGGCCACAAAACGAATACACGCGCCTCTTGATGGCAGCGGTTCCCCAGCTGGCTGTGCAGCCGGGCTAACTGTTCAAGTCTTGCGCTGTTCCAGCAATTCGCGCACATGCTGTGGAGTGATGACTTCGTCTCGTGCGGGCAGCAGCGCAAAGCGACCCCTCAACGCGGGTTGTGATTGCTCTTGTCGGGTGTGTTCCCCGGCTGCGGCACCTTGGCGAATCAAGACCGAAATGGCCTCACCCAAGGAGACGCGGCGACGCTGGGCCACGCTTTTGGCAGCCAGAAAAGCATCATCAGAAAGGTTGACGGTGGTGCGCATGGGGTGCGTGGGTGTTCTTCGGACTTCCTCAAACCATGATGCATTGCATCAATGCAGCATCAAAGCATCAAAATCGGCCGGTGCCAGCACATCACCATGGCGCGCGAACTGATGGTGGGGCAGCGCTGCGCGTTGGCTCCCAGCGTCGACCTGAGCTGAACGCCGAGCACGCTCGGCCTCACCGGCGCGCTCCTGCAGCCGGCAAAAAACGCAGTGCCCGGACGCGCTAGGCCGTTGATTTCGTTAAAAACACGGACTTTTGTGGGCTTGAAGTATCGGCAGTCGGGAAGTGCTGGGGCAGCTGACGGGGGACTACAGCCGGCAGCTGCTGGCCGCAGCGCCGCGCCTGCAGTCGGCTTAACCCTGCCCAGTCCCGGGTGAAGCATGCAACTGAATGTTGCATGCGCCCAACGGATAGGGACCCCGAATGCGCTAGGGGCAAGCCCTAGCCTGGTGGTGCTGCAGCTTCAACAAATGTTGGTGGAACCAAGGTAAGTCTTTGATTCTTAAAGAATCAACTGTGTCTGCTGCAGCTGGTCATCGGCACGCCTCAGGGTATCCATGGGGCAGCATCATTGCGTCTGCCCAAAAGAGTTCCCGCTGCTCCGTGACAATCTCTTTACACAGCGGATACAGCAACGCGACAGGGGCACTTTGAGCCTGCCAGCGCGGTGCCAGCCGCAGGGCCTTTAACCGATTACTTTTCCTACCGGAGTACCGCACTCATGTTCCAAAGAACCAAGATCTGCACGGGCGTGCTTCTGGCTATGGGCGTGCTGGCCCAGCCGGCCATGGCGCAGACCACCGACCGAGTTGAGGTCACGGGCTCGCGCATCAAGCGTATTTCGGGCGAAGGCCCACTGCCGGTGGAGGTCATTACCCGTGCTGACATTGAACGCAAGGGAGTCGCATCCACCAACGACTTGCTCCGCTCGCTGTCCTACATGGCCAGTTTCAACGACGAACTGTTTGCCAACAGCCCCAACTTCAGTGGCGCCGCCACGGCTGGTTTCCGTGGCTTGAGTGGCGACCAGACAGTCATCCTGTTGAACGGCCGCCGTTTGGCCAACTATGGGTTTGACGGTGCGTTTGTCAACCTGAATACCATTCCACTGGGCGCAATCGAACGCGTCGAGGTGCTGAAGGACGGTGCTTCGGCCATTTATGGCGCTGACGCCATCGGGGGTGTCATCAACTTCATTACCCGGCGCGACTACTCGGGCGTCACCATCACGGGTGGCTACGGTATTTCGTCTCGGGGTGACGTAGGGCAGACCGACGTCGGTGGCACGGTAGGTTTCGGCAACCTAGAAAGCCAAGGCTTCAATGTCCTGGCCAACCTCAGCTACTACAAGCGCGACCCGCTGAACAACCTGGACCGCGAACGCACAAGAACGGCCGACTACCGCCGTTTTGGCGGCGGCAGCCAGTTGTCCACCTTTGCGCCCACCGGCAACTTCGCCAATCCCGTGAGTGGCCTCCAGTCGCCTTACACGGCATGTGCCGACCCCAACCTCGTGGTGTCACCGTCTGTCTTGACACCTGGCGTTGCGGGCAGCTCCAGTTGCTTGTGGGACTTTGCACCGTACCGCACCACGCTGTACCAGACTGAACGTGTGGGTGGCTTGTTGTCGGGCCGGGTCAAGCTTGGCAGCTCAGTGCAATTGTTCGCCGAGGGCATGTTTGCCCGCAGCGAAACCTCTGTCAGCGCGGCACCCGCGCCTGCGATCATGACCATTCCGGTTGGACACCCGTCCAACCCCTTCGCCACTGCGGTGAACGTTCGTTCGCGTCCCTTGCAGCCGGGCCCACGTACCACTGACAACACCGCAGACGCTACCCGTTTCCTGGTCGGCCTGGACGCCAATTTCGGTGGTTATGACTTCAACGCGGCTGTTGGTCAGGCCAAGAACAAGGCGACCAACGTGGACGGTGGCTATCTGCTCACCGACCGACTCTTTGCCGCTGTGGCCAACCGCACTTTCGACCCGTTTTCCACAAGCAACCCACAGTCGGTGCTGGATGCCCTCAAGTCCAGTGACTCGCGAGTCGGCGAAACGATCAACAGCTTTGTGGACGCCCGCATCTCAGGCGACCTGTTCAAACTGCCAGGTGGCGCTGCCGGCGTCTCGTTTGGTGTCACGATGGGCAAGGAAGAAATTGCCGACATTCCCGGCCCGAACAGTCAGGCCGGCAATGTTTTCGGCAGCATCCAGCAGGGCCCGGTAACGGGCAGCCGCGATTTCAAGGCGGCCAGCCTGGAACTGGCGCTGCCGTTTACCAGCTGGCTTGAAATGCAGCTGGCGGTGCGCAAAGACAGCTACGAGGGTGGAACCGGTGCCACAACGCCAAAGATTGCCGTGCGTGTTCAGCCGATGAAGGAATTGTTGTTCCGTGCGTCGTACTCTGAAGGTTTCAAGATGCCTTCGCTGCGCGACCTGTTTGGCGGTACCAATGAAAGTGCTGACTCGATTCAAGATTTCCCGGGTTGCGCAGCCGGCAACGTGACCCCGGCGGCCTGCCCGCGCCTTCAGTACACCCGGCGGTCGGGTGGCAACCCGATGTTGCTGCCTGAAAAGTCCAAGAGCGTGAATTTCGGCATCTTGGTCGAGCCCACCAAGGACTTCAACTTCGGCATCGACTACTTCGTCATCGAAAAGACCGATGAAATTGGCGATGTACCCACGCAGTACGCAGTGGACAACATCCCTTATGTGCGTGGCGCAACCACCTCTTTGGCGGGCAACCCAGGCGTAACCGTGACCCGTGATGCCGCCGGCATCATCACCCTCATCCGTCGCCCCACCGGCAACCTGGGCAAGCGCGAGATCGAGGGTTTTGACTTGCAGAGCGCCATGCGGTTCACCACGCCTATTGGCAAGATGCGTGTAGAAGCCAGCGGCACGTACTACGTCAAGTACACCTATGCCGACCTCCCAACGGCACCGCTGTACAACCGGATCTCGCTGCTCACGCAGCCTCGCTGGCGCACCCAGGCGACCATCGGAAACACGATGGGCGCCTTTGATGTAAGCCTCACGGGCAACAGCCGCGCCAGCATGTACGACAAGCAAAGCTCAACGGCTGCAACGCCGATTCGGTCGAATGAGCCGGTGGTTGGCAATTTCGACACATTTGACGCCGCCCTTGTTTATTCGGGCATCAAGGGTCTGCGTCTTTCGCTGACGGTGAAGAACCTGATGGATCGCGAGCCGCCGTTCTCGAACAACGACGCCCGCACGCTGGGCTTCTCGCAAGCAGACGACATCGTCGGCCGCTACTTCCGGGTGTCTGCGAGCTACGCTTTCTGACTGCACACCGCTGCTGAAGGTGAGAGCGGGCTTCGGCCCGCTTTTTTTGGCTGGCCGAACAACGTTTGGCTCAGCCCTGGCTTTGAGAGTTGTGAGCCGCGTGCCCCCGGTTCTGGCGCGTCGGGTTTGCGTAAGTGGTTGATTTGCCGCGTACCTCATGTTTGGCGCCAGGGGCTTGCAACTCGACAACAGGGCATCAAGGCCAGCGGGCACAACGCCGGCAAGTTCTTCGGCTCGGCCATGACGACACGAGCCGCAGGTTGTGGACATGCAAGCAGGCTGTCGGACGTGGGGCGTCGAATCGAAATATGGCCCCTGCGAGGACTGTTTCTGCCGGGCTTGTCGGCCCGCAGCCAAACCTATGGGCTAAAAGGCCCATGACAAGTGGACCGCTGCGGCCAAATGAAGCCGACGTGCCTCAAGACCAACAGCGCGTAGCACCCATCGGGCTGGGTCTTGCATGTTGCCCGTTACCAACATGGTTTGCCTTTACGTTGCTGACTGCCCTGTGGCGCTGCATAGGGGGCGGTCACCGAAAGGTGCGCCCCTCTACCTATGAAAACTGCCCATGCCAAGCGGCACAGCCCAGGCTTTGCGGCGCATCGTCATGGGTTTCCCCGGGGCGGAAGCGAAAGCCCCGACGTGACAATGGAGTTGTATCGCTGTCCATGCCATCGCTTGTGCATCCCAAAAGGCTGGCACGGGGGTTGCAGGTCAGCCGGGGTTGCCGATCAACTTTCCCACAGGAGTGGTTTACATGTTCAAGAAATCCAAGGTTTGTACTGGCGTGTTGCTGGCGCTGGGCGGTGGCCTGACGCTGGCTTCGTTGCCTGCTTTTGCGCAAACTACCGACCGCGTCGAAGTCACCGGCTCACGCATCAAGAGCCTCAGCGTTGACACCGTCAGCCCGGTCACCGTTGTTGATGCCAAAGAGATTCGCGTCGACGGCGTTCGCAACGTCGAAAGTTTCCTGAACAACTTGCCCCAGGTCTTTGCCGACCAAGGCGCCAACGTCGTCAACGGGTCAACGGGCACCGCCACCGTGAACTTGCGGGGCCTGGGCGCCGACCGCACGCTGGTGCTGGTCAATGGTCGCCGTTTGCCTATGGGCAGCCCGAGCAACGTGGCTGCTGACTTGAACCAGATTCCCGCCGGCCTGATTCGCCGCGTTGAGCTTCTGACGGGTGGCGCGTCGGCCGTTTACGGTTCTGACGCCGTGTCAGGCGTTGTCAACTTCATCATGAACGACCGCTTTGAAGGCGTTCAGTTGGACCTGAACCACAGCTTCTTCAACCACAAGCAACAAAACGCCCAGGGTGTTTCCACCATCGTGGCGGGTCGTGCTGCGACCAACCCAAAGGAATTCAAGGTTCCTGGCGACAAGAGCTCTGACGGCAAGTCCACCAACTTCAGCCTGCTGCTGGGCAGCAACTTTGCTGGCAATCGCGGCAATGCCACGGTGTTTTTCAACTACAAGAAAGACGACGCGCTGCTGCAGTCCGAGCGTGACTTCAGCGCCTGTTCCTTGGGCTCCAACGCGGCTGGGTTCGTCTGCGGTGGCTCAGGCACTAGCGCCACGGGTCGTTTCACGAACCTGAACCCAGCGGCGGGTTCCCTGCTGGCCAACGGGCAGCCCAATCCTGCCGCCAGACCCAATGGTGGCCGGGTCTTCACAACAGCCGATGCCGCGGGCAACGCACGGCCTTTTGTCAGCGCAACCGACCAGTACAACTTTGGCCCGCTGAACTATTACCAGCGTCCTTCCGAGCGTTATGGCTTCAATGCCTACGCCAACTATGAAGTGGCGCCGGCGGCCAAGGTCTACATGGAATTTGGCATGCACGACGACTTGACCGTCGCGCAAATTGCTCCGGGCGGTGCCTTTGGCAGCGTGCACACGGTCAATTTCAACAACCCGCTGCTGTCGGCCAGCTGGCGCGCAGCGCTGGACCTGGTCAACCCGGGTGACAGCACCCAGGTCGTGCTGCAGCGACGCAACGTTGAGGGTGGCGGCCGCCAATCCGAGTTTCGCAACACCTCGTTCCGAACCGTCCTGGGCGTCAAGGGTGACAAGGGCCCGTGGAACTACGATGCCTACCTGATCGAAGGCAAGGTCATCTACAGCCAGAACGAAAACAACTACTTTCTGTCGCCGCGCATTGACGCTGCCATGGACGTGACCAACACGGCCGGTGTGGCGACTTGTACCTCTGGCGCAACCGGCTGCGTGCCTTACAACCCGTGGGCGCTGGGTGGCGTGACGGCGGCCCAACTGGCCTACCTGCAGACCCCGGGTTTCCGCAAGGGCACCACCAACCTGAGCCTGCAAGGCGCTTCGGTGGCGGTGGACCTGGGCGAGTACGGGGCCAAGTCGCCTTGGGCCAAGAACGGCCTGGGCTTGTCGGTCGGTGTTGAGCGTCGGGAAGAGCGTCTGGCGCTTTCTACCGACCCAGCAACTGAAGCCGGTGACCTGTCGGGTTCGGGTGGCCCGACCAAGGGCTTGAACGGTGAAAACACCGTGAAGGAAATCTTCGGTGAGCTGCGTCTGCCGCTGATCGAAAAGGCCTTCATGGCCGACCTGCTGCAGGCCACGGCCAGCGCACGCAGCTCTTCGTACAAGTCCGGCGCCAAGGCTGATACCTACGGTCTGGGTCTGGAGTGGGCACCGATTCGCGAAGCGAAACTGCGTGCCAGCTTCCAGCGCGCGGTCCGCGCGCCCAATCTCGTCGAGCTTTTCACCGCGCAGGGTAACAACCTGTACGACAACGACAACGACCCTTGCGCCGGGGCCATCGACCCGGCCACCGGTAACACCCAGGTTGTTCGCAACACGGCTGGCGCCATCACCGATCCGGGGCGTTCGCAGGCACAGTGCGCGCGCACCGGCGTCAGTGCCGCACAGTTCGGCACGATTCAAGACAGCCCGGCTGGTCAATACAACTTCTTGCAGGGTGGTAACCCCAACCTGCGGCCCGAGACCGCCAACAGCGTGACTGTGGGTCTGGTGCTGCAGCCGATGCGTGACTTGACGGTCACGCTGGACTACTTTGACATCAAGGTCAAAGACACGATCAGCAACATTGACCCCACGACCACGTTGGCGAAGTGCCTGGACACGGGCAACCCCGTGTACTGCGGCCTGATTTCACGTGACCGCCTGGGTACGCTGTGGTTGTTGCCGCAGGCCTCCATCGTCGGTACCAACCTGAACCTGGGCAGCACCCGCACCTCGGGCTTCGACCTGGCCGTCAGCTACAACCAGAAGCTGGCCGGTTTGGGCAGCCTGGGTGTCAGCTATGCCGCCACCTTGCTCAAGACCTTCGAGACCGAAGAAATCAAGGGTGACGGTACCTACGATTGCGTGGGTCTGTACGGTGCCAACAAGTGCGGCTCACCCAACCCCGAGTACCGCCACAAGCTGCGCACCACCTGGAACACGCCTTGGGACGTTGAGGCTGCTTTGACGTGGCGTCATCTGTCCAAGGTCACGCTGCAGGCCGCCAGCGGCCAGCCGCTGTTGGCTGGCACCGTGCGCGATGTGGAGCGCGAGTTGGCCGCCCAGAACTACATCGATCTGGCCTTTGCATGGAACCCCATCAAGAGCCTGACGCTGAGCCTGGGCATCAACAACCTGTTGGACAAGGATCCCCCGATCACGTCGCAGCTGTCCACGGGCACGGGTAACGGCAACACCTACCCGTCGACTTACGACGCGCTGGGTCGCAAGGTCTTCCTGACCGCCAGCTACAAGTTCTAAGCCTTCGGGCCATTTGTAGTGCCCTGACGGCGAGCTTCGGCTCGCCGTCTTTCATTGGGTTGACGGGTTCCACGACGGCGCCCCATTGACCGTTGGAGTGAGTGGCCATGACATCGACAGACCTTTTGGCGCAGTTGGCAGCGCTTGAGCAGCAAGCGGTGCAGGCGGCCCAGCAGGGCCGCCAACAGACGGCTGTGGACGCCTGGGCCCGCGTGGTGGCAATCAAGCCCGATCACGTCCTGGGCTTGACCCAGCTGGGCATGGCCGCGTACACCCAGCGTGACTTCGAAGCCGCCAAAGTGGCGTTCGAGCGGGCGTGCAAGGCCGATGGCCAGCAAGTGCGCCAATGGATCAACCTGGCGTTGACTTGCCAGCGCCAGGCGGACGCAGCCGGCGAAGCCGCTGCCCTCTTCAAGGCACTGGCCTTGGATCCGTATGACCTGTACGCCTTGCTGCTGCGCGGCCAGATGTTCGAGCGCCAGGGCAAGAACCCGCAAGCCGCAGCAGCCTACGGTGCGGCAGCCGCGGTTGCGCCGCCCATGGACCGATTGACGCCCGACTTGCGGCCGGCCCTGAGCCAGGCCATGGGCTACCTGGAACAGCACAACCGCACGCTGTCGGCCTTTCTGGACCAGGCTTTGCAGCCCGCGGCCCACGGCTGCGATGCGGCGAGCCTGGGGCGCTTCCAGCTGTCGGTGGACATGTTGGTGGGCCGCAAGCGCCGCTATGACCCCCAACCTATGCGCTACTACCTGCCGCAGTTGCCGGTGGTGGAGTTTTTCGAGCGCCAACAATTCCCATG
This sequence comes from Rubrivivax sp., assembly GCA_043774975.1. Taxonomy (GTDB): domain Bacteria; phylum Pseudomonadota; class Gammaproteobacteria; order Burkholderiales; family Burkholderiaceae_C; genus Rubrivivax. The sequence goes on from JAYVSX010000233.1 coordinate 10,416, forward strand.
GCTGGATGCGGTGGAGGGCGCGTGGCAGCCCATCCGCGACGAGTTCTTGGCGGTGCTGCAGGCCGACCAGGGTTTTGCGCCTTACATCCAATACGGGGCCGATCAACCCGTGGCCCAGTGGGCCGACTTGAACCACTCGCCGCAATGGAGCGCCTTTCACCTGGTGAAGGAAGGGCAGGTTGTAGCGGGCAACGCGGCGCGTTGTCCTGTCACCCTGGAGAAGTGGCGTCAAACGCCATGGCCCGATCAGCCCGGCCGAACACCGGTGATGATGTACTCGCTGCTCAAACCGCGAACGCACATCCCTGCCCATGTGGGCGCCAGCAACTGCCGCCTGGTGACGCACCTGCCCTTGCTTGTGCCGCCTGGTTGCCGCTTCAGGGTGGGTAACCAGACCCGCGAGTGGGAGCCGGGCAAAGCCTGGGTCTTCGACGACACCATTGAACACGAGGCCTGGAATGACAGCGACCGGTTGCGCGTGGTGTTGATCTTCGACACCTGGCACCCGCTGCTCAACGAACAAGAGCGGCGCATGATCACGGCCTTAAATGCCGCGCTCAACGCCTTCAGCAGCAACGCTGCAGCCGAGTACGACGTGTGACGCGGACCAGCGTCTGGGCGGCTAGATGCCCCAGTCGCCGCGTGGGCCCGGATGGCTGTCGATGGCGGCAAACAAGGCCCGAACCATGCCCTGCTCAGCTGCTGTAAGTTCAGGCTGCCACACCTCAAACAGCAGCACTACGCGGGTCTGGTCGCTGTCGTTCCAGGCCTCGTGTTCAATGGTGTCGTCAAACACCCAAGCCTGACCTTCAATCCAAGGCCGCGTTTCATGGCCCACCCGGAAGCGGCACCCTGGGGGGACGATGATCGGCAAGTGGCAGATCAGTCGGGTGTTGACAAAGCCGTGGTGCGCGGGGATGTGGGCGCCAGGCCGCATCAGGGAAAACAGCACCGATGGCGAGCGCCCGGGTACCTGGGTCAAAGGCAGCCCGCGCAGGGCAGCCATGGTGCGCGGGCAGCGTTGCGCATGGGACGTCACCTCGCTGCCGTTTTTCCACAGGTAGTAGGCGCTCCAGTCGGGGTTGTTCAGCATGCCGCCGCTGGACAGTGCGGGCCGGTTGGGATCACGCTGCACATAGGGTGTGAAGGCGCCTTCGCCTTGCAGCACGGCCAGCAACTCTTGCCGAATGTCGGCGGTGGCCGCTTCCAGCGCTGGCAGCCACGCAAACCGGTCGCGACCGTAGAACTGCACGTGCGGCAAGCCGGGGAAAAAGTAGTGCTTGGGTTGTTGCAGGTAGACCTGTTTTTCACCCAGCAAGATGCCCACCGAATCGGCAAAGCGCGCTGAGGACTCCGCGGCCTGTTCGCGGACCCGAGCCAAGGTGCGCTGCAACGCGCCTTGCAGGTCTTCCTGGTAGCGCTGAGCCATGGCTTGGGCACGCGCCAACTCGTCTTTCATTTCTGCAGAAAGGCTGGTCTCTGGAGGGACGGACTTGACCGCTGCTTGATAGAACGAGGCTGCCGCCGCGCCGTCACCGTCCAGGTGAAAGAGGTCGGCCTTGATCAGCAGCGCGCGCAGGTTGCGGGGATCGGCGGCCAGGGTGACGTCGGCCTCGCGGTGAGCGCCGCCGTGGTCCTTGAGCAGGGCGTGGGCGTA
>JAYVSX010000234.1:0-14653 GCA_043774975.1 Rubrivivax sp.
GGCCGCTGTGGCCCACCGCCTATGCGCTGGCCACGTCGCTGGCCGACGCGACGGCCCGCGACGCCCTGCTGGCCTGCGCCTGGGGCTGGGCCGAAAACATGAGCCAGGCGGCGATGAAAGCGGTGCCCTTGGGCCAGGCCGCCGCGCAGCGCATGCTGGGCCGACTGGCCCAGGCCCTGCCCGCTTTGGTGGACACCGCGCTGCGCCTGCCCGCGGCCGAACGCCAGGCTGCCAGCCCTATGCTGGCCATCCTGAGCGCGCAGCACGAGGTGCAGTACTCACGGCTCTTCAGGTCCTGACGGTTGCGCAAGCCACACCCCTCTACCACCGCGGCCGCCAAGGCATGCTTCCTGCTTTGTTTTAACCCATGAACACCACCGCCTTGCACCACATTCCTCACCGCAGCAAAAAGCTGCCCCCGTTGCGCGTGGGCGTCGGCGGCCCTGTCGGCTCGGGCAAGACCACATTGCTGGAAATGCTGTGCAAGGCGATGCGCGAACGCTGGGACCTGGTGGTCGTCACCAACGACATCTACACCAAGGAAGACCAGCGCCTGCTCACCGTGGCCGGCGCACTGGAGCCCGAGCGCATCATGGGTGTTGAAACCGGCGGCTGCCCGCACACCGCCATCCGCGAAGACGCGTCCATCAACCTGGTGGCGGTGGACCAGATGCTGCAGCGCTACCCCAACGCCGACGTGGTGTTCATCGAAAGCGGCGGCGACAACCTGGCCGCCACCTTCAGCCCCGAACTGAGTGACCTCACCATTTACGTCATTGACGTCGCCGGGGGCGAAAAAATCCCGCGCAAGGGCGGCCCCGGCATCACCAAGAGCGACCTGTTTGTCATCAACAAAACCGACTTGGCACCTTATGTGGGTGCCGACCTGGCCGTGATGGAGATCGACACCCAGCGCATGCGCCGCGGCAAGCCTTACGTGATGACGAACTTGAAGACGCAGGTGGGCTTGGCCGAGGTGGTGACTTTCATTGAGCAGCGCGGCATGCTGGTGCCGGCGGCAGCCTGACGCGCAGCCTGGGTTTCAAGCCAACGCATGGGCTGGCAAGGGCAACTCAGCCTGCACTACCGCGTGCAGCAGGGCCGAACCGTGGCGCTGGACCGCCACAGCGGCCCGCTGCGTGTGCTGCAGCGCCTGTACCCCGAAGGCGACGCCATTTGCCACCACGTGCTGGTGCACCCGCCCGGCGGGTTGGTGGGCGGCGACGGCTTGACGCTGCACGCCCAGCTGGAAGCGGGCTCGCATGCGCTGATCACCACGCCGGGCGCCACGCGCTACTACCGCAGTGAAGGCGCGATGGCCACGCAGCAGGTGCACCTGAATCTGGCCAGCGGTGCGCGCCTGGAATGGTTGCCGATGGAAACCATCGCCCACTCCGGCTGCCAGGGCGTCAACCGCGTGGTGTTGAACCTGGCCCCCGGCGCCGAGATGATGGGCTGGGACATGCTGGCGCTGGGCCTGCCGGCCAGTGATGCACCTTTTGACCGCGGCTGCTTCACCCAGCACCTGCACTGGCCCGGCGTGTGGCTGGAACATGCGCGCATCGGCGCCGAAGACACCTTGCTGCTGGACTCCGCACTTGGGCTGGCCGGGCACCGCGTGTTGGCCACGATGTGGTTTGCCGCCGGCACGGCGCTGCCGCCCACATGCCAGCAGCAGCTGCAAGAGGCGGCGCGCCAGGCCGCGGAAGCGTCGTCATTGCGGCCCAGCAGCGGCTGCACCGCGCCCGACGCGCGCATGGTGCTGCTGCGTGTGCTGGCGCCGCGCGTGGAGCCGGCCATGCAGCTGCTGCAATCCGTGTGGCAGCGCTGGCGCAGGGTGGCCTGGGAGCTGCCAGCACCGCTGCCGCGCCTGTGGCGCACCTGATGCGCACCTGATGCGCCCGGGTCAGCCGGGGCAGCCGGGACCGACGATGGCGCGGGTCAGCCCTGGCCTGCAGCCTCACCTGGCGCCGCCACGCAGGCTTTGCAGCCGCTGCCAGAACCGCGCGTCCTGCGTGGTTGCAAAGTTCACCCGCATCAACGAGGTCGGCCTGGGCGTGGCGTGGAACAGCGTGCCCGGCGCGATCAACCAGCCCTCGTCCAGCAGTTGCTGGGCCAGGGCTTCGGTGTCGGTGCCCACGTCGACCCAGCCAAACAGGCCCGCCGGCGGCGCCGCGAAATGGCAGCCCGCGGCCAGGGCCAGGCGCACGGTGCGGGCGCGCGCCGCGTCCAGCCGGGCCACCACCCGTTCGGCGTGGCGGCGCAGCAGGCCCTGCGACAGACACAGCCCGACCGCTTCTTCCAGCGGCCCCGGGGTGGTCAGGCTGGCCAGCAACTTGGTGTCGATCAGGCGGTCGGCCAAGGCCGCTGAGGCCGCCACGTAACCCACCCGCCACTGGGGCGTCAGGATCTTCGAGAAGCCACTGATGTAGACCGTTCGGCGCAGGCCGTCCAGCTGCGCCAGACGGGTGGCGTGGTTGGGGGCCAGCCAGCTGTAGGTGTCGTCTTCGACGATGGTCAGGTTGTGGGCCTCGGCCAGCTTCAGCAGCTGGTGCGCGGTGGCCGGTGTCAGGCTGTTGCCGGTGGGGTTGTGCAGCACCGAGACGGTGACGTACAGGCGCGGCCGGTGTTCGCGCAGCAGCGCTTCCATCACCGCCAGGTCGGGGCCGTCGTCGTTGCGCGGCACTGGCAGCAAACGCATACCCAGGCGGGTCAGGCGGGCGTATTCAACCGCCCAGCCGGGCTCGTCAACCAGCACCGCGTCGCCCGGCTGCAGCAGGGTGCGGCTGACCAGGTCCAGCGCGTGGGTGGCGCCCACGGTGGTGACCACCTGCGCTGGGGTGGCGTGCACGCCCAGGTCGGCCAGGCGCCGCACCAAGGCCTGGCGCAGGGCGGCGTTGCCCGCCGGGTCGCCATAGCGCAGCCAGGCCTGGGGCGTCTGGCAGACCTTGCGCAGCGTGCGCTGCAGCAGATCGGCGTCGAGCCAGTCTTCGGGCAGGGTGCCCATGCCGGGCGCGGGCAGGCCGCCCTGGGCTTGGAACATGCTGCGAATCAACGCGGTGGCGTCGACCGGCGCGGGCAGCGCAGCCCGTTGCTGGCGCACGGCGGGTTGTGCTGCGGCGTGCTCACGCACGAAGAAGCCACGTTGCGGCCGGGCCTGCACCAGTCCGCGCGCTTGCAGCAGGTCATAGGCCCCAACCACCGTGCTGGGGCTGACGCCATGGCGCTGCGCACAGTCGCGCACCGACGGCAGGCGCGCGCCCGGCGCCAGCAGGCGCTGGCCGATGCGTTCTGCAAAGCGGCCGGCCAGCTGCTCGGCCAAGCTGGCGCTGGCGGAATGGGCCAGCAGCGCGTGTGCTGGTACGTTTGACGGTGCGTTCGACTCGGCGTTTGGCTGAGCGTTTGGCTGTGTGGGTGACATGAGCAGTACAGACCGAATGACTGTTCGGCAAAGTGTATGGGTTCTGTGTTGATGGTGTCGCATAGACTGCGGCGATGCAACTGCCCATGCCCTGGCCCGAGCTCACCGCACTGCTGGTGTTTGCGTCGGCCATGGCCTTCACGCCGGGGCCCAACACCACGTTGTCGGCGGCCCTGGCCGCCAACCACGGTTTGCGTCATGCCATGCGTTTTGTGCTGGGCGTGCCGTTGGGCTGGGGCCTGCTGCTGCTGGCCTGCGCGCTGGGCTTGGGTGCGTTGATCCAGGCCCAGCCGGCCTTGCGCGGCCTGCTCAAGTGGGGTGGGCTGGCCTACATGCTGTGGCTGGCCTGGAAGTTGGGCACTGCCCGTGCCTTGGGCCAGGCCAAGTCAGGCGGTTTTGACGTTGGCTTTGGCAAGGGCGTGCTGCTGCAGTTTGTCAACATCAAGGCCTGGATGAACGCGCTGCTGATCAGCGTCGGCTGGGTGACGGTGGCCGACCCGATGTGGCCGCGCCTGGCGCTGGTGCTGCCGCTGATGATGTTTTATGGCCTGGCCAGCAACTTCGCTTATGCGCTGGTGGGTTCAGCGCTGCGCAGCTGGCTGGCCACGGGACAGCGCCTGGCCTGGTTCAACCGCAGCTTGGCGGCGGTGCTGGTGGCCACCGCCGTCTGGATGGCGATGCTTTGAACGCCACCAACAAAGGCTTCGCCTGGGGTGTCTTGGGTGTCGTCATCTTTGCGATGACGTTGCCCATGACCCGGCTGGCCGTCGGCCCGGCCAGCGACCCGCAGCTGTCACCGGCCTTTGTCACGGCGGGCCGTGCAGCCTTGGCCGGTTTGCTCAGCATCCTGTACCTGCTGGCCGTGCGGGCCCCGTGGCCCGCGCGTCGGCACGGGCCCACGCTGGCCATCAGCGCCCTGGGCACCGTGGTGGGCTTCCCGCTGAGCCTGGCGCTGGCCTTGCGTCAGGTCGACGCCAGCCACGCCGCGGTGGTGACGGGCTTGATGCCGATGGCCACCGCCGTGATGGGTGCGCTGGTGCTGCGCCAACGCCCTGCGCTGGGCTTCTGGGCCTGCGCCTTGGCGGGCTTCGTGCTGGTGCTGTGCTTTGCCGCGTGGCAAGGCGGTGGCGCCTTGTCGGCCGGTGACGGCTGGCTGCTGCTGGCGGTGCTGTTCGCCGGTGTCGGCTATGTGGCCGGCGCCAAGGTGGCCGCACAGATGCCCGCGCCGCAAGTCATCTGCTGGGTGCTGGTGATGTCGCTGCCGCTCACCTTGCCCGCCGCCTGGTGGTTCTGGCCCACGGCACCGGCGCGCCTGGCTTCTTGGGGTGGGTTCATTTACGTGTCGCTGTTCTCGATGTGGCTGGGCTTCTTTGCCTGGTACCGCGGTCTGGCCCTGGGCGGGCTGGTGCGCGTGAGTCAGGTGCAGCTGGTGCAGCCCTTCCTGGCCCTGCTGTTTGCCGTGCCCATTCTGGGTGAACGGCTGGACCTGTTGACGGTGGTCTTCGCTCTGGCGGTCATCGGCGTGGTCTTCTTGGGCAAGCGCATGCCGGTGGTGCGTGCTGCAGGAGCGGACTGATGCGCACCCTGGCATGCTGGGTGGCATAAGCTGGGAGCGCGGCGACGCTTCATCGAATTCACAGCCGATTTTTCAACCTGGGTCGTGTTCTACGGCCACCGAAGGTGGAGAGCCAACAACATGAACTGGCAGATGGCGCAGCGCGCCGAACGACTTAACCCGTCGACGATTCGCGAGATTCTGAAGATCACCGAACGCCCCGGCATCATCAGCCTGGCGGGCGGTTTGCCGTCGGCCGACACCTTTCCGGTGGCCGCCATGCAAGCCGCCACCACGGCGGTGCTGCGCGACAACCCGCGTGAAGCGCTGCAGTACGCCGCCAGCGAAGGTTTTGCGCCGCTGCGTGAATGGGTGGCCGCTGAACTGGGCAGTCAGGGCCTGCACTGCAGCGCCGGCCAGGTGCTGATCACCACCGGTTCACAGCAGGGCCTGGACCTGGTGGGCAAGGTGCTGATCGACCCCGGCAGCACGGTGGCCGTGGAGTCACCCACCTACCTGGGTGCGCTGCAGGCCTTTGCGCCCTATGAGGCACAGTTTGTGGCGATTGAAGGCGACGCCGACGGCCCGCTGCCGGCCGCCTTGCAGGCCGCGCGGGGTGCGCGTTTTGTCTACCTCTTGCCCAACTACCAAAACCCCACCGGTCGCTGCGTGCCCGCCGCGCGCCGCCTGGCCCTGGTGGCGCAGGCGCGCGAGATGGGCTTGCCCATCGTCGAAGACAACCCCTACGGCGACCTGTGGTTTGACCAGCCGCCACCGCCACCGCTGAGTGCCAGCGCGGGTGTCGGTGGTGGCGTCGGTGATGGCGTGGGCGATGGCGTGGGTGCCATCTACCTGGGCTCGTTTTCCAAGGTGCTGGCGCCGGGCCTGCGCCTGGGTTACGTGGTGGCGCCACCGGCGCTTTACCCCAAGCTGCTGCAGGCCAAGCAGGCCGCCGACCTGCACACCCCGGGCTTCAACCAGCGGGTGGTGTTCGAGGTCATCAAGAACGGTTTCTTGCGCGACCACGTGCCCACCATCCGGGCCCGCTACAAAGCCCAGCGCGACGCCATGCAAGCCGCGCTGTTGGCGCACATGCCGGCCGGTTGCCACTGGCAGGCGCCGGTGGGCGGCATGTTCTTCTGGCTCGACCTGCCGGCCCACATCGACGCCACCGCGTTGCTGCCCAAGGCCGTGGAAGCTGGCATGGCCTATGTGCCCGGCAACACCTTTTATCCGCATGGTGGGCACGCCAACACCTTGCGCCTGAGCTTTGTCACCGTGGCGCCCGAGCTCATCACCCAGGGCGTGGTGGCGCTGGCCAGCGTGCTCAGGGCAGCCTGAACCTGAACCGCAAGACAGCAAGACAGCCAGCGAGAACCACCACCATGCAACGCCGCTTCCACCAGCTCGACGTCTTCAGCGCGGTGCCGCTCAAAGGCAACCCCTTGGCCGTGGTGCACAGCGCCCAGGGCCTGAGCGACGACACCATGGCCGCGTTTGCGCGCTGGACCAACCTGTCGGAAACCACCTTTCTCTTGCCGCCCACGCAGCCTGGCGCCGACTACCGGGTGCGCATCTTCACGCCGCAGCAAGAGCTGCCTTTTGCCGGCCACCCCACGCTGGGCAGCTGCCACGCCTGGCTGGCCGGTGGGGGTGTGCCGCAGCAGGCCGGCTTGGTGGTGCAAGAGTGCGGCGTGGGTTTGGTGCGCATTCGCCAAAGTGCAACCCGTTTGGCCTTTGCCGCACCGCCGCTGCGCCGCACGGGGCCGTTGGAAGCGGAGCTGCTGGCGCGCATCGTGCGTTGTCTGCGTGTCGACGTCGCTGACGTGCTGCACCACCAATGGGTGGACAACGGCCCGGGCTGGTGTGCGGTGATGCTGCGCAGCGGCGCCCAGGTGCGCGCGCTGCAGCCCGACTGGACGGGGCTGGGCAACGTGAAGTTGGGCCTGGTGGGCGCGCAGCAACCAGGCTCGGAAACTCAATTCGAGGTGCGCGCCTTTGTGCCGGGGCTGGGTGTCTATGAAGACCCGGTGACCGGCAGCCTGAACGCCAGCCTCGCGCAGTGGCTGATCGGCGCCGGGCTGGCCCCCTGCCGCTACGTGGCGGCACAAGGCCACGCCTTGCAGCGCGATGGCCGCGTGTTTGTCGAGCAGCTGGGCGCTGACATTTGGATCGGTGGTGATGTGGTGGCCTGTGTCGAAGGAACGGTGAACTTGTGAGCGTCGATCGGGGCTGGGTACAGTCAGCCTTCACCACCTTCATCACCTTCATCAACTTCGCCAAGCACGACCGATGAGCACCCCGTGAGCGTTGTCCTCGATCACCTGATCGTCGCGGCGGCCAGCCTGAGCCAGGGCGTGGCCTGGTGCGAGGCCACGCTGGGTGTCACGCCCGGGCCCGGTGGCCAGCACCCTTTGATGGGCACCCACAACCGCCTGCTGAAGGTGGCCACGCCGGCCTATCCCGGGGCTTACCTGGAGATCATCGCGATCGACCCCGAAGCCGCGCCGCCCCAGCGCGCGCGTTGGTTTGGGTTGGACGCCCCGGCCCTGCAAAAGCGGCTGCAAACCGGCCCGCAACTGCTCCACGTGGTGGCGCGCTCGACCATGCTGGACATGCACCGCTGGGGCCTGATCACGGTGGGGCTCAAGCCCGGCAACCCGGTGGCCGCCAGCCGCGAAACACCGGCCGGCACGCTGTCCTGGGAAATTCTGGTGGCCGACGACGGCCACCTGGACTGTGGCGGCGCCTTGCCGACCTTGATCCAATGGAAAGGCCCACACCCGGCCGATCGCATGCCCGACTCGGGCGTGACGCTGACGTCCTTGACGCTGCACGGCATCAGCGACCGCGCGCGCCAAGTGCTGCGGCTGCCAGGGGTGCAGGTGCTGCCCAGTGCCGAATCCGCCGAACTGGTTAACCCCGCCGAACCCGCAAACCCCGCAAACCCCGCCGAACCTGCCCTGACCACCCAACCGGCCGTGGTTGCCACGCTGCTCACCCCCAAAGGCCCGGTGGTCCTGAGCAGCTTCAACCCAGGCTCCGCGCCACCGCCACCGCCACCATGACCGAAGAACTCTTTCGCGACGACGCCACGCTGCTGCAGTGCGATGCCACGGTGGTGGCCGTGGACGAACACGGCGTGGTGCTGGACCGCACCGTGTTCTACCCGCTGGGCGGTGGCCAGGCCGGTGACGCCGGCACGCTGATGCTGGCCAGTGGGGCCGTGCTGAGCATCTCCGACACGCGCAAACACAAAGAGCGCCCGGGTGCCATCGTCCACGTTTTGGCCGAAGGCGCAGACCTGCTGGCCTTGGCGCCGGGCACCCGGGTGGTGGCCCGCGTCGATGAAGCCCGTCGTCGCGCCCACATGCGCTTTCACACCGCCACCCACCTGCTGTGTGCGCTGGTGCCGCACCCGGTGGACGGCTGCTCCATCACCGCAGGCTACGCGCGGCTGGATTTCCACATGAACGAGCCGCTGGACAAAGACGCGCTCAACGCCGGCATCGCCCGCCTGGTGGCCGGCTCGCATGCGGTCAGCCACCGCTGGATCAGCGAAGCCGAGCTTGACGCCAACCCCGGCCTGGTGCGCAGCATGAGCGTGTTACCCCCGCGATCGGCCGATGGCCTGGGCCGCATCCGCGTGCTGCAGATCGAAGGCGTGGACCTGCAGCCCTGCGGTGGCACGCACGTGGCCAACACCGCCGACGTGGGCGCGGTGGTGGTGACCAAGATCGAAAAGAAAAGTGCGATGACGCGGCGCGTGGTGCTGGGCTTTGCCAACCCCAACTGAGCGCTGCTTTGACAGCTCGGTCTTGGCGGGCCAGTGCCACCGGGTTCAGCAGAAGATCAGCCGCCGAAGTTCGGTGGCGTCAAAGAAGCACGCAATCAGCACCCGAGCAGCACCCAAGAAGCGCCCACCAAAAAGCCCGCTGGTGCGGGCTTCGGGTTCAGCGGCGCAGGGCCTGGCTGGCCATCACTGGTTGCGGTAGTCGTCGTGGCAGCTTTTGCAGGTGCCGGCAGCACTGCCAAAGGCGGCCTTCAAGGTGTCCAGGTTGTTGGCTCTGGCGGCCACGGCCAGCTTGGCCACTTCATCCTGCATCTTCTTCGCGCCTTCGTCGAACTTGGCGCGTTCGCTCCACACCTTGGCGTTGGGCGTGCCTTTTTCGGTGCCCGATGTGCCATCCACAAAGCCAGCGAAAGGCAGGCTGCTGATGCGGGTGATGATCTCGGCGTTGGTGGCGGCAGCAGCGCCGTCAAAGGGTGCGCGGCCCGAGGCCATGGCGCCAATGCGCCCAAAGTGGGCGCCGATCAACGTCATGCCGGCCTTGCGGTACTTGACGGCGTCTTCCGGCTTTTGGAACTGCGCCGCAGCGGGCAGGGCGGTCAGCAGGCCGGCCACGGTGGCGGCGGCAAGGAACAAACGGGTCATGCGGGATCTCCTGAAAGGCAGGTCAGTGGGTGGATCAACAGACAATCATCAGCAACAGCACAGCAAATCTGAGCTGCTTGTGCAGTGTACGCAACGCCCCGTAGCGACATTCCGCGTTCAGGGTAAGCCCTGAGCCACCGCGGATGAGGGCACAAGGGACCGAGACCGAGTTATGGTTATGCCACCGAGCGCCCCTTGCGCTGGAGCCCGCTGCAAACATGTTGCCAAGTCAATCCACTGCGCCCACTGCCACCACCGCCGTTCGCGTCTGGGACCTGCCCACGCGTTTGTTTCATTGGACCTTGGCCGTGGCCATCGTCGGCTCGGTGGTCTCGGCCAAGATCGGTGGCAACGCCATGGTCTGGCACATGCGCCTGGGCTGCCTGGTGCTGGCCTTGCTGGCCTTTCGGGTGTTGTGGGGTTTGGTGGGCGGGCACTGGTCGCGCTTTGCCAGCTTCATCTACGCACCCGCCACGGTGCTGCGTTATTTGCGGGGCCAATCTCAACCGGGTGAACACCTGGACGTGGGCCACAACCCGCTGGGCAGCTTTTCGGTCTTTGGTCTGCTGGGCTTGCTGGCGCTGCAAGTGGCCACCGGCCTGGTGGCCGACGACGAGATCGCCACCGTGGGCCCGCTGAACCGCTTCGTCAGCCCCGACATCGTCAGCCAAGCCACCGGCTGGCACAAGCAGTACGGCCAGTGGATCTTGTTGGCCATGGTGGCGTTGCACCTGGCCGCCATCCTTTTTTACCTGCTGAAGAAAAAGCACAACCTGGTGCGACCCATGCTGGTCGGTGACAAGCCGCTGCCAGCCGACACGCCGGCCAGTGCGGACGGCGCCCGCCAACGGACCCTGGCCCTGGTGCTGTTTGCGCTGTGCGCCGCGGGCGCGGCCTGGGTGGCCAGCCTGGCGGTCTGACGTTGATGCACACCGACCCGCAGATCGAGTTGATACCGGCTGACAGCAGCGAGCACATGGCCGCGGTGCGCGAGCTGTTTGGCGAATACGCCACCTCGCTCAACGTCGACTTGTGCTTTCAAAACTTCGAAGTCGAATTGGCTGGCCTGCCGGGCGACTACGCGCCACCTGGCGGTGCGCTGCTGCTGGCCCTGGTGGACAGCGCGCCGGCCGGCTGCGTGGCCATGCGGCCGCTGCCGGAATCAGACCACGTCAACGCCTGCGAGATGAAGCGGCTGTATGTGCGCCGTGCCTTTCGCCGCCTCGGATTGGGCCGCCTGCTGACCCAGCAACTGATGGACCTGGCCACCCAGGCCGGCCACTCCTGCATGCTGCTGGACACCTTGGACGACATGGAAGCCGCGCGCGGCCTGTACACCAGCCTGGGCTTTGGGGAAGTTCCGCCCTACTACTTCAACCCGATAGCGGGCGCGCATTACCTGAAGGTGGCGCTGGACGCGCCGGGTACCCGTTGGTGACGGCAGCTTCAGGTGCTGCTGGCCAGGGCCCGGTCGGGTCTGCGGCATGGCGTCAGGGGCTGGCAGTTTTTCGGGCGCGATGAGCAGGCATGATCGAGAGTGCCTCAGCCCAGGCCACTTTTTGCAACATTCTGAGAACCCACCATGACCGCACTGCCTCCTCCCGGCAGCGATGAGTTTGAAGCCCTGCTTCACACCATCCGCTTCCCCGGCGACCAAGACCCCGCCGAAACCCGCGAATGGCTGGACGCGCTGGCCACACTGGTGCGCCAGAGTGGGCCCGAACGTGCGCGCTTTGTGCTGGGCGCGCTGCAAGACGAAGCCCGCCGCCACGCGCTGGCCTGGCAGCCGCAGCGCCAGACGCCCTACCTCAACACGGTCAGCCTGCATGAACAAGTGCCCTTCCCCGGCAAGCTGCAGATCGAACAGCGTTTGGCCGCCATCATGCGCTGGAACGCGTTGGCCATGGTGGTGCGCGCCAATGCACGCCAAGGCGAGCTGGGCGGCCACATTGCCAGTTATGCGTCGGCCGCCGATTTGTTTGAAGTGGGCTTCAACCACTTTTTCCGCGCTCGAAACGCCAGCCACGGCGGCGACCTGGTGTTCTTCCAGCCGCATTCGGCGCCCGGCGTTTACGCGCGGGCCTTTGCCGAAGGCCGCTTGAGCGAAAACGACCTGGACCACTACCGCCAGGAGGTCGGCGCCGCCGCGCTGCGCGCCCAGGGCCAGGCGGTGCGTGGCTTGAGCAGCTACCCGCACCCCTGGCTGATGCCCGACTTCTGGCAGTTCCCCACCGGCTCGATGGGCCTGGGGCCTTTGTCGGCCGTTTACCAGGCGCGTTTCATGCGCTACCTGGAACACCGTGGCCTGATCCCCGCCAGCGACCGCAGCAGCGCCGTGGGTGACGCCGCCTGCCGCCGTGTCTGGGGCTTTTTCGGCGACGGCGAAATGGACGAGCCCGAGTCGCTGGCCGGGCTGAGCCTGGCGGCGCGCGAAGGGCTGGACAACCTGGTCTTTGTCGTCAACTGCAACCTGCAGCGGCTGGACGGCCCGGTGCGTGGCAACGGCCGCATCGTCGACGAATTGGAAACGGTGTTTGCCGGCGCCGGCTGGCACGTCATCAAGCTGGTCTGGGGCAGCGACTGGGACGCGCTGTTTGCGCGCGACCACACCCAGGCCCTGGCACGCGCTTTTGCGCGCACCGTCGACGGCCAGTTCCAGACCTTCAGCGCCAACGACGGCGCCTACAACCGCGACAAGTTCTTCGGCCAGAGCCCCGAGCTGCAGGCGTTGGTGGGCGCGATGACCGACGACGAGATCGACCGCCTGCACCGTGGTGGCCACGACCTGGTAAAGATCCACGCCGCCTACGCTGCCGCGGTGGCGCACCGCGGCGCGCCGGTGGTCGTTCTGGCCAAGACCATGAAAGGCTACGGCATGGGCAGCAGCGCCCAGGGCCGCATGACCACCCACCAGCACAAAAAGGTCGAGGGCGACGAGCTGGTCGACTTTGCGCGGCGGTTTCACCTGCCGATGAGCGACGACGACGCGCGCGCGCAGCGATTCTTCCGCCCGCCGCCGGGCAGTGAGGAGGCCGTTTATCTGCAGCAACGCCGCACCGCGCTGGGCGGCCCCTTGCCCGCGCGGCAAACCAGCGCGCCCTTGCTGCCGGTGCCCAGCGCAGCGTCCTTTGCCAGCTTTGCACTGCAAGCCGACGGCAAGGAGATGAGCACCACGATGGCTTTTGTGCGCCTGCTGTCCAACCTGCTCAAGCTGCCCGAATTGGGGCCTCGCGTGGTGCCCATCGTGGCCGATGAAGCGCGCACCTTCGGCATGGCCAGCCTGTTTCGCCAGGTCGGCATTTACGCGCCGCAGGGCCAGAACTACGAGCCCGAAGACGCGGCCAGCCTGATGAGCTACCGCGAAAGCACCGACGGCCAGATCCTGGAAGAAGGCATCACCGAAGCCGGTGCGCTGGCCAGCTGGACGGCCGCTGCCACCAGCTACAGCACGCATGGCCTGACCATGCTGCCGTTCTACATCTACTACTCGATGTTTGGCTTTCAGCGCGTGGGCGACCTGATCTGGGCCGCTGCCGACCAGCGCAGCCGCGGCTTCCTGCTGGGTGCCACGTCGGGCCGCACCACACTGGGCGGCGAAGGCCTGCAGCACCAGGACGGCCACAGCCACCTGATGGCCAGCACGGTGCCCAACTGCGTGGCCTACGACCCGGCCTTTGCCTACGAGCTGGCGCTGATCGTGCACAACGGATTGCAGCGCATGCTGGGCACCGCGGATGAACCGCCGCACGACGTGTTTTTCTACCTCACCGTGATGAACCAGAACCACGCCCAGCCGTCGATGCCGTCCGGTGTGGAAAGCGGCGTGCTGCGGGGCTTGTATGTGTTGCCCACGTTCGCCACCGCGCCGGCGCTGCAGTTACCCCGCGCCCAGTGCACCTTGCTGGGCAGCGGCGCCATCCTGCACGAAGTGTTGCAAGCCGCGCGCTGGCTGGCCGAACACTGGAACGTGGCGGCCCAGGTGTGCAGCGCCACCAGCTTCAGCGAACTGGCGCGCGATGGCATGGCCTGTGAACGCTGGCGGGCGTTGGGTCAAGCCGGTGGCGAACCCTGGGCCACGCAGGTCTTGACCACCACCGCCGGTCCCATCGTGGCCGCCACCGATTACGTGCGCGCGGTACCCGAACAACTGCGCGCCTGGGTGCCCGCTGGCCGACGCTATGTCACCTTGGGCACCGACGGTTTTGGCCGCAGCGATGGCCGCGCCCAGCTGCGCGACTTCTTTGAAGTGGGTGCCGCGCACATCGTGCACCGCGCGCTGTTGGCGCTGGCCGACGACGGCCTGGTTCCCGCCGATCTGCCGGCCGCCGCCCGTCAGCGTTATGGCATCGCGGCAAACCCGCACCCCTGGACGATCTGAGCGCCTGTGTACAGATACCACCCAGGCATGCGGCATCATCAGGCCCAGGCCATCAGAGCCTTTTTTGGAGACCACCATCACCACATCCCTTGAATTGCGTGCCGGCGACCTGCGCCTGGTTTTGAGGCCCGACCTGGGCGGTTCTGTGGCCGGCTTTTGGCGGGGTGACCTGCCGGTGCTGCGCAGCGCCGAGCCGGGTGAGCTGAGCACTTCACGCCAATCGGGTTGTTTTCCGCTGGTGCCTTACTCCAACCGGCTGGGTTACCGGCGCTTTCGCTGGCAGGGCCACGACCACACCACGGCGCCCAATTTCGACGACAACCCGCACTCGGTGCATGGCGTGGCTTGGCAAAGGCCTTGGGTCGTGGTGTCGGCCAGCGCCACCGAAGCCGAGTTGAGCTACACCCATGCGCCAGATGCCGATTGGCCCTTTGCCTTTGAAGTGCGGCAACGGTTTGTGCTGACCGCGTCGGGTCTGGAGGTTCACCTGGCCTTCACCAACCGCGAGGCCCACCCGCAGCCCGCTGGGCTGGGCTGGCACCCCTACTTTCCCAAGCGCGAGCGCAGCCGCCTGCGCATCGAGTTGACCGAGCGCTGGGACAACGACGCCAGCGGCCTGCCTACCCGCCATGTTCCGCAGCCTGGCATCGACGGTGACGTGACCCACCTGGCCTTTGACAACTGTTTTGAAGGCTGGCGCGGGCCGGCCCGCATCCGCGACGAAAAGCTGTCGCTGCGCTTGACCTCGTCACTGCCCTACCTGGTGGTCTACACACCTGGCGACAAGCCGATCTACTGTGTCGAGCCGGTCAGCCATGTCAGCAACGCCATCCACATGACCGACCCCATCGCGCACGGTCTGCG
>JAYVSX010000235.1:0-6834 GCA_043774975.1 Rubrivivax sp.
TCGAACTGGGCCCCGCTCGCATGGGTCTGGCTGGCCGAGGCGCGTATCCTCGCAACCAGACTGGCAACGTAAATCATTTCGTTTACACCCTCTCAGAGCCCGGCGTCTTGCCAGTCGGACGCCGGCTGCGCGGGCTCGGGGGTCAATCCGGTGGCGCGGATCGCTTCGATCGCACAAGAATTCGTCCTTGTCAGATGCGTCGCCACTGATGCCGACGGCCCCGATGGCGGCACCGTCGACACCGAGTACCAGCACGCCACCCGGTGTGGGAATGAAGCGCCCGCCCGAGGCGGCCGCCAACGCGGACAGAAACGCCGGGCGGTTGCTCAGCCGGTCGCGAATCTGGCGCGTGGCCATGCCCATTCCGAGCGCCGCCCAGGCCTTGCCCATGGCGATGTCGTGGCGCATCACGCCGCAGCCGTCTTCGCGGCGGTAGCTCACCACCTGGGCGCCACTGTCGAGCACCATCACCGCCAGCGGCAGCAGCCGATGCAGGGCACGCAGCCGCAGGGCTTCGTCGGTGATGCGGGTGGCGATGGCCAGCGTGAGGCTGCTGTGGACCGGGATCAGGAGCTCGGCCATCGCGGCACGCCGGCCTACTTCGAGGCCAATATATCCGCGCCGGCCTTGGCCACGACTTCGTCCTGGGGCGCCGTCACACCCGACACGCCGATCGCACCGATGATCTTGCCGTCGACCACGATGGGCAGGCCGCCTTGCAGTGGCATGGCGTCGCGCACGGCCAGCAGGCGCAGCGCGCTGCCCCCGGCGGCGAGGCTGTCTTCCATCACCTTGGTCGGCCGGCGGAAGTTGACCGCCGTGCGCGCCTTGCCGGTGGCGATGTCGACGCTGGCGTTCTGGGCGTCGAGGCGCTGCAGCATGACGAGGTGGCCGCCGGTGTCGACGATCGAGATCACGACCTGCCAGCTGTTCTTGCGCGCCTCGGCCTCGGCCGCGACCATGGCTCTTTTGGCCTGCTCGATGTTGATGGGCGCACCGTAAGGCGGCGGGGGCGATGCAGTCTGCGCGGCCGCGCCGAGGCTCGCGGTGGCCAACGTGGCGGCAACAATCAGGGGCAGCAGGGCACGGGGGGTGTTGGTCATGAACAGTCCAGGTAGATTGGGGAACGGGTTGAAGGCTCAGCTGGTGCTGAGGTCGCCAAGCATACCGACGATCGGCTTCCACTTGGCACACTTCCACTTGGCACGCTCGGCTTGCACGAACGCCTTCGCCGCGACCGCACCGATGTGCGGGTCGGCGAACATGGCCTGACTTTCCAGCTTGCTGCGCAGGGCGGCATCGTTCATCACGCGGCCGGTGGCCTCGGCCAGCGCGGCGAGCACGGCGGGCGGTGTGTTGCGCGGCGCGGTGACAAGGTTCCAGAGCATCGCCTCGAAGGGTTGCGGCAGGTCGGCGGATTCGGCCACGGTGGGGATCTCGGGTGCCAGTGGCACG
Source organism: Rubrivivax sp. (assembly GCA_043774975.1). Lineage (GTDB taxonomy): Bacteria > Pseudomonadota > Gammaproteobacteria > Burkholderiales > Burkholderiaceae_C > Rubrivivax. The sequence goes on from JAYVSX010000235.1 coordinate 1,456, forward strand.
CTCCTGGCCGAGGCCACACCCACGATGCGCACCCGCCCGCTCTGGTGGTGCTGCAACAGGCCACCGAGCGTGTCGACCGTCATCTCGATGTTGCCGCCCATCAGGTCCTGCAAGGCGGGGGCGCTGCCCTTGTAGGGCACATGCGTGATCGTGGCGCCCGTGGCCTGCTTCAGCCGCTCGGCCGCCACGTGCAACAGCGTGCCGTTGCCGGGTGAGCCGTAGTTGTACTTGCCGGGGTTGAGCTTCGAGGCGATGACCACCGTCTTCAGCGTGCGCGGCATGTTGGGCGCAACGCCGAAGACCACGGGCGCGCCGCCCAGCACACCCACAAAAGCGAAATCCTCCAGCGCGTCGTACTGCGGCTTGGGCTGGATCAGGTTGTACAGCGCGTGCGTGGACGCGGTGCCGAACAGCAGCGTGTGGCCGTCGGCGGCGCTTCGCTTCACCTCCAGCGTTCCCAAGGCGCCCGAGGCGCCGGCCTTGTTGTCGACCACCACGGCCTGACCCAGTTGCCGGGAAAGGGCTGCGGCATAGAGGCGTGCAAAGGCGTCGGTCGGCCCGCCCGCCGCAAACGGCACCAGCAGGCGCAGCGGCCGGGTCGGCCAGGCCTGGGCGCGTGTGGCAAACGGGTGGGCGACCAGCGCCGCGAGTGTGCCTCGGCCCGCGGCCCGGAGCAGTCGGCGTCGTTTCATGGGCGTCACTCCGGTTCAGGGTGGTTTGGCGGGCAGCAGCACGACCTGCTCTCGGTCGAGGCGGAAGGCCATCAGGTCTTCGCCGATCAGCAAGGGACCTGCATAGGTCTTGCGGGTCATCTCGCGCACGTCCTTCTCGCTGACGGCCGGAACCGCCGGCGTGCCCAGCAAAACGAAGTGGTAATACACCGCCAGCTTCGGCTTGACGCGGGTGAAGACGATGCCGGCTTCGTCGGGCTTGGTGTGGTGCGACAGGATCGCCTTGAACACCGGGTTGGCGAGCAGCTCGTCGCGCACCGCAGCCACCTGGTGGACGATGAGGTCGGTGCCTTCGGCCTGCTTGAGCAGCTCGCCATGGTCGACCTCGATCGCAGTGACCTTCACACCCGCCTGCTCGTAGACCACGCCAGGCTTGAACTCGGTCACCTGCGCGCGGATGGCATCAGGCTTGAGCTGCTGGTCGGCGATGCGCGCCTGGATGTCCCAGTCGAAGGCGCGGGTCAGAGTGTGAGAGTTTTTCGGGCGTGCCCGAGAGGCGCGCCCAAAGGGCCCCGATCTAGGCGCAAAGCACAGCCATAGCTCGGGCTATGGCGAGCATTTGCAACGACGAGCGGGGCCCTTTGGGCGCGTCGAGCGGGCATGGCTGAAAGACTCTCACACTCTCAGACCCCTCAGTTCTGAAGGTAGGCCGCCGCCAGCGTTTGCAGGTGAGCCCGCGAACTGTCGGCCAGGTGCGGCAACAACAGCGCCAGTGCGTGATAGGCGCCGCGGCCCATCGCGGCGGCGGCGTTTTCTGGCTCTAGTGCGCGGCGCGGGTCGCGCACGTACTCAAAGCTTAGCCAATAGGTCACCACCACGACCATGCTGGTGGCGGTGGTGGCCGCTTCAGGGCCGGTGATGCGAACCACGCCGTTGCGGGCCAGGCCGTCGAGCAGCGCGTGCATGGCCTTGGCCTTGTTCTTCAGTACAAACTGGAAGTGTGTTTCCAGGCGCCGGTTTTTGCTGAGCAGGTCGTTGAGGTCGCGCTACAAAAAGCGGTGGCCCCAGATCAGCTCAAACAGCATGTGGAAAAACAGCCAGGCGTCTTCGACGTTCTCCACGCCGTCGGCGGCCTGCAAGATTTCGCCCAGCGCTTTTTCATAACGGTCAAACAGCGCGTTGATGAGCTCGTCTTTGGCCGGGTAGTGGTAGTACAGATTGCCCGGGCTGATGTTCAGTTCGGCGCTGATCAGCGTGGTGCTGACGTTGGGCTCGCCAAAGCGGTTGAACAGCTGCAGCGTCACCTCCAGAATGCGTTCGGCGGTGCGGCGGGGCGGCTTTTTTGCAGGGGTGGCCATGCGCGCCATTCTGCATTCAGCGGGTCTGGGCAGGGCTGCCTACAATCCCGCCCCTGCCATGAACAAGAACCAGCCCGCCGTCTGTTTTGACCACATCACCAAGGTTTATAACGGTGCCCGTGGCGCCTTCAAGGCCCTGGACGACGTGTCCTTCAACATCGAGCAGGGCGAATTTTTCGGCTTGCTCGGCCCCAACGGCGCGGGCAAGACCACGCTGATTTCCATCCTGGCCGGCCTCTCAAGGGCCACCGGTGGCCACGCCACCGTGTTGGGCCACGACGTGGTCAAGGACTATGTGGCTGCACGCCAGGTGCTGGGCATCGTGCCGCAAGAACTGGTCTTCGACCCCTTCTTCAGCGTGCGTGAAACCTTGGCGATTCAAAGCGGCTACTTCGGCGTGAAGAACAACAACGCCTGGATCGACGAAGTGCTGGCCGAACTGGGCCTCAGCGACAAGGCCAACGCCAACATGCGCCAGCTCTCAGGCGGCATGAAAAGGCGTGTGCTGGTGGCGCAGGCCCTGGTGCACCGCCCACCGGTCATCGTGCTCGACGAGCCTACCGCGGGTGTGGACGTGGAACTGCGCCAGACCCTGTGGCGTTTTGTTGCCCGCCTGAACAAGGAAGGTCACACGGTGCTGCTGACCACGCACTACCTGGAAGAAGCCGAGGCGCTGTGCGGCCGCATTGCGATGCTGCAGCAGGGGCGTCTGAAGGCGCTGGACAAGACATCGGCACTGCTGGCCGGCCGCGCCAGCACCATGTTGCGCTTCAAGACCGACACCGCCTTGCCTGCGGCGTTGGCAGCGCAGGCGCGGGTGACGGGGCGCATCGTGCAGGTCAAGGCCCGTGACGCCGCCGAGGTGGAAACGCTGCTGGCCAGCCTGCGCGCCAGTGGCGTGAGGGTGGAAGACCTGGAGATCGGTCGCGCCGATCTGGAAGACGTTTTCCTGGAAATCATGCAAGGTGACCCCGCGAAGGAATTGGCCTGATGTCGGCTCAACCCTTGACCCCAACGTCGGCCGATCGCTCGACTTCTCCACTGGCTTCGGCGCTTTCCGGCTCCGGCACGCTGTTCCGCAAAGAAATCCTGCGCTTCTGGAAGGTCGCCTTCCAGACCGTGGCCGCGCCGGTGCTCACCGCGGTGATGTATCTGCTGATCTTTGGCCATGTTCTGCAGGACAAGGTCGAGGCCTTTCCGGGTGTGGGCTACACCAGCTTCTTGATTCCGGGCCTGGTGATGATGAGCGTGCTGCAAAACGCCTTTGCCAACAGCAGCAGCTCGCTCATCCAGAGCAAGATCACCGGCAACCTGGTGTTCCTGTTGGTCTCGCCGTTGAGCCACTGGGCCTGGTTTGTGGCCTACGTGGGCGCTTCCATCGTGCGCGGGCTGGCGGTGGGTGGTGGCGTGATGCTGGTGACGGTATGGTTTGCGCCGCTGCAATGGGCCGAGCCCTGGTGGGTCTTCACCTTTGCAGCCTTGGGCGCGGGCATGCTGGGCTCGATGGGGCTGATCGCCGGGTTGTGGGCTGAAAAATTCGACCAGCTGGCGGCGTTTCAAAACTTCATCATCATGCCCATGACCTTTTTGTCGGGCGTGTTCTATTCGGTGCACTCGCTGCCCGCGGTATGGCAGGCGGTGAGCCACCTGAACCCGTTTTTCTACATGATCGACGGCTTTCGGCGCGGCTTCTTTGGTGTCAGCGACGCATCGCCCTGGCTGAGCCTGGCGGTGGTGGGGGGAAGTTTCCTGGTGGTGGCAGCCATTGCGTTGCGGCTGTTGATCACGGGGTACAAGATCCGCCACTGACTTGGCTTGGGGTCACAGGCCACGGGCCTTCTGCCCTCTGAGACAATCACGGCATGGCCGATCCCACACCCGACGAAGTCCGCGCTTTCATTGCCGCAGGGCTGCCCTGCGAACACCTGGAAGTGGAAGGCGACGGTCGCCACTTCTTCGCCACCATCGTGTCGGCGCAGTTCGAGGGCCTGCCCCGCGTGCGCCGCCACCAGCGGGTTTACACGGCCCTGGGCGATAGAATGCGCGAGCAAATCCATGCCCTTTCGATGAAAACGCTGACCCCCGCCGAACACGCTGCTGCGCCGCCGTCTTCGGCCGGCCTCCACCACCACTGACCAGCCCTGCGGCGCGCCGCGGGGCCGCTGCGCGCCGCCCGTGCGGCCACCAGTGGCACCCTGATGCGTGCACCGGGCCACACCCCCATGATCACGCTCGCACTGTCCAAAGGCCGCATCTTCGACGACTCCTTGCCGCTGCTGCGCGCCGCCGGCATTGAAGTGCTGGACGACCCCGAGAAGAGCCGCAAGTTGATCCTGGCCACCACGCGCAGCGACGTGCGGGTGGTGCTGGTGCGCGCCACCGACGTGCCCACCTATGTGCGCCACGGCGGTGCCGACCTGGGTGTGGCGGGCTTGGACACGCTGTTGGAAGACGGCGACGGCCTGTACAAGCCAGTCGACCTGAAGATCGCCCGCTGCCGCATGAGCGTGGCCACGCGGGCTGACTTTGACTACGCCGCCGCCATCAAGCAGGGTTCGCGCATCCGCGTGGCCACCAAGTACACCCACACCGCGCGCCAGCACTTTGCCACCAAGGGTGTGCACGTGGACCTGATCAAGCTCTACGGCAGCATGGAGCTGGCGCCGCTGACGGGCCTGGCCGACGCCATCGTCGACCTGGTGTCGACGGGCAGCACGCTCAAGGCCAACCAGCTGGTGGAGGTGGAGCACATCATGGACATCTCTGCGCGCCTGGTGGTCAACCCGGCAGCGCTGAAGCTCAAACGTGAGCCTTTGCGCGCCTTGATCGACGCTTTTGAAGCCGCGGTGGGTGGCGCTGGGGCTGGGGCTGAATTTGCGGCTGATGTTGCGGCTGAATTTGCGGCTGGCGTGGCAGCCAGCGTCGCCGCCGCACGGGTCGGATCATGAACCCGGTCAACATCCGCCGCCTGTCGACCCGCGACGTCGGCTTTGAGACTGACTTTCAGCGTGTGCTGCACTGGTCGGCCGAAACCGACGCCGCCATCGAAACCCGCGTGGCACAGATCATCGCCGACGTGCGCCAGCGCGGCGACACCGCGCTGCTGGAGCTGACCGCACGTTACGACGGCGTGCAGGCCACCAGCATGGCTGCGCTGGAGATCGGCCCAGACGAGCTGCGTGCCGCGCTGGACACCATCACGCCCGCGCAGCGCGCTGCGTTGCGGGTGGCCGCCGAGCGGGTGCGCAGCTACCACCAGCGCCAGCTGGACGCCAGCAGCCGCAGCTGGCAATACCGCGATGCAGACGGCTCGCGCCTGGGCCAAAAAGTCACGCCGCTGGACCGCGTGG
>JAYVSX010000236.1:0-6658 GCA_043774975.1 Rubrivivax sp.
AGGCCGCGACCGCAAGACTGGCGCGCTGAAGTGGACCGCCAGCCGCGTGGATCTGGCATTCGGGTCCAACTCGCAGCTGCGCGCGCTTTCAGAGGTCTATGCGCAGAGCGACAACGGCTCGAAGTTTGTGCGCGACTTTGTTGCCGCGTGGGCGAAGGTGATGAACCTGGACCGATTCGACCTGCGGTGATCGGCCTGGCGGCTTCGCCTCGCGAAGCCGCCAAGCACGGCTTGCCATTGGCACAACCTGGCTACCGCCTACCCGTCGAGTGGCATCTTGTAGAGGGTTAGGCGTCACCGTGCTGCCGTGTCTGCTGTGACTGCACGCCGTTCTTTGACGATTTCGTGAATGCGAGTCGCTGGTACACCGAGCGCGACGGGAGTGCATTGACGCTCAGCCCGAGCGGCGCAAGATAGTCTTCTCGCAGTACTTGGCCAGGGTGAACGGGACGCATGCGATTTACAGGACGTGCCGCGTGAGATCACAAAGTGGCTGCTGGGATATTTCGGGAGTCAATGAGTTGTCCGGCTTTCAGCAGAAACACCGCAGGCGGTGGCCGACGGCTTGCAGTGACTCAAGGCGTCCAAGGCGGGCAGGTGGCTGGCTGGGCACCGCGGTGGACCTGACCTTGGACCCGCGTCCCAACGCTGACCCTGGCGCACCTGCGCCAGAGTGGCGGCTTTGGATGCCGTGATGCACGTGCCATCCACCCCGCTGAGCTTTGCGTCCCGCGCCGACGACCTGGTGGTGGCGCGGCCCGAAGGCCTGTACTGCCCGGCTGGCGACTTCTACATCGACCCCTGGAGGCGGGTTGACCGCGCCGTCATCACCCATGCGCATTCCGACCACGCCCGGGTGGGCCACCACCACTACCTGGCCCACACCGACAGCCAAGGCACGCTGCGCGCGCGCCTGGGCCATGACATCACGCTGCAGACGCTGGCCTATGGCGAAAGCATCGTCCACCACGGCGTGAAGGTCTCGCTGCACCCGGCCGGCCACGTGCTGGGTTCGGCGCAGGTGCGGCTGGAACACGGCGGCCGCGTCTGGGTGGCGTCGGGCGACTACAAGACCGAAGCCGATGGCACCTGCGCAGCGTTTGAGCCGGTGCGCTGCGACACCTTCATCACCGAATCGACTTTCGGTCTGCCGATTTACCGCTGGCCGTCGCAGGCCCAGCTGTCGGCCGACATCAACGCCTGGTGGCGCGCCAACGCCGAGCAGGGCCGCGCGTCGGTGTTGCTGTGCTATTCGTTTGGCAAGGCGCAGCGCATCCTGCATGGCGTGGATGCCAGCATTGGGCCGATCGTGGTGCACGGCGCGGTTGAGCCCTTGAATGCGGTGTACCGCGCGGCCGGCGTGGCGCTGGCGCCCACGTTGCGGGTCAGCGACCCGGGCTTTGACGCGGCCGCTGTGAAGCGCGCGCTGGTGCTGGCGCCACCCTCGGCCCACGGCACGCCGTGGATGCGGCGCTTCGGCGACTACTCGGACGCCTTTGCCAGCGGCTGGATGCAGCTGCGCGGCGCGCGGCGCCGGCGCGGTGTTGACCGCGGCTTTGTCATGTCCGACCACGCCGACTGGCCGGGCTTGCTGCAAGCCATTGCTGGCACCGGCGCGCAACGCGTTTTTGTCACCCATGGCAGTGTGGCGGTGATGGTGCGCTGGCTGACCGATGCCGGCCTGCAAGCTCAAGGTTTCAAGACCGAGTACGGCGATGAGGACCGGGAGGACCCGGTGGCCCCAGAAGCCCAAGCAACCCAAGAGACCCCAGCGGCCTTGCCTGCTCCATGAAGCTGTTTGCAGCGCTGTACCGCGAACTCGACGCCACCACCTCCAGCCTGGCCAAGCAGGCCGCGCTGCAGCGTTACCTGCAGGGTGCTAATCCGGCGGACGCGGCCTGGGCGGTCTACTTTCTGGCTGGCGGCAAACCGCGCCAGCTGGTGCCGGCCAAGCTGCTGCGACGTCTTGCGCAAGAGGCCGCCGGTCTGCCGGAATGGCTTTTTGACGAGAGCTACGAAGCGGTGGGCGATCTGGCTGAAACCATTTCGTTGCTGCTGCCCGCGCCCGATCAAGCCCACGACATCGGTCTTTGCGAATGGATCGAGCAGCACCTGCTGCCGCTGCGCCGCACGCCGCCCGAACAACTGGCCGACACCTTGCACGCGCAGTGGCGCCGGCTGGCGCTGGACGAGCGCCTGGTCTATTTCAAGCTCATCACGGGCGGCTTTCGTGTCGGCGTTTCGCGCTTGCAGGTGACGCAAGCGCTGGCGGCGGTGGGCTCGCTGGACCCCAAGCGGGTGGCGCAGCGCTTGATGGGCTACACCCACATCACTGGGCACCCCTCGGCGGCCGACTACAGCGCCCTGATCGCGCCGCAGGTTGCTGCAGAGCTTGAAACGCAGACCTGTGGGCAGCCTTACCCGTTTTTTCTGGCGCACCCGTTCAACCTGCCGCTGGCTGAGTTTGATGAAGCGCTGGGGCCGCCCTCGCAGTGGCTGGTTGAGTGGAAGTGGGACGGCATCCGCGCCCAGCTGGTCAAGCGCGCCGGCCAGGTGTGGCTGTGGTCGCGCGGCGAAGAACTGGTGACCGACCGCTTTCCGGAACTGGCACAGATGGGCCAGGCCTTGGCCGACGGCACGGTGCTCGACGGCGAAATCGTGGTCTGGCGCGACGGCCGTGCCCAGCCTTTTGCGGACCTGCAAAAGCGCATCGGCCGCAAGACGCTGGGGCCCAAGTTGTTACGCGACCTGCCGGTGGTGCTGCTGGCCTACGACCTGCTGGAACTGCAGGGGCGTGACCTGCGCGCGCTGGCGCAGTGCGAAAGGCGGCCGCTGCTTGACACGCTGTTGGCCGACGCGCAACACCCGTCCCTGGTCGCCAGCCCGTTGCTTCAGGGTCAGCGCTGGGAAGACCTGGCACGGCAGCGCGAAGCGGCGCGTTCAATGGGCGTTGAAGGTTTGATGCTCAAGCAGCGCGCAGCGCACTACGGCGTGGGCCGGACCAAGGCGGTGGGCGTTTGGTGGAAGTGGAAGATCGACCCGCTGCGGGTCGACGCCGTGCTGATCTACGCGCAGCGCGGCCACGGCCGTCGCGCCAGCCTTTACAGCGACTACACCTTTGCGGTGTGGGACGCACCGCCGCAGGCCGAAGGGCGCAAGCTGGTGCCGTTTGCCAAGGCCTATTCGGGCCTCACCGACGCCGAGATGGCGCGAGTGGACGCGGTGGTGCGCAAGACCACCATCGAGAGCTTTGGCCCGGTGCGCAGTGTGCGGCCTACGCTGGTGTTTGAGCTGGGTTTCGAAGGCATCGCGCGCAGCCCGCGCCACAAAAGCGGCATCGCGGTGCGCTTTCCGCGCATGCTGCGCTGGCGCGAAGACAAGCCGGTCGAAGAAGCCGATACCTTGCAGTCGCTGGCCGAGCTGTTGCCGCTGTGAAGCGCGCTTTGGGTGACTGGTTTGCGGAGCGCGGCTGGAAGCCGCTGAAGTTTCAGCGCCAGGTCTGGCAGGCGATGGGCGAGGGCCGCTCAGGCCTGCTGCACGCCACCAAGCGGGACTTGAGACAAGCGGTCAACTGCAGTTTGTAGCTTCAAGCGAAGGACTGCTCCAGCTCATCCACCAGCCGGCCGACGTAGGCCACCGCGTCGTGGATGGGTTGCGGTGAATTCAGGTCAATGCCGGCCATCTGCAGCAGTTCCAAGGGCTTGTGCAGGCCGCCGGCCTGCAGCACCTGCAGCCAGCGCTGCACGGCGGGTTGCCCTTCTTTTTGCACCAACAGCGACATCGCCGTGGAGGCCACCAGGCCGACCGAGTAGGTGTAGGGGTACAGGCCCAGGTAGTAGTGGGGTTGGCGCATCCAGGTCATGCGCGCGCCGTCGTCGATCTCCACCGTGTCAGCCCAGAACTTGGCCAGGATCTGGCCCTTGCGTTCGTTGAGCACGGCCGCGGTGATGGAGCCGCCGCTTTCGGCCAGCGCATAAACCTGGCGCTGCAACTCGGCTTCAAGCAGGTGGGTGACGAAGTTGTGGTGGTAGGTGCCCAGAACCTGCATGATGACCGAGCGCCGCATGCGTGGGTCCTGGCTTTGGCCCAGGATGTGCTGCGCCAGCAGCATCTCGTTCATGATCGACGGCGCTTCGACAAACGGCATGGCCGGGCGCGTGTTGACCAGGCGCTGGTGCTGCATGGCCAACGCAAAGTGCCCGCCGTGGCCCAGTTCATGCGCCAGCGTGAAGACGTTGCGCATGGTGTCCGACCAGGTGATCAGGATGAACGGGTGCACGCCATACGGTGTGGCGCAGAAAGCCCCCGAAGACTTGCCGATGTTGTCGGCCCGGTCGACCCAGCGTTCTTGCAGCGTTCGGCGCGCCAAGGCGCAGTACTCGGGGCCCATCACCGCCAGCGATTCCAGAATCAGCTGGCAGCCTTCTTCATAAGTCACGCGCGGGTTGAAGGCGGGGTCCAGCGGCGCCTTGATGTCGCAGTACAGCAGCTTGTCCAAGCCCAACACCCGGCGGCGCAGCCGCGCATAACGCTGCATGTGCGGGGCCAGTTCGGCTTGGATGATGTCCAGGATGTTGCGGTACACCGCGTGGGGAATCTGGTGGTGGTGCAGCAAGAACGCTTCGGTGCTGCTGTAGCCGCGCAAGCGCGCCATCACCACGTTTTTGTTGACCTCGGTGGCCAAGGTGGCGGAATAGGTCTGGTTGTAGGCCTTCAACCCGGCGCTGAACGAGGCCCAGGCGTTGCGCCGGACGCTGGTGTCGCTGTGCGTTTCAAAGTTGGACTCGAAGCCGTTCACCGAGTTGGCGTAGACCGTGCCGGCGTCGTCGGTGAAGGGCGCAAATTGCATGTCGCCCGACTTGGAACGGTTGTAGGTCATGTAGGGCGCGTTCAGCACTTCGCCCAGTGACGCCAGAACCCGCTCGGTGTCGGCGCTTAAGCGGTGCGGGCGCAGTTCCAGCAGGTCACTCAAGGGTTTTTTGAAGGCCGCCAGTCCGGGCTCGGCCGCCATGAACTTCTGCAAGAGCGGGTCGGGAAAGGCCAGGATTTCGGATTCCACAAAGCTGGTGCTGGCGCCGAAGCGTGCGTGCAGCGCTGACACGCGGGCCATCGCTGCTTGGTAGGGTGGGTGGCTGCCGTCTTGCGCGTTGCGCAGATGGGCGAACGAAGTCACGCGCACCAGGCGCGCGTGCAGCGCCTCTTCCTGCGTCAGGCAGGCCAGCAGCGTGGCGGCGTCTCGCTGAAGTTGCCCGGCAAAGCGCAGCAGGGTCTGGCTGGCTTCGTCCAGCGCTCGGTACTCAGCATCCCAGGCGGCCTCGTCCACGAACAGGTCGTCCAGGTTCCAGGTGGTTTCAACGGGAACGTCGGCCCGCGCCAAGCGTGTCTGCATGTGGTTGTCGTCCAGTTGGGCCCAAGAGGCAATGGCAGGAAGAAACAGTATCGCCGAGCATCCCGTGCGGGGTCACTGCGGTGCCATGGTGGCAACCTGGAAGGCCGAAGGATTGGAGAGTTCTCACTAGGGTTTGTACGGGGTTTTGGGTTTCTCTCTCTAGACCGAGCCCAGACACTCCAGTCGTTGTTGGAACACGCACCCACCCGGTTGCGACAGGTTCTGACCGAACCCAACCCACCACGAGAGCAGACCATGACCCAACAGACCCTGAGCACCGTCACCCTGGCCACCATCGAGAACTACCGCTACGCTGCGTCGTTGGCCGTGATGGCCTACCGCGCCGGCAGCAACCGCCTGATTGACGCCGTCAACAGCAGCATCGATGCCAACGTCTACAGCCGCACCGAGAAGCTGGCGCCCCAGCTGACGAACAAGCTGGTGCAGGTCCGCACGGGCATGACCGACATCATGGTCAAGGGCATTGACAGCGTCAGCACCGGTTCTGACAAGGCCATTGAAGCCAGTTCCATCACCGCCACGCAAGGTGTGGCCAAAGTGGCCAAGTTTGCCGCTGGCATCGACAACCGTGTGGTCGCCAACGGCATTGACGCCGTGGTGCGCCTGAGCATGCCGGGTGCGCAGATGGCGCAGACCCTGTCGGCCAAGGTTGCCGAAGGTGCTGATACCTTGTCACGCGCTGCCGCTGGCAAGAAGAGCCCAGCCGCGCGTGCCGCCAAAGCCGTGAAGAAGGCGGCCGTGGTGGCCAAGCGCAATGTGGTGCGCAAGGCCGCAGCCGCGCCAAAAACGGTGACGAAGAAGGCCGTGGCGGTGAAGGCCAAGGCCGTCAGCGTGGCCAAGAAGTCGGTTGCCAGCGTCAAGCGCAAGGCTGCCAAAGTCGTTGCAGCTTGAGATTTTTTGTCACTTGGGGACGGCAAAGCAGCCGCGCAGACGGGCGCATGCTGGCAGTGCAAACAGCATCGGCAGCGCTGACGCCTGATGTCGACCCACTTCTTGGGTCAGGCACGTCCTGATGGGGGAGTGCCCCCAACCCTAGGGGCGCGAACTTCGGGTTAGCCACCTAAGCTCGGTGCAACCGGTGCATCTCGCGCCGGGGTCTTGAGCACTCCAGGGAGATTTTCATGAAACTTCGCACCAACGTTTTCGCGGCCATGGCGGCGCTGGCCCTGTCTGGCGGGGCCCAGGCCGACGTCGTTGCCTTGACGCAATTGACGGGTTTGACCGGTGGCACCTTGGCCGCCACCGGCG
>JAYVSX010000237.1:0-16322 GCA_043774975.1 Rubrivivax sp.
TGCAGCACTCGCTGAACACCGCCGTGCTGCACCTGCACCACGCCGACACGCGGGTGCACTTCATCGACACCCCGGGCGCTGCCGACTTCCTGGGGCAAAGCCTGCCGGCGCTGGAAGCGGTGGAGACGGCCGCGGTGGTGATCAACGCCGTGGTGGGCATCGAACCGATGGCCGTGCGCATGATGGCCTACGCTGCCAGCCGCCACCTGGACCGGCTGATCATCGTCAACAAGATCGACGCCGCGGGTGTGAACCTGGCTGGGCTGCTGGCCGAGATCCAGGCCACCTTCGGCAAGGAGTGCCTGCCGGTGAACCTGCCCGACGCAGGCGCCACCAAGGTGGTGGACTGTTTTTTCCAGCGCCAGGGGCACAGCGACTTTGGCAGCGTCGACGCAGCCCACCGCGCCTTGGTGGAGCAGGTAGTCGAAGTCGACGGCGAGCTGGTCGACCGCTACCTGAACGATGGCGACATCGACGCCAGCGAACTGCATGCACCGCTGGAGCAGGCGCTGCGCGAAGGGCACCTGATTCCGGTCTGCTTTGTCAGCGCCAAAAGCGGCGCTGGCGTGGCCGAGCTGCTGGACATCATCGTCAAGCTGCTGCCCAACCCGCTGGAGGCCAACCCGCCCGACTTCATCAACGGCGAGGGTGCGCAGGCCCAGCCCATGCGCGCCCAACCCGATCCGGCGCGGCACGTGCTGGCCCATGTGTTCAAGGTCAGCGTCGACCCTTTTGTGGGGCGCTTAAGCGTGATGCGCGTGCACCAAGGCACGTTGGTGCAGGGTGGTTTGCTCTACATCGGCCACGGCCGCAAGCCTTTCAAGGTGGCGCACCTGTTCATGTTGCAGGGCAAAGACCATGTCGAGGTGCCACGCGCGCTGCCCGGTGACATCGTCGCGGTGGCCAAGGTCGACGACATCCACTTTGACGCGGTGCTGCACGACGCCGCCGAAGACGAGCACATCCACCTGGCGCCGCTGGACTTCCCCAAGCCCGTGCACGGGTTGGCCATCGAGCCCAAGCGCCATGGCGACGAACAGCGCATGTGGGAAATCTTGAGCAAGCTGGTCGACGAAGACCCGTGCCTGAAGGTGGAACACGTGGTGGCCACCAACGAGACCATCATCTACGGCCTGGGTGAGTTGCACCTGCGGGTGCTGCTCGAACGCCTGCGCGATGTCTACCGCTTTGAAGTCAACACCCGCCCACCCCGCATTGCCTACCGCGAGACCCTGACGGCCAAGGCCGAGGGCCACCACCGACACAAAAAACAAAGCGGCGGCGCGGGGCAGTTTGGTGAAGTTTTTCTGCGTGTGGAGCCGCTGCCGCGCGGTGGCGGGTTTGAGTTTGTCGACCAGGTCAAGGGCGGCACCATCCCTGGCCAGTACATCCCGGCGGTGGAAAAAGGGGTGCGCGAGGTGCTGGCCAGCGGCGCCATTGCCGGCTATCCCGTGGTCGACGTGCGGGTCACGGTCTACGACGGCAAGCACCACAGCGTGGACAGCAAGGACATCGCGTTTGCCACCGCCGGCCGCAAGGCTTTTTTGGCGGCGCTGCGTGAAGCCCGGCCCATCGTGCTGGAGCCGATCGTGCACATCGAGATCACCGCGCCCGACCTGGCGATGGGCGACATCACCGGCGACCTGGCATCGCGCCGCGGGCTGGTGACCGGCACCGCCAATGGCGCGCCGGGCCACATGGTGGTGCGTGGCCAGGCGCCGCTGTCAGAGCTGGCGGGCTACCAGCTGCGCTTGAATGCGCTGACCGCAGGCCAGGGCCGCTACACGCTGGAGCTGTCCCACCATGAAGCGGTGCCGCCGAACATGCAAACCCAGTTGATGACCCAGTTCAGGAACCACACCAAGACGCACGACGACGACTGATCTGCGCCAGGCGCAACGGCGCTTTGCCCAGCAGCTGCTGGCGCAAGTCCCCGCCACGTCAAAGGCCTAGCGCGCCGCGGGCCAAGGCCCACCGCGGGAACACCGTCCCAGGGCCGCAAGCACAATCGCATCGGTCGAAAGGGGAGTAGCACGCAGCGCCAGCTGCCGCGGCCCCCCGTCAATACGGCTGCCGGCGCCTGCTGGTGGCCCGGGACCGCAGAAGTCACCTTCCGCAAGACCTTTCGGCGCGAACCTCAACCCCTTCTATACGGGAGTGTCCATGGACACCATCGCGCCGACCTGGCTTTGGCTATTCTTTATCGCGTCCGTTCTGGTGGCGCTGTTTGTCGACTTTGTGGTGCTGCGCAAACAAGGCGCGCACAGCGTGACGGTGAAAGAAGCCGTCAACTGGTCACTGATCTGGGTGGCACTGAGCTTTGCGTTCAACGCGCTGTTCTGGTGGGCGGTCTACCAGGACCACGGCACGGACGTGGCCAACACCAAGAGCATGGAGTTCCTGACCGGCTACCTCATCGAGAAGAGCCTGGCGGTGGACAACATCTTTGTCTTCTTGATGATCTTCACCTACTTCGCGGTGCCGCCGGACTTTCAGAAGCGCGTGCTGATGATCGGCATCGTTGGCGCCATCGTGCTGCGCACCGTGATGATCTTGCTGGGCAGCTGGTTGATCAGCGAGTTCCACTGGGTGCTCTACGCCTTTGGCGCTTTCTTGCTGCTGACCGGCATCAAGATGTGGTGGGCCGCTGGCAAGGAACCCGACCTGAACAGCAACCCGGCGCTCAAGCTGTTGCGCAAGATGCTGCCGGTGTCCAAGAACTTTGACGGCGAAAAGTTTTTCACCGTTGAAAACGGCAAGCGCATCGCCACGCCGCTGCTGATGGTGATTGCGCTGGTGGGTCTGACCGACGTGATCTTTGCGGTGGACAGCATTCCGGCCATCTTTGCCATCACGTCCGACCCCTTCATCGTGCTGACCAGCAACATCTTTGCGATCCTGGGCTTGCGCGCCATGTACTTTCTGCTGGCGGCGGTGGCGTCCAAGTTCCACCTGCTGAGCTATGGCCTGGCGGTGATCCTGGTCTTCATCGGCACCAAGATGCTGCTGATCGACGTGATCAAGATCCCGGTGCTGCTGTCGCTGGGTGTGGTGGTGGCGGTGCTGGCCATCACCATGGTGTGGAGCGTGCGCACGGCGCCCAAGTTGCCGACGCCACAGCGAACCGGATCGCAGTGAGTGTGGGGCCCGCCGGTGTGCAAGCGGGTCTGCGACTGGGTTTGGGCCGGGTTTGCTGGCCCCAGGTGTCGCTTTGGGAGCAACGACCCTTTATCATAGGGGGGTCATGCAAGCCAGCCCCCAAGACCTCGCCCAGGTTCGCCTGGACAACGCGCTGGCCCTTTTCGAAGAGTTTGTGCGCGCCACCGCCCGCCACGCCGACGCCGCCACCCTGCGCGGCCTGGAGCGTCGGTTTGCCGAGCGCGTGCAGATTCAACCCAGCTACTGGAGCCAGATCAAAGGCCGCTCACGCCAGATCGGCGAACGGCTGGCGCGCCAGTTCGAGCACCTGTGCCACAAGCCCCCGGGGTGGATGGACGCGCCTCATGGCGATGCCAGCAGCAACCAGGCCAGCCGTTCGGCAGCCTTGCCCATCGAAACGAACGCCGGCAGCGAGTCGCAACCGCGCGACGACGATGAACGCTTCATCATGGGCCTGGTGCTCACCTATTACCGCCGCCACCCCCAGCGGGCCCGCACCCGGCTGCTGGACCTGCTGGGCGAAGTGCTGACCGCACCTGCGGCAACCCCAAGTGCTGCGCCCAGCGCCTCTTCGCCCACCTCGCCCACCTCGCCCGCGCCCGGCGTGATCCGGCCCGCCAAACCCCCAGCGCCGTTGAGCCTCGCGGCGGAAGACGCGCACGCGCTGTGGCAACGAACGCAGACTGGTGTGGCGCCGCTCAAACGCAAGAAGTAGTCGCGCCAGACCGTCGCTTTGGGTGTTGGCAAGCCACCGACATCCCCTGTTTGAATGACCAACAGCGGGTTTTCACGGGGCTTTTCGTGATCAAGCTCACTTGCGCACTGATAACTGTTTGTTTATCATTTGCGCAAGCCTGTGAACTCAAGCCCTGCCAAGGCTTCACAGCCGATCAACCCACACTGACAGCACCATGAACCTGACCCTGCTTCTCGCTGACCTGCCCAGCCACCGCCTGTGTGCGGCCGCGCAGGCCATGTGCGGTGCGGCGGTCAACGCGATGGTGAGCGCCATGGTGAGCGCAATCGTGAGAGCCATGGCCATCGCCAGCCAGGCAGCTTTTAACCATGGTGCTCCGCCCGGGGCCCTGAAGAACAGACGGTCCAGCGCCTGAACAGCGCCCACCTCCTGCTCATCACGGCCCGGGTTGCACCAGCACCCGGGCCGTTTTGTTTTCTGTCCGCAACCGCCATCACCACCACCGCCACGAAGGAGAAACCGATGAAGCTGACCCTCAAGACCCTCAAGCCACGCAACCCGTTCGTGGCCGCCAGCCTGCGGCGTGCAGCCGGCAGCCACCGATCCGGTGGCGCCAGCCAACGCCAGCAAGCCGGGCGCGAACTGCAGCGCGAAATCCAGCGCTTGCGACACAGCCCCTGAATCCAAACCCTGGCCAGCAGCACCGAGCACTGCTCTGCGGCGGCCGACCGAAAGAACATCATGTACGTGCAAGACTTTCCTTTTGATGTCGTCCCTGCTGAAGAGCGCCGTGTGCGCAGTTTTGTTGCAGGCCTGTTGCGTGCGGCCAGCCGCATGCTCGATGCCCTGGCCGAAAAACTGGCCCTGGTCGAAGCCCAAGTGGCCCAAGACCCGGTGCTGGAATTTCACGGTGACGAAGCCGCGCCCGAAGGCGCGCTCTACGTCAACGGCCTGCTCGTGGGCCACGTGCTGGGCGTGAAGCGCCTGTAACGTGGCCACCCTGGGGCCCACCCCTGCGACACGTTGCTGTCGCGTCGCAGTGGTGACAGCCTTGGTCCCCCAGACACCCCCATGCTCAAGGCCTTCGTGAATTCACGCCGGAGCTGCCCTTGAGCCACACCGCCACCCTTCAAACCGGGCAACGCCTGTTCATCAGCCGCAGCGATCTGCACCAGGTTCAGGTCGGTCCCGACCCCGACGCTCCAGCGGCGCGCGCGCTGCAAGCCGGTCAGGCCCGCCTGGCCTTGGAGCACTTCGCGCTGACCGCCAACAACATCACCTACGCCGCTTTTGGCGAGGCCATGAAGTACTGGCAGTTCTTCCCGGCACCCGATTCAACCCAGGGCTGTTTGCCCGTCTGGGGCTTTGCCGTGGTCACCGAATCCCAGGCCGACGGCGTGGCGGTGGGCCAGCGTGTCTACGGCTACTTCCCTGCAGGCACCCACCTGGTGGTGACGCCGGGGCGTGTGCGCGAGAGCGGCTTTTTCGACACCGCCGCGCACCGCCAGGACTTGGCAGGCGCTTACCAGCAGTACGTGTTCTGTGCGGCCGACCCGGGTTGGCAACCCCGGCTTGAAGGATTGCAGGCCGTGCTCAAGCCACTCTTCGTCACGTCGTTCCTGATCGACGACTTCCTCAGCGACAACCAGTTCTTCGGCGCGCAGCAACTGTTGCTGTCCAGCGCTTCCAGCAAAACCGCCTACGGCGCCGCGTTTTGCCTGGCGCTGCGCCGTGGTGCGCCGCTTGCACCACAGGTGGTGGGGCTGACGTCCACCGGCAACCGCGCCTTCACCGAAGGCCTGGGCTGCTACGACCGCGTCCTGACTTATGCCGATGTGGCCAGCCTGGACCCGCGCGTGCCCACCGTGTACGTTGACTTTGCAGGCAACGCGAGCCTGCGCCGCAGCGTGCACCAGAGCTTCACCGATCAATTGAAGTTCAGCAGCTCGATCGGTGGCACGCACTGGGAGGCGCTGGCGGGCGGTGGCGGTTTGCCGGGCCCACGGCCGACACTCTTTTTTGCGCCGGCGCAGATCAAGAAGCGGGCCGCGCCGCCGCCCGACGGCTGGGGTCGCGACGTGCTGGAGCAACGCCTTTCATCCGCTTGGCAAGCCTTCATGGCGCGCGTTGAGCGGGCTGGAGACCCCTGGGTGCAGGTGGTTGAGCGCAGCGGCGTGCCCGCCGCCCTGGCGGCCTACACCGCACTGTTGGAAGGCCGGGCCAACGCCCGAGAGGGCGTGATGCTCAGCCTGAGCACTTAAGTCTGGCGGCGACGCGGCCGATAAGCTCGGAACGAAGCGAATTTCACCGTTCCGTCCACGCCCTGCACAGCCGCATGAACACCGCCACGTCGCCTTTCACTGAACGCCCGCCGCGCGACGTGGCCGGCTGGGCTGCGCTGTTCAACCTGCAGCGGCTGCCGGTGCTGGCCAGCACCACCGCAGCGTTGGACGACATGCGTGAGACAGAAGACGCGGTCGACGCGCACCTGCTGTCCGAGGCCATCACCAGCGACCCCTTGATGACCCTGAAGCTTCTGGCCCACGTGGCCTACCTGCGTCGTGGGCGCGAAGGCAGTGAAGTTGAAACCGTCACCGAAGCGCTGGTGATGCTGGGCATACCGCCATTCTTCCGCGCTTTTGGGCCTCAAGAAACCGCGCAAGCCCGGCTGGCCTTTCATGCTGAAGCCCTTGATGGGTTTGAACGCGTGCTGCGCCGCTCGCACCGTGCCGCGCGTTTTGCCATCGGCTTCGCGGTGCACCGCATGGACCACGACGCACCGGTCATCCACGAAGCCGCGCTGCTGCACGGCTTTGTTGAGCTGCTGCTGTGGCTGCACGCACCGTCACTGGCCCTGGAAATTCAACGCCGTCAAAACGCCGACAGCACCTTGCGGTCGGCCGCGGTACAGAAGGCGGTGCTCAACGTTGATCTGGCGGACCTGCAACACGCCTTGATGAAGTCGTGGCGCCTGCCGTCGCTGCTGGTGCGCATCACCGATGACCACACCCAGCAGCCGAACTCCCAGGTGCGCAATGTGCTGTTGGCCATCCGTGTGGCCCGCCACAGTGCCCAGGGCTGGGACAACGCGGCCCTGCCCGACGACGTGCGCGACATTGCCGAGCTGCTGCAGATGTCGCACGACGCTACCCTGCGCTTGCTGCAAGAGATCGACAGCGATTGACGGCCACGCTGGGACCTCAGGGCGCAGCCCCGTCCTTGGTGTGGGGCTCTCTTGGTAGTCGTGTGCAATAGTAGAAACGCATGAGCAATGCTTTCTAAAAATCACACCTGCAAGACACCCTATGGACATGGACAGTGTTCAAAGTTTCCTCAGCACCACTCTTACCGAGTTGGGCGTCAAGATCCTGGCCGCAATCGCGTTTTGGATCGTCGGCCGCTGGTTGATTGGCAAGGTCATCTCGCTGGTTCAGGCCGGCATGAACCGCAACAACGTCGACCCCACGTTGACCAAGTACCTGGGCTCGATCGTCGCCGTGGCGCTGAACATTGCCTTGGTGCTGGGCATCCTGGGCTACTTCGGCATCCAGACCACCAGCTTCGCCGCCATGTTGGCCGGCGCGGCCTGGAGCGGCCTAGTGGGCGCTGTGGACGAGCTGGGCCTCTTTGGCGCCACCATCATCACGCCCGACATCGTGCAGGCGCTGGTGGGCAACAGCAAGGTGTTTGGCGACACGGTGCTGAACTTCTTGGCTCGCCCAGCACGACGCGTGGAGCGCACGGCGCAATTGGCTGGTGGGGTGGACGCGCTGGACGCCATCGCCCGTTTCAAGGCTGCTGTAGCCAAAATTCCCAATGTGGTGACGGCGCCGGCGCCGGAGGTGAACCTGCTCGACATCAACCTGGTCGGCACCGTGATCGCCGTGCGCCCGTATTGCCACACCGACCACTATTGGCAGGTTTACTTCGCTACCAACGAGATGATGGTGCGCGTAGACCAGGAAGCTGGTTGGCCCGCACCCACGCCCACGCCCACGCAGATCATGAAGACGGTGGCAGGCTGATCAAGCTGGCTGGCCTGGGCACCTCAGGTGCCCAGGTTGAGCACGCCCCAAAGGCCCAGAAGCAGCAAGCCATAGCGGGCGCCCTTGCCGACGGCAATCCACATCATGCTTTGCCAGAGAGGCATCCGAAACCAGCCCGCGGCGAGGACCAGGGCGTCGCCCACCAACGGCAACACCGACAGCACCAACGCGGGTGGCCCGACGCGGCGCAAACGCTGAACCAGCGGATGTTGTTCATCAACTCGCATCCGCTGAAACCGCTCATAGCCGCGGCGGCTGGCCAAACCCATGCCGAAGGTCAACAGCGCACCCAGCAGATTGCCCGACAGTGCCACCCAGAAGCTCCACCACGCCAACGCGGGATAGGCGGTAACCAGGGCGCTGAGCACCACTTCACTGGAGCCAGGCAAAACCGTAGCCGAAGCAAAAGCGGAAAAAAAGAGACCCCACAAACCGGCGGCGGGGTTCAGCCACGTTTGCAGCCAAGCGGACAACGGCAATATCCATTCGAACATCGCCCGTATTGTCGCCACATGCCGTAGCCCGCAATCTGACAAGGGCTGCTGCCGAAGCAGTCGAGGACCAAGGGCTCAGCTTGAGATCTGCCCGGGTCAACAGCGGTCAACGGACGCCCCTGAAGGAGTTTTCTCCCGCTACAGCGGCACGGCGGTGGTGCCCTTGAGGCGGCGCATCACAAAGCTGGTTTTGCAGTCTTGCACCGAGGGGTGACGCAGCAGGCTGTCCATGATGAAGCGCGAGCAGTGCGGCATGTCGCGCACCAGCACGCGCAGCAGGTAGTCCATGTCGCCGGTTAGCGCGGCGCACTCCACCACCTCGGGCCATGCCTGCACGGCGGCGGCGAAGTCGTCGATGGGGTTGCGCTGCTCCTTGTGTTTGGCCAAGCGCACGTTGATGTAGGCCGTCAGGCCCAGGCCCACGCGCTCGGGCGCAACCAGCGCAACATAGCCAGAAATGACGCGCGACTCTTCCAAGCGCTTGACGCGACGCAACGTGGCGCTGGCTGACAAGCCAACGGCCACCGCCAATTCATCGTAAGTCGCTCGGCCGTTGACCTGCAAAGCCTGAAGAATGCGCAGATCTACGCTATCTAGGCTGCTATCGGTCTCCATTAGATAAATTCTTGCAGACATTCGGCGTTGAAGGTGTCATTTTCGCCATCGCTTGCAGACAAACTGCGCTCGGTGCACCCTACAGTGCGCAGTTTTCAACCCGGATACGAGGCTAGGCATGCAATTCACACCTTGGGACAACCCGATGGGCACCGACGGCTTCGAGTTCATCGAATACGCCGCACCCGACCCGGCCGCCATGGGTTCGCTGTTTGAGCGCATGGGGTTCAAGGCGATCGCCAAGCACCGCCACAAAAACGTGTTGCTGTACCGCCAGGGTGAAATCAACTTCATCGTCAATGCAGAGCCCGACAGCTTTGCGCAGCGCTTTGCGCGGCTGCATGGCCCCAGCATCTGCGCCATCGCGCTGCGGGTGCAAGACGCACGGCAGGCCTTTGAGCGTGTCAAGTCGCTGGGCGCATGGGCCTATGCAGGCACCGCCGGCCCCGGCGAACTCAACATCCCGGCCATCAAAGGCATTGGCGACTCGCTGATTTACCTGGTGGACAAGTGGCGCGGCAAGGGCGGCGCCAAAGAAGGTGACATCGGCAACATCGGCTTCTTTGATGTCGACTTTGAAGCGCTGCCCGGCGCCACCATCCATGCGATGGGCCACGGCCTGACCTACATCGACCACCTCACGCACAACGTGCACCGTGGCCGCATGAACGAATGGGCCGACTTTTACGAGCGCCTGTTCAACTTCCGCGAGGTGCGTTACTTCGACATCGAAGGTCAAGTCACCGGCGTCAAGAGCAAGGCCATGACCAGCCCCTGCGGCAAGATCCGCATCCCCATCAACGAAGAAGGCAATGAAAAATCCGGGCAGATCCAGGAGTACCTGGACATGTACCACGGTGAGGGCATCCAGCACATTGCGCTGGGCGCCAACAACCTGTTCGAGACGGTGGACTCGCTGCGCGGCCAGGGGCTGAAGCTGCTGGACACCATCGACACCTATTACGAACTGGTCGACAAACGCATACCGGGACACGGTGAAAACGTGGCTGAGCTCAAGGCGCGCAAGATCTTGATTGACGGCAAACCGGGTGAGCTGCTGCTGCAAATCTTTTCGGAAAACCAACTCGGCCCGATCTTTTTTGAGTTCATCCAGCGCAAGGGCGATCAAGGTTTTGGCGAAGGCAACTTCAAGGCCCTGTTTGAGAGCATCGAGCTGGATCAAATGCGCCGCGGCGTGTTGAGCAAGGCCTGAAGAGCATGGCCGGCGTCGACTTTCACGACGGTGTGAACCGGGGTGTGGCACCGGTGACCTATGGCGCAGGCGATCGTCCGCCTCGAGGTGACTACGGCAAAGCCCGCGCCGACTACACCTGCGAACAAAATTACAGCCAGTACAGCGCGGCCGACCACGAGACCTATCGGCGCCTGTACCGACGTCAGTTGCAGCAGCTGCCCGGCTTGGCCTGCCACGAATTCATCAGCGCGGTGCAAGAGTTGGGTGAGCCTGCGCACATTCCTCACTTCGACGCCGTTTCCGAGCGGCTGATGAAAGCCACGGGCTGGCAGGTCGTGAGCGTGCCGGGTCTCATTCCTGAGGAAGCCTTTTTCGCGCTGCTGGCGGCACGCAAGTTTCCGGTGACCGACTGGATTCGTAAGCCCGACGAATTTGACTACGTGGTTGAGCCCGACGTCTTTCACGACTTGTTCGGCCACGTGCCCTTGCTGTTCAACCCGGTCTTTGCCGACTACATGCAGGCCTATGGTGCAGGCGGTATGAAAGCCACCCGGCTGGACGCGGCGGAGTTGCTGGCTCGCTTGTACTGGTACACGGTGGAGTTTGGTCTAATCCAAACGCCGCAGGGTCTGCGCGCCTATGGCGCCGGCATTCTGAGCTCGGCCGGTGAGCTGCGCCACAGCGTGACGGCTACCAGCCCTCAGCGGGTGGCTTTTGACCTGAAGCGCCTGATGCGCAGCCGCTACAAGATCGACACCTTTCAGGCCACCTACTTTGTCATCGACGACTTCGACCAGCTGTTCAAGGCCACGGCCCCGGACTTCACGCCGGTCTATCGCCAGGTGCGCCAGCGCATTGCCGAGCAAGGCGAAATTGAAGCCGGCCAAGTGCTGGCTGGCGAACGCCGCTTCAGCGCAAACCCGGTGATGGCCCCGGCGCGTTGACCCAGCGCAGAAGTTCATTCCAGGGCTCGGGGTGTTCCACCATGTGCACATGGGCCACCCCAGGCAGATGGCGGTTGTCGGCACCCGCCAGCGTGGCCGTCATCGGTGGGAAAACGATGTTGTCGCAGTGGCTGTAAAAGCAGGTGAAACGGCGCGCACGTTCAGCAGGCTCCCGAGCGGCCAATTCCTGCAGCCAGCGGCTCGCGCGGCGCATTTGTTGGGAATTGCGGGTCAACGCAAAGCGAGCCAACCACGTGCCGTGATGGGGTGTACCCAGGGTGATGGCGTGGTGCACCCTTTTGTCACCATCCATCTGGGCCCACCATGCACGCAGTGCCAGCCCGCCCATGCTGTGCGCCACCACCACGGGCGGCTTGCCCGTGGCATCGGTCAGCTGGGCGACGGCCTGTTCAATCGCCAGCCGGTACCCGTCAATGCCGCCGAAGACGGGCTCGAGGTTGAGTGCGATCACGGGTACGCTGTGCTGCTGCAGCCTGTGCAGCCAGCGGTTCCACAGACCACGGTTGCAAACAAAACCGTGGATCAAAAGCACACCATGTCGACCGCTGGCGGCCTGCACGGTGTTGGGATATCGATTGCTGAAAAAGGGTTGGCGCCAACAGAAAACCACGGGAGCAGAACGCACTTCGCCCCACCAGGCGCGCAGCAGCTGCCGCGCCGTGGCCTTGGGGGCGGGGTCTTCACCATGGGCCCATCGCAAGAAAATAAATTCAAGCGCCAACACGCCGGCATAGCCGACGAAGAAGAGGCCCACGCCCAACAGCGCCCAACCCTGGTGCCCTGCACGCCACCAGAGCGCGCCCCACAAACCGGCCAACAACAGCGCGCCCAGCGTGGTGAACTGCTGAAGTCGAGCCAGCATGTTCCGCGCTAGGCCAGTCGCACTTCGCGGCCCGACAAGGACCGCGCCAGGCCGGTGGCCAGTTTGTTGATCAGGCCATAGATGGACAGCTGGGGATTGGCGCCAATGCTGGTGGGGAAAATCGAGCCGTCGTGGACCGAAAGGTTTTCCAACTGCCAGTGGCGCCCGTCCGCCTGCACCACGCCCAGCTCGGGTTTGCCGGCCATGCCGCAGCCACCCATGACGTGTGCGCTGACCACCTTGGTTTGATACGGAACCATGGACCAACTTGAAATCGCGGCTTTGGCCTGCGCCCAGGTGCTGTACGGCGTGGCGGCTTGATGACCCGGCGTGACCCGTCGCGCACCAGCGGCAAACTGGATTTCGGCCATGCTGAGCAGCGCACGCCGAGCGCCGTCCATGATGAACGGGGTCAAGGTGTAGTGCAGCTCCGCAGTTCGGTCAGAGCGCAACTTGACTTGCCCACCGCTGGCTTGGTCGTGGAAACCGTCTCGCAGCAGTGCCAACAGCGCATGCGTGTGCGGGAAGTCTTTCATGGCCTTGGCCTGCATGTCGCCAAAGCCCGGCAAAGAGGTGGATACCAGCACGGGGTGCATGGGAGGAGCCTCGAGCTTGTAGCCGATGGGTCCGTCAATGGGTGCCACTTCCAGGAAGTGGTCGGTGTACATGGTTTGTGGCGCGCCATCCCACCCCGCCACAGTCTTGTCAAAAACGGCGGCGGACAGCACCACAGGATGCAGGAAAGTCCGTCGCCCCAGCCGCCCATGTGGATCTGGCGCGCCCGAGCGCAACAGGAGCCCCGGTGAATTGATGGCGCCACCCGCCACCACAAAGTGTCGGGCCTCAATCCGGGTGTTTGCGCCTGCCACTGTGGCGCCGTTGACGGCAACGGGGATGCAGACCACGGCCTGCACCTTGCCCTGCGCGAGTTCAAGTCGATCTGCCCTCATCTGCACCAACAGGACAGCGCCCTTGTCGAGCGCCGCTGGAATGGTGGTGACCAACATCGACTGCTTGGCATTGGTTGGGCAGCCCATGCCGCAGGAACCCAGGTTCCAACAGCCCTTGACGTTGCGTGCAATGGCCGCCGCGGGAATACCCAACCTGGCGGCGCCGATCTTCAGTAACTCGTTGTTGACGTTGGGCGGCACCAACCAGGGTCCGATGTTCAAGCGCTGCTCAGCCTGGTGAAACCAGGGGGACATGGTTTCGTCATTCAGGTCGGGCAGAACAAAGCGCTCTTGCCAATACTTCAGCGTCGCACTTGGCGTACGAAACGAGCTGGTCCAGTTGACGGTGGTGGAGCCTCCTACACACTTGCCCTGCAAGATGTTGATGGCCTTGTCCGCAGTCTGGCGGTTGGCGCTGTCCTGGTAAAGCGTTGGATAGGCTTCGCTTTCCAGCTGGCGAAAGTCGGAACTGCTGCGCAGCGGCCCTTCTTCGACCAGCACCACGCTCAGCCCGGCAGCTGTCAGCAGCTCGGCGGTGATGCCGGCACCGGCGCCGCTGCCAATGATGGCAACATCGCAGCTCAGTGTTGGTGGGACAGCGGCGTGCGAGCCGCCGTGCACTTTCCATCCGCGCTTCAACCCAGCACGGATCGGATCGGGAAACTCGCTCATGGTGCTGCCTGCGGTTTAGACGGGTCTGGCGCCCGGGTAGCCAATGGATGACCAAGTCGTGGGGTCAGCGAAATACGAACCGTTGGTGATGTCGCGCAGAGCGTGATAGGCCTGCTGGCGAACAGCCAAGGACGAACGTTGCATGGACGCGAGGACTGCGGTCACTTCTTCGAGTGTGGCCGTGGCCCAGTCGCTTGTCAGTCCAACCAAACCCAACCGGCCAGGCGGGCTGCCGATGATGGTGATCAGTTCGTCGATCTCGGCCTGCATGTGCGGAGGTAAGCCCGCAATCGTGGCCTCCACCCGTTTGAGGTGTGCGGCGATGGCCACGGTGCGGGCGCCGGCGTCTGATGGCAGCAGCGTCCCCAAGACAGACGTCGCCACCGCGACGAACAGAGCTTGCCCAGAGGACGTCAGCCGGGCCTCACGCCTTCCCGGTCGAAGCAACGCGATCGTGGTGCCTGCGACAGCCAGCAACGCACCGGTCACGACACCCACAGTGAGCAGAGTTCTTCTTTGCATGGTCTGCAGTGTTGCATCATTGATGTTCACTGGCTTAGAGGCAGGCGACTAACGGTTGCCTGTGGGGATTCGATTGAAGTCGAGCGGCGAAAAGATCATCACCAGCCTGCAGCAGGTGGCGCTGGAAAGAACACTGCGTGCATCGGACGCAGTGCTGGGTGAAGCGGTCGAACGTATCAAAGCTTTTCAGCATGACCGTTTTGCACGGACCTATGCGGACCTGATGAACGATACGCGGTACCGAGATGTCACGAATTTCTTCATGGACGACATCTACGGCCCTGGAGACTTTTCCCAGCGCGACACTCAGTTTGCTCGCATTGTCCCTGCGTTGGTTCGCCTGTTCCCGAGCGAGATTGTCCAGACCATTGCAGAGCTGGCTGAATTGCATGCCCTGTCTGAGCGGTTGGACACAGCAATGGGCAGGCGCCTGGGATCGTTGACCCTGGATGGTCGGAGGTATGGAGAGATGTGGCGATCGGTGGGCAAGCCCATGGACCGCGAAAAGCAGGTCGATTTGATCGTTGCCGTCGGCAATGCATTGGATCGCTACACGCGAAAAGCCATGCTCCGTCACAGCTTGCGGGTGATGAGACGGCCTGCCCACGCTGCAGGCTTTGGCGCGCTTCAGACCTTTTTGGAACGAGGTTTTGATACGTTTCGCGCCATGGGCGGCACCAATGACTTTTTGGCACTCATTTCCAAGCGTGAGCGAGCCTTGGCTGCGATTTTGTTCGAAGCGGGTGGTGCAGTTGTTGATCCGCCAACCTGACTAAATCGCAAGCGGCCTGCAGTCCATAACCGGGAAACGGCAGCAAAAAGGTAAGCGGCTAGCCATCCCATCTTGAACCGCGACCCGATGTCGTGAAGGATCGTGTCCACCTATTTTCTTGGTGGACACGATGGCAGATGAGAGAGCCGCTTCGCGGCGGCGGTATAGCCCGCAGATGAAGGCGCTGGTGCTTGAGCAGTGCGCAGCACCGGGGGCGTCGGTGGCCAAGGTGGCGATGTCGCACGGCGTGAACGCCAACGTCGTGCATCGCTGGCGGCAACTGGCGCGCGAGGGCGGTGCTGGCATGCCGAGCGTGAGGCAGTTCGTACCGGTGTCGTTGGCTGCGCCGTCGCAGCTGATCATCGCCGACATCCGCATCGACTCGCTGTGGCTCGCGGTGGAGCCCATGGACATGCGCGCCGGTGCTGAGCGGCTGTTGGCAAGCGTCGTGCAGGCCTTCGGTAGCGCGCAGGCGCACCACGGCTACCTGTTCGCCAACGCGCGCACTACCCGCATCAAGCTGCTCGTGCATGACGGCTTCGGTGTGTGGTGCGCCACGCGGCGCTTGAACGCCGGGCGCTTCGTGTGGCCTCGAGAGGCGAGCGCCGGCGGTCTTGCAGCATCAGCGCCGATGGCCTTGACGCAACAGCAGTTCGACGCCCTGGTGCTGGGCTTGCCGTGGCAGCGGTTGACACAAATGCAGGCCATCACGCGGATGTAATTGCCGACGCTTGTTCCACGTTGGCATTCGGCATCGCAAGGCCCGCGCAGGGCAATTAGCGCATGTCCGAATGGTCTCATCGCGAGGGTCTGGACACACTGTGCACATGCTCAATGTGCGCACCCTCCAAGCCCAAGACCTTCGCGGTCTGAGCCCTGAGGTGCTGGTCGCAGCAGCCGAGCAAATGCTCCAGCGCATCGCAAGCCAGGCGCAGGCCATCAAGTTCAAAGACGCCAAGCTTGAGAAGATCACCTTCGAGCTCGCACGCCTGAAGGCCTGGCGCTTCGGCGCCAAGACCGAGGCGATGGACGCCGAGCAGCGGCAGATGTTCGACGAGGCGATGGCTGAGGACCAAGCCAGCCTGCAGGCGCAGCTGCTGGTCTTGCAAGGCGCCGTGCCGGCCACCGAGCCCGCCCAAGAGCAAGCCAAGCGCCAGCCCCGCCGCCAGGCGCTGCCCGAGCACCTGCGGCGCGTGGAGCACCACCACGAGCCCGAGGACACCACCTGCAGGACGCCGGACTGCGGCCAGCGCATGGTGCGCATCGGCGAAGACGTGAGTGAGCGCCTGGACATCGTGCCGGCCGAGTTCTTCGTGCACCGCCACATCCGCGGCAAGTGGGCCTGCAAGTGCTGCCAGACGTTGGTGCAAGAG
>JAYVSX010000238.1:0-4600 GCA_043774975.1 Rubrivivax sp.
ACACGCGGGTCGCCCATGTCCATGGGCTGGCGCATCAGCGCGTGCAGCACCTCATCGGGCAAAGGGGTTGGACCGGGCGAGTGGAGCAGGCGGCGGCCGGGGATTCGAGCAGGAAGATTCATGGGACGATGGTAAACGCGCAGACACTGTCTCTGTCCGGTCGGCAACGGCGGCATGACAATGGACCCCCACCGCAAGACAACACACCATGGACCGCCGACTCTTCATCAGCCATTTGACCGCCGCCAGCGCTGCCGCCCTGCCCTTGGCGCTGGCCTTGGCCTTGGCCCTGCCCTTCAACGCGCAAGCGCAAGCCAAGACCATTCGCCTGGTGGTGCCCTTTGCGGCCGGTGGTCCGATCGACGTGACCTCGCGCCTGCTGGCCGACAAGGTCAAGGACAGCCTGGGCCCCGTGGTCATCGACAACAAGCCCGGCGCGGGCGGCAACATTGGCGTCGACCTGGTGGCCAAGGCACCGCCCGACGGCCTGACCATCGGCATTGCCGCGGTGGCCATGCACGCCATCAACCCGTGGCTGTTCAGCAAGTTGCCTTTCGACCCGATCAAGGACTTCGCGCCCATCACGCAAATGGTCCGCATTCCCAATGTGCTGGTGATGAACACCGACACCGCCAAGCGGCTGGGCATCGGCAACTTGAAAGAATTCCTGGCCTATGCCAAGGCCAACCCGGGCAAGCTGAACTACGGCAGCGGTGGCAACGGAAGTGCGGGGCACCTGGGCGGCGAAATCCTCAAGCAGCGCGCCGGCTTCTTTGCGGTGCACATCCCTTACAACGGCGGCGCGCCGTCGCAGCTGGCGCTGGTGTCGGGCCAGGTCGACTACAGCCTGGACAACCTGGCCAGCGCCGCCGTCAACATCCGCGCCGGCAAGCTGCTGCCACTGGCGGTGACGTCGTCAGCGCGCAGCCCTTTGCTGCCCGACGTGCCCACCATCGCCGACAGCCTGCCGGGGTTTGAGATCGACACCTGGTGGGGCTTGATCGCGCCAGCCGGCACGCCGCGCGACGTGGTGGTCAAACTTAACGCGGCCTTCGTGGCGGCCTTGCAGCTGCCCGACACCAAGGCCCGCTTTGCGCAGCTGATGGCTGAGCCCGTGACCGGCACGCCCGAGCAGTTTGCGCAGCTGATCGCGCGTGAACACAAGCGCTATGAAAGTGTGGTCAAGGCCAGCGGCGCCAAGGCCGAATGAAAGTGTGACCTGGGCCCCACCATGACACCGCAACAACTGCTTCAAGCCATCGACGGCGGACACCTCTGGCCCGCAGGCACGGGCGAATTGATTCGTCATGTCGGTGACGCCTACCAGACGGCGCTGGCCGTTCGCGCGCTGCGCGTGGCACGCGGTGAACGACCGGTGGGCTTCAAGGTGGGCTTCACCAACCGCAGCATCTGGCCGCGC
The DNA here is from genome assembly GCA_043774975.1 of Rubrivivax sp. Lineage (GTDB taxonomy): Bacteria > Pseudomonadota > Gammaproteobacteria > Burkholderiales > Burkholderiaceae_C > Rubrivivax. The sequence goes on from JAYVSX010000238.1 coordinate 1,421, forward strand.
TACCAGGTGTTCGCGCCCATCTGGGGCAGCGTGTGGCACAGCACGCTCAGCTTCGCGCGTGATGGCGGCACGGTGTCGCTGGCCCGCGCTTGCCAGCCGCGCATCGAGCCCGAAGTGGTGTTCGCCTTCAAGTCCACACCGCCACCCGGCGCCACACTGGACCAGCTGTTCGACGCGCTGGACTGGCTGGCCCCCGGCTTCGAAATCGTGCAGTGCCACCTGCCGGACTGGAAGTTCTGCGCCGCACAGACCGTGGCCGACAGTGGCCTGCACGCGCACCTGCGGGTCGGCGAAGCCCTGCGCGTGGTCGACCTGGCCGCCCATGCCGACAGCTTGCACCGGCTGCTGTCTGGCGCGCGCGTGGCACTGGAGCGCGACGGCCAGACCGTGGAAGAAGGCAGCGGCCAGCTGGTGCTGGACAGCCCGCTCTTGGCGCTGCAGCACTTTGTCAACGAACTGCGAGCCTGCCCCGGCGCGCCCGACATCCGCCCTGGCGACCTGGTGACCACCGGCACCTGGACCGACGCCTGGCCGGTGCAAGCCGGCCAACGCTGGTCGGCCCGTTTTTCAGCCGGCCTGGGCAGTCTCTCAGTCGACTTCAGCTGAAGCGCGGTTTCACCACTTTGGTGGCCGCTTGTCGATGAAGGCCTGCACCCCTTCCAACGTGCTGGCGTCCATCATGTTGCAGGCCATGGTGCGGCCCGCGTCGTCGTAGGCGGACTGGATGTCAGTTTCCACTTGGCGGTAGAACAGGCCTTTGCCCAGGGCGATGGCCGCGCGCGGCTTGGCGACGATGCTGGCCAGCAGGCGCTCGACCTCCGCATCCAGTTGATCTGCGTCCACCACGCGGTTGATCAAGCCTTTGGCCAGCGCCTGCTCGGCGCTGATGAAGTCACCCGTCACCAGCATCTCAAACGCCGCCTTGCGCGACAGGTTGCGGCTGAGCGCCACGCTGGGTGTGCTGCAAAACAGGCCCAGGTTGACACCGCTGACGGCAAACCGCGCCTCGCGCACGGCCACCGCCAGGTCGCACATGGCCACCAGTTGGCAGCCCGCTGCAGTGGCCATGCCCTGCACCTTGGCGATCACCGGCATGGGCAACTTCTGGATGCTCATCATCATGCGGCCACACTGCGCAAAGAGCTGCTCGTAGTAGCTTTGTGACGGCTCAGCACGCATCTCTTTCAGGTCGTGGCCTGCACAGTAGGCTTTACCCATGGCGGCAATCACCACGGCACGCACGCTGTGGTCTGGGGCCAAGTGGTCCAGCGCATCTTGCAGCGCAGCCAGCAGGCCAACGCTCAGGGCATTGAAGGCCTGCGGCCGGTTCAGCGTGAGGGTGACCACGCCGCGCGCGTCCTGGGCGTGCAGCAGCAGGGGTGCGGGCGCCTCTGCGGCCGTCTCTGCAGCCGTCCCTGCGGCCGTACCAGGGGTCGTCCCTGCTGGCATCTCAGGGGTCTTCACAACAGCCATGGCGGTCTCCTAGTCGGTGCGGCCTGCGGCCTTGGCCCGCTCACGCAGCTGAAATTTCTGGATCTTGCCGGTGCTGGTTTTGGGAATGGCCTCAAAACGGATTTCACGCGGCACCTTGTAGCCGGCCAGCAAGCCCTTGCAATGGCTGACCAACTCGGCCGCCGTCACGCGGGTGTCGGGCTTGAGCTCGACATAGGCCAGCGGCGTCTCGCCCCACTTGGCGTCGGGCCGCGCCACCACCGCACAGGCCATCACGGCGGCGTGGCGGTAAAGCGCGTCTTCGACCTCGATGCTGCTGATGTTTTCGCCGCCGCTGATGATGATGTCCTTGCTGCGGTCCTTGATCTTCACATAGCGGTCGCTTTCCATCACCGCCAGGTCGCCGGTGTGAAACCAGCCGCCGGCAAAGGCCTTTTGTGTGGCCGTCGGGTTCTTCAAGTAGCCCTTCATCACGATGTTGCCGCGGAACATGATTTCGCCCATGGTCTGGCCATCAGCCGACGTGGGCTGCAGGGTCTGGGGGTCGAGCACGGTCATGCCTTCTTGCAGCATGGTGCGTACGCCCTGGCGGCCATTCAGGCGGGTTTGTTCCGACAGGTCCTGCTGCTGCCAGGCCAGGCGCTTCACGGCCACCGACGCCGGTCCGTACACCTCCGTCAAGCCATAGACGTGGGTGATGTCGAAACCGATATGGGCCATGCCTTCGATCATCGACGCGGGTGGCGCCGCGCCCGCCACCATGCCACGTACCTTATGGGTTATGCCTTCGCGCAGCTTGGGGTCGGCATGGATGATGAGGTTGTGCACGATGGGCGCGGCGCAATAGTGATCAGCGCCGTGTTCACGCATCGCGTCCAGGATCGCGGCCGCTTCCACGCGGCGCAGGCAAACGTGCGTGCCGCCCAACATGGCCACCGTCCAAGGGAAGCACCAGCCGTTGCAGTGAAACATCGGCAGCGTCCAAAGATAGACCGGAAAGTGCGGCATGGTCCAGGTGGCCGCGTTGCAGACCGCGTTGAGGTAGGCGCCGCGGTGGTGGGTGACCACGCCCTTGGGGTCCCCGGTGGTGCCGCTGGTGTAGCTCAGCGCAATCGCGTCCCATTCGTCAGCCGGGCCCTGCAAGGTGGCCAGCGGCGCGTGGGCGGCCAGCAGCGCTTCGTATTCATGTGCGCCCAGTCGTTCACCGGGGCCGGTGTATTCGCTGTCGCAAACGTCAATGACCAGCACCGTGCGACCGTGTTCGCTGTGCAGCAGCTGCAGGGCCTTGGCGATGGTGGGCGCAAACTCGCGGTCGGTGATCAACACCTGCGCTTCGCAGTGCCACAGCTGCCACGCCAGCAACTGCGCGTCGAGCCGGGTGTTAAGCGTGTTGAGCACGGCGTTCAAGGCTGGCACGGCGTAGTGCGCTTCCACCATCTCGGGCGTGTTGGGCAGCATCACGCTGACGGTGCAATTGCGGGCCACGCCCAAGGCGGCCAGCGCGGCGGCCAGGCGTGCGCTGCGCTCACGCGTCTGCGCCCAGGTGTAGCGCCGCGCGCCGTGCACCACCGCCGGCAGGTCGGCAAAGACTTCAGCGCTGCGCTCGACAAAGCTCACCGGCGACAGGGCCGCGTGGTTGGCGGCGGTCTTGTCCAGGTGCTGTTCGTACATGTTCATGGGGAAGTGTGTCCTTCTGGGCTGTGGCTTCCATTGCACCCGCATGGCACC
>JAYVSX010000239.1:0-9057 GCA_043774975.1 Rubrivivax sp.
CTGGGTGGCAGTGCCGACCTGACCGGCAGCAACCTGACCAACACCACGTCCACCGCGCCGCTGCGCTTTGACGATGCGGGCGCTGTCGTCCAGGTCGAAGACAAGGGCGGCCGCCACATCAATTACGGCGTACGCGAATTTGGCATGGCCGCGGTGATGAACGGCATCACGCTGCACGGCGGCTTCATCCCCTACGGCGGCACCTTCCTGACCTTCAGCGACTACAGCCGCAACGCCATCCGCATGGCCGCGCTGATGAAAAAGCGTGTCATCCACGTCTTCACGCATGACAGCATCGGCCTGGGTGAAGACGGCCCCACCCACCAAAGTGTGGAACATGCGGCCAGCCTGCGCCTGATCCCCAACCTGGACGTCTGGCGCCCGGCCGACACCGCCGAAACCGCGGTGGCCTGGACCATGGCGCTGGGCAACAGCACGCGCCCCACGGCGTTGCTGTTGACGCGCCAGAGCCAGCCCTACCTGCCCAAGGCGCCGTCAGACGCTGCACCCCATGCCGCCGGCCTGGACACGATCAGCAAGGGCGCCTACGTGCTGGCCGAGCCCAGCGAGGTGGGCCTGAAGAAAAAGGCCCAGGCCGTCATCATCGCCAGCGGCAGTGAAGTCATGCTGGCGCTGCACGCCCAGGCCGAGCTGGCCCAACACAAGATCGCCGTGCGCGTGGTCAGCATGCCCAGCACCACCGTGTTTGACCGCCAGAGCGTGGCCTACAAGAACAGCGTGCTGCCCGCCGGTGTGCCGCGCGTGGCCATCGAGGCCGGCGTCACCGACGGCTGGTGGAAGTACGGCTGCGCCGCCGTGGTGGGCATCGACAGCTATGGCGAGAGCGCGCCCGCGCCGGAGTTGTTCAAGCACTTCAAGCTGACGGCCAGCAACTTGGTGGGCGTGGTGCGCAAGGTGCTGGGGCGCTGAGACCATGGGCGTGGCCGGGCGCTTGGGCCACCGCTGAGCTGGATGTCAGACCCAACTCGGCGGACTCTATCTTTGCCGCCGACGCCAAGATCACCATTCCTTGCTTGAAAATCGACCTCAAACCCCAGGAGAAATCATGACCATCAAAGTTGGCATCAACGGCTTCGGCCGCATCGGTCGCATGGTGTTTCGCGCCGCCGTACAAAACTTCCCCAACATCGAAATCGTCGGCATCAACGACCTGCTGGAGCCCGACTACCTGGCCTACATGCTGAAGTACGACAGCGTGCACGGCCGCTTCAAGGGTGACATTGCGGTGGACGGCAACACCCTGGTCGTCAACGGCAAGCGCATCCGCCTGACTGCCGAACGTGACCCGGCCGCGCTGAAATGGGGCGACGTGGGTGCGCAGGTGGTGATTGAAGCCACGGGCCTGTTCCTGACCAAGGAAACCTGCCAGAAGCAAATCGACGCCGGCGCCAAGAAGGTGCTGCAAAGCGCGCCCAGCAAAGACGACACACCGATGTTCGTTTTTGGCGTCAACGACAAGACCTACGCCGGCCAGACCATCATCAGCAACGCCAGTTGCACCACCAACTGCCTGGCCCCGGTGGCCAAGGTGCTGAACGACAACTGGGGCATCAAGCGCGGCCTGATGACCACCGTGCACGCCGCCACCGCGACCCAAAAAACGGTGGACGGCCCGAGCAACAAGGACTGGCGCGGCGGCCGCGGCATTCTGGAAAACATCATCCCCAGCAGCACCGGTGCGGCCAAGGCGGTGGGCGTGGTGATCCCCGAGCTGAACAAGAAGCTCACCGGCATGGCGTTTCGCGTGCCCACCAGTGACGTCAGCGTGGTCGACCTGACCGCAGAACTGGTCAAGGAAGCCAGCTTCGAAGAAATCTGCGCTGCCATGAAGGCCGCCTCAAAAGGCGCGATGAAGGGTGTGCTGGCGTACACCGAAGACAAGGTGGTGGCCACCGACTTCCGCGGCGAGTCTTGCACCAGCGTGTTCGACGCAGACGCGTCCATTGCGTTGGACAAAACCTTCGTCAAGATCGTGGCCTGGTACGACAACGAATGGGGCTACTCGAACAAGTGCCTGGAGATGGTGCAGGTCATCGCCTGAAGGGTCGGACCTTCTTGGGGCATTGACTCGGCCTCATGCTCGATCACTCGTCCGATGGCTTGTTCGGGACTCCATCCAAGGCCCTGACCATCTGCTGAAATGACCCGCCAAGGCGGGTCATTTTCGGTGCCCGGTGGCCGCTGCACGGCGCTGTGGTTTGCGCTTGCTTACGTGCTGCCAATTCCGGCCACCCACAGGCAGGCGGCGCGCGCCTAAACTGGCCGGATGCTGCAGCTTTCCTCCCCCTCCCAGCCCCTTTTTGCATCATGGGCCTTGGCCTTGGCCTTGGCCTTGGTCGCGTCCAGCAGCCAGGCTGCTGGCGCCGCTGCCACTGTGTCGGCGCTACCGGCCGCCGACGGCGAGGTCATCGTCGCCTTCAAGCCGCAGGCCAGCTTGCTGCGCAAACACGCGCTGAGCGCGCGAGCCCCGACCACCACGGTTCAAACAGCGCTGGCCCAGCGCGCCGCCAGCCTGGGCCAACGGGTGGGTCGAACACTGGCCAGCGGCTCTGCCGTGGGCGACGGCGTGCAGATCATGCGTTCGCCCGGTGTGGACGCCGCTGCCCTGGCGCGCCAGTTGGCCGCCGACCCCGACGTGGCCTACGCAGTGCCCAATGGCCGCAAGTACAAGGTCGCGGCCCCGAACGACCCGCTGTATGCCGCCACCAGCAGCGGCGCACGCCCGAACGGCCCCGACAGTGGCCAGTGGTACCTGCGCGCGCCCGACAGCACCATCAAATCGGCCATCCACATCGAAGCGGCTTGGGCGCGCACGACGGGCAGCGCCAGCGTCGTCGTGGCGGTGCTGGACACCGGCGTGCGCTTTGAGCACCCCGACCTGGGCCGCGTGGCCAACGGCGGGCAATTGCTTCCGGGCTACGACATGGTGAGCAATGTGCTGGTAGCCAACGACGGAGACGGGCGCGACGCCGACCCCAGCGACCCGGGCGACTGGGTCACGTCCACCGACAAGGCCGGTTCAACTTTCAGCGATTGCGATGTCTCGGGCAGCAGTTGGCACGGCACCTCCACGTCCGCGTTGGTGGCCGCGGCCACCAACACCAGTCCTGCCGCCGGGATGGCCGGTGCGGCACCGGGTGTGCGCGTGTTGCCTGTTCGGGTGCTGGGCAAGTGTTTTGGCGACGACGGCGACATCATTGCTGGCATGCGCTGGGCCGCGGGCATCTCAGTTGCCGGCATCCCCGACAACCCCAACCCAGCCAAAGTCATCAACATGAGCCTGGGTGGCGGCGGCAGTTGCAACGCCGCTTATCAAGCTGCGGTGGACGAAATCACCGCGCGGGGCGTGACCATCGTGGCGGCGGCGGGCAACAGCGCGGGCGGTCCGGTCAGCTCGCCGGCCAGCTGCCGTGGCGTGGTGGCGGTGCTGGCCTTGCGCCATGCCGGCTCCAAGGTGGGGTTTTCTGACCTGGGGCCCCAGATTGCCATTGCCGCGCCGGGCGGCAACTGCATCAACATCACAGCCGGGTCGCCTTGCCTGTACCCCATTCTGTCGGCCACCAACACCGGCAGCCAAGGCCCAGTCAGCTCTAGCTGGACCAACAGCTTTGACATCACCGTGGGCACCAGTTTTTCATCGCCCTTGGTGGCGGGTGTGGTGGCCTTAATGGTGTCGCAACAACCTGCGCTGTCCGTGGCTCAGATCCGCAGCGCACTGCAGTCGTCGGCTCGGCCGTTTCCCACCACCGGCGCCGACAACGGGCCCAGCGACCCCACTCCGGTGAATCAGTGCCGCGCCCCGGCAACGGGCGTGGACCAGTTCCAGTGCTACTGCAACACCAGCTTTTGCGGCGCCGGCATGCTGGACGCCGGTCAGGCCGTGGCTGCGGCCTCGGGTGCCTTTGCGCGCATCGACGTCACCACCGCCACGCCCACCGCCGGCGCCAGCGTGGGCTTGAGCGCCACCGGCAGCCTGGCCTCACCGGGCGCGACGGTCACGCGGTACGCCTGGAGCTTGAGCAATGGCGGCGGCGTGGTGACCGGCTTCAGCAGCGCCGAAGACGCCAGCACGGCCACGCTGTTGCCCACCGCGGGTGGCAATGTCACGGTGCAGCTGAAGGTGACCGACAGCGCCGGCCAAAGCAACACCACCAGCCAGTTGGTGGCCGTGGCTGCAGCCCCGGCGCCACCGCCCACGCCCGTCACGCCCACAGCAACCGGCGGTGGAGGCGGTGGCGCCAGCTCGGGGGCCTGGGTTGCCGGTGTGGGGCTGGCTGCGGCGGTGTTGCAGTTGTTGCGGCGCCGGGCTGCTGGTGCAACCCGGCCCGTCAAATCTTCGCGAAGCAGGGCTTGAAGCCGCCCGCCAGGGCTTCAGCCGGCAAGGCCAGCAGGCGTTCGGCCTGCTCGGTGTCAGCGCGCGGCACGCGCAGCTGGTAGGCCGGGCTGTTGCCGGGCGACTGAACCACCCTCAAGCCACGCAAATCGGCCTTGGCGCGCGCCTTGACCCAAGCTTCGGCGTCGTCACGCGAACCGTGGCGCGACAGCACAAAACCAGGCGCCAGATCGGCCGGGAATTCAATCAATTCGTAGGTCTGGCCAGCGCGGCGCAGCTCTTCCTCACGGGCCCTGCGGGCACCGGCTTCGGGGTAACGCCCGCCGAACACCAGCCACACGGCCGCAGCCGAAGGGTCGACACGCACCCAGGCGTCAGCCGGCAATTGGGCCGGGGCCAGGGCGGCCTCGGCAGCACCGACCAGGCTGGCGCTGAAGGGCCCGGCTTCCAGGCAGGTCTGGGCTGCAGCGCGCGCCGCCTGCACAGCCGCACCGGCCTTGGCCGGTGGCAACACCGTCAACGTTTCCGGGCGGACCTGCGCGGCCAAACGCGTGGGCTCGCGTTGGCTGTACTGCGGCGGGCGGCCCAGCCAACCCTGCGACCAGGCCAAAAAGGCGACGTTGGCCAGCAGCAAGAGGCCGACCAGGGTGCGCAGCATTTCAGGCTTCGCTCAAGCGCACGCTGACTTCACCGCTGAGCACGCGCCTGACCGTTTGTTGTTCACCGTGACCCACGCGCACCAGCAGTGCACCTTGTTCGTCCACACCTTCAGCCACGCCTTGCAAGGGCTCGGGTGCACTGGTGCTGACAGCATGGCCACGCAGCAGGTCGCGCCGCAGGAACGCCGCCACCAAGGGCTCAAAGCCCTGCCGCTCAAACCGCAGCAACGTCTGCACCAAGGGCACCGCCACGCGCGCCAGCGTCAGCGGTGCTGTCATCGACGAATCCAGCTCCTGCAAACTGGCGTAACCGTGGGCAAGGCCTTCCTGGACAGCTGGACCCAGGGTGTCGATGTTCAGCCCCACACCCACCACGCACATGCGTTGTTGCCCCACCGAAACGGTTTCGATCAAGATGCCGCCGAGTTTGCGGCCCCGCCGCGGCTTGGTGCCGAGGGAGGGGTCGGTCGGGTCCAGCAACCACAGATCGTTGGGCCATTTCAGGCCAATTCGGGGCTGCACAGTGCCTGGCTCGATCAGCCCTTCGCCCACTGGGCGCGGGTCCAGCGCTTCGGCCAAGGCCAGCCCCACCGCCAGGGACAGCCCGCCCCATTGCGCAGGTGCCAAGGGCAAGGACAGTGAAAACGTCAAGGAATGGCCCGCCTGGCTGACCCAGTCGCGCCCCATCCGCCCGCGGCCGCGCGTTTGATCCTCGGCCACCAACAAGCAGGGCTGAAGGTCACCCTGCCGTCGGCCATGGGGCGTGCGCTGGGGGGCGGCCTGCTGACCGTCCAGATCACCGGGCCGGGTGACCGGCCCATCACGGTCGCCGCTGAAGGCGCGTGCACGTTCAAGCAGACGGGTGTTGGTGGACTCCACCCGGGCCAGCACTTCCACGCTGATGCCGGGCAGCAGTGGCACCAAGCGCTCCCACAGCCCTTCGGCGCCCCACAGCAGCTTGGACGGCGTGTTCACGGCCGACCCTTTCCATCGTGCATGGGGCGCGTGCCGTGGGGGGCGGCCGTGGTGGGCATCACTGAACTTCAGCCTCTCAGCGCTTGGGTGCCAGCAGTGTGTGCCGGCACTTCTTGCTGCCACAGCGGCACCCGTACGCTTTCTTCAACTTGGGTGTGTAGCGTTCGTCCAGCACCAAGCCATAGTCGTAGAACAACTCTTCGCCGGGCTTGAGCGCGCGCAATGCTTCGATGAAGACCCGCCCGTCGGTTTCATCGGCCTTGCAGTTGGGCTCGCAAGCATGGTTGATCCAGCGCGCCGCGTTGCCGCCGACCTTGGCGTCGATGACCCGGCTGCCGTCGTCCAGGCTGAAATAGAAGGTGTGGTTGGGGTCGCTGGGATCGTGCGGATGACGCCGCAGGGCCTCGGTCCAGCTGATGATTTCGCCCTTGTACTCAATCACCCTTTCGCCCTTGGCGATGGTTTGGCTGGCGAACACGCCTTTGCCATGCACCCCACTCTTTCGCACCTGGATGCGTCGGCTGTCGGAACGGGAGCTTGGGGCAGCGGCTTGCAAGGTCTTGGACATTTCGTATATTGAATTCGTACAGGCGCGCGTATGTGCGTGCGCGTGAGAAGCGCCGGATTGTAGGCACGCCTTTTTGAGACAACATCGGCCACCCGGCAAAGCGGGGCGCCCAGAAGGAACCATGAGCAAGACGATCATCATTGCCGAGAAGCCCAGCGTTGCGCAGGACATCGTGCGCGCGCTCACGCCCACCAAGGGCAAATTCGAGAAACTGGCCGAGCACTTCGAAAACGACGACTACGTGGTCACCAGCGCGGTGGGCCACCTGGTGGAGATCAAGGCCCCCGACGAGTTTGAAGTCAAGCGCGGCAAATGGAGCTTTGCCCACCTGCCGGTGGTGCCGCCGCACTTTGACGTGGCACCCATCGACAAGGCCAAGACCCGCCTGAACGCGGTGGTCAAGCTGGTCAAGCGCAAGGACGTGGGCGCCATCATCAACGCCTGCGACGCCGGGCGTGAGGGCGAGCTGATCTTTTGCCTGATCCTGCAATACGCCTTTGGCGACAAGGTGCATGGCAAGCCCATTTCTCGGCTGTGGCTGCAGAGCATGACGCCGGCGGCCATTCGCGACGGCTTTGACCATCTGCGCACCGACCAACAGATGCTGGGCCTGGCCGACGCCGCACGCAGCCGCAGCGAAGCCGACTGGCTGGTGGGCATCAACGGCACCCGCGCCATGACCGCCTTCAACAGCCGCGACGGTGGCTTTTTTCTCACCACCGTAGGCCGCGTGCAGACGCCCACCTTGAGCATCATGGTCGAGCGCGAAGAAAAAATCCGCAAGCACGTCTCGCGCCCCTACTGGGAAGTCAAGGCCACCTTTGACGCGCTGGCTGGCCAGTACGAAGGCAAGTGGTTTGACCCCAAGTGGAAGAAGAACCCCCGAGCCGGGGAAGGGGCCCCGGCTGAGACCACCCCTGACGCAGAGGCCCGCGCCGACCGCCTGTGGAACGCGCCCGACGCCGAGGCCATTGCCGCTGCGGTGCGCGGCCAAGCCGCCAGCGTGGTCGACGAAGCCAAGCCCAGCAGCCAGGCCAGCCCGCAACTGTATGACCTGACCACCTTGCAGCGCGAAGCCAACAGCCGTTTTGGTTTCAGCGCCAAGACCACCCTCAGCCTGGCCCAGGCGCTGTACGAAAAGCACAAGGTGCTGACCTACCCGCGAACCGACAGCCGCGCCCTGCCTGAAGACTACGTGGCCACCGTCAAAGAGACGCTGAAAATGCTGTCGACCGAAGATCTGCCCGGGCCTTTGCGTGAGCTCAGCGTGCACGCCAAGAAAAGCCTGAAGGAGGGCTACGTCAAGCCCACCAAGCGGGTCTTTGACAACACCAAGGTGTCGGACCACTTTGCCATCATCCCCACGCTGCAGGCGCCCAAGTCGCTGACCGAGATTGAGGCCAAGCTCTACGACCTGGTGGTCAAGCGCTTCATCGCGGTGTTCTACCCCAGCGCCGAATTCATGCTCACCACCCGCATCAGCAGCGTCAGCGTGCAGGGCCAGGAACACAGATTCCAGACCAACGGCAAGGTGCTGGTCAATGCCGGCTGGCTGGCGGTGTACGGCAAGGAAGCCCAGGACGATGACGCCAACCTGGTGGCCGTGGCCGCGGGCGAGCAGGTGCGCACCGAAGACGTGGCCGTCAACGCGCTGAAGACCAAGCCGCCAGCGCGCTACACCGAGGCCACGCTGCTGTCGGCCATGGAAGGTGCGGGCAAGCTGATTGAAGACGAAGAGGCGCGTGACGCCATGAAGGAAAAGGGCCTGGGCACACCGGCCACGCGAGCGCAGACCATCGAGGGCCTGATCGCCGAAAAGTACATGTTGCGCGACGGCCGTGAACTGGTGCCCACGGCCAAGGCCTTCCAGCTGATGACGCTGCTGCGCGGCCTGGCCATCGAAGACCTGACCCGCGCCGACCTGACCGGCAATTGGGAACACCAGCTGTCGGAAATGGAACACGGCCGCCTGAGCCGCGACGCCTTCATGGGCGAGATTGCCAAGATGGCCGAGCGCATCGTGCGCAAGGCCAAGGAATACGACCGCGACACCATCCCCGGTGACTACGCCACGCTGGTGGTGCCCTGCCCCAACTGTGGCGGTGTGGTGAAAGAAAACTACCGCCGTTTCTCTTGCACCGGCGTCGGCTCGGCCAGCGCGGTCAGTGGCGCAGCGGCTGACGAAGGTTGCGGCTTTTCCATCACCAAGATCCCGGCGGGTCGCGCCTTTGAGACCGTGGAAGCCGAAGGCCTGATCCGCGACAAAAAAATTGGGCCGCTGGAAGGCTTTCGCTCGAAAGCCGGCTGGCCCTTCACAGCCGAAATCAAGCTGGCCTTTGACGGCGAGATCAGCAACTGGAAGCTGGAGTTCGACTTTGGCGAGGATGCCAAGAACGCCGAAGGCGATGGCACACCGGTGGACTTCTCGGGCCAGGACAGCCTGGGCGCCTGCCCCAAGTGCAAGGGCCATGTCTTTGAGCACGGCAGCAACTACGTCTGCG
>JAYVSX010000240.1:0-2634 GCA_043774975.1 Rubrivivax sp.
GCATCAACCGTGACGAACGTGGCAAGCTCTGCGGTGACGTCGACTTCGAGCCGGTGCGCCAGGCTCTGGGTGACACCGGGTGGATCAGCCCGGTTCCCGGTGGCGTGGGCCCGATGACCATCACCATGCTGCTGGTCAACACGCTGCAGGCAACGCAGGAGGCGCGATGAATCCCTTGTTGGAATCGAGTCCTCAACCCGCCTTTGCACACATCCAGGCCGCCCACGTCACACCGGCGCTGGACATTTTGCTGAGCGCCGCCGAAGCGGCGCTGCAGCGCGCGGTGGCCAGCGACGTGCAGGCCGACTACGACACCCTGTCCCTGCTGCTCGACGTGCCCGTTGAGAGGCTGATGACCGCCTGGGGCCATGTGTCCCACCTGCAGGGGGTTGCAGACACGCCTGAGCTGCGCGCCGAACACAGCCACAACCTGGGCCGCATCATCGACTTCAGCACCCGCTTGGGCGCTGACGAAAGGCTCTACGCCAAGTACAAGGCCGTCTCGGCCAGCCAAGGGCCGACACTTTCGCCCGCCCGTCGCCGGGTGATGAGCAACGCGCTGCGTGACTTTGTGCTGGGTGGCGCCGAGCTCCAGGGCCTGGCACGCGAGCGCTACGCCAGCATTCAGGAGCGGGCCGGTGCGCTGTCGCAGTCCTATGGCCAACGGGTGCTGGACGCCACCGACGCGTTTGCTTTTTGGGCCGACGAGTCGCAAATGCAGGGCGTGCCCGAAGACGTGCGCCAGGCGGCACGCGCCGCCGCCCAAGCCGAGCAGCGTGACGGCTACAAGCTGACGCTGCGGGCACCGTGCTACTTGCCGGTGATGACCCATGCGCTCGACCGCGACCTGCGCTACCAGCTCTACCGCGGCTACGTCACCCGGGCCAGCGAGTTTGGCCCGCCCGAACTGGACAACACAGCCGCGGTGCGAGAACTGCTGGAACTGCGGCTGGAAGAAGCGCAGCTGCTGGGCTTTGAGACCTATGCGCACCTGGCCATGGTCGACAACATGGCCGGCTCGCCGGCAGCCGTGCTGGCGTTTGTGCGCGATCTGGCGGCCCGTGCCCGCCCTTTCGCCCAGCAAGAGCTGGCCGACCTGGCCAAGTTTGCGAGTGAGCAGCTGGGTCTGGCGGACTTGCAAGCCTGGGACCGCGCCTATGCCTCGGAAAAGCTGAAACAAGCCCACTACGCTTTCAGCAGCGAAGAGGTGCGCCAGTACTTCACCGAACCGCGTGTGCTGCAAGGCCTTTTCCAGTTGATCGAGTCGCTGTTCCATGTGTCGATCCGCGCTGAAGCAGCGCCTGTCTGGCACGCCAGCGTTCGCTTCTTCCGCGTCTGGCGCGCTGACCAGGCCGTGGCCGGCTTCTACCTGGACCTGCACGCCCGCGAGGGCAAGCAGGCCGGCGCCTGGATGGACGACTGCCGCAGCCGGTGGCGGCGGCCAGAAGGCGGATTGCAAGACCCGGTGGCGCACCTGGTCTGCAACTTTGCGCCGCCGGTGGGCGGGCGGCCCGCGCTGCTGTCGCACGACAACGTGATCACACTGTTCCACGAGTTTGGCCACGGGCTGCACCATCTCTTGACGCAGGTCGAAGACCTGGCGGTGGCCGGCATCTCCGGGGTCGAAAGCGACGCGGTGGAGCTGCCCAGCCAGTTCATGGAGAACTTCTGCTGGGAATGGTCGGTGCTGCAAAACCTGACGGCTCACGTCGACACCGGCCAAGCCCTGCCACGTGACCTGTTCGAGCGCATGCTGGCGGCGCGCCACTTTCAGACTGCGCTGGCTCTGCTCAGGCAATGCGAGTACGCGCTGTTTGACATGCGCTTGCATACCGAGCCTGAGGCCCGCGTACATGCCCAACAGGTGGCCGACGAGGTCTGCGCCGAAGTCCAACCGGTAGCGGCACCCCCGTTTGCCCGCTACGCCACCAGTTTCACGCACCTCTTTGACGGCGGTTACGCCGCGGGCTATTACGGCTACGCCTGGGCACAGGTGTTGTCCGCCGATGCATTTGCGGCCTTTGAAGAAGCGGGCGTGATGGACGCTGCAACCGGCCAACGCTTCCGTGAGGAAATCCTTGAAGTCGGCGGCAGCCGGCCTGCCATTGAGAGCTTTCGCGCCTTTCGCGGCCGCGAACCCCAGCTGGACGCGTTGTTGCGCCACCAAGGCTTGTCTTGAGTCCGGCGTACGGGTCGGTTAGATTGCGTGATGCAGCGAATGGTCGCTGTTCGTTCAGCCTGAAAGGCCACGCCCCATGACCAAGCCCTTTGCTCGTTTGACCTCGCTCAGTGGCGTGGCCCTGGCCTTGGTTTGCGGGCAGGCCGCGGCGCAATACAAGCTGGTCGGGCCCGACGGCAGCGTCACCTACACCGACAGGCCGCCCTTGACGTCCAACGTCAAGGTCACCAGCATGGCCCGCAGCGGCGCCAGGGCGCCCGGTGCAGCCGAAGCCACCTTGCCGGCTGAGCTGCGCACTGCGGTTCAGCGCCACCCCGTCACGCTGTACACCGGCACCGACTGCGCGCCTTGCGACACCGGCCGCAAACTGTTGCAGCAGCGTGGCGTGCCTTACAGCGAGCGTCGGGTCATCACCGAAGACGATGCGGCCGCGCTGGAACGCCTGGTGGGTGGGC
>JAYVSX010000241.1:0-7365 GCA_043774975.1 Rubrivivax sp.
CGACGGCAACTTCCGCGCCAACCTGGAAGAAACCGGCATGAGCTATGCGCTGGAGGTGGACATGATCCGCGCCGCGCACGCCATGGACCTGCTGACCACGCCCTACGTCTTCAGCGAACAGAACGCGCGCGACATGGCCGCGGCCGGCGCCGACATCGTGGTCTGCCACCTGGGGCTGACCACTGGTGGCGCCATCGGCGCAGAAACTTCGATGAAGCTGAGCGACTGTGTTGGCCCCATCAACGCCTGGGCCGCGGCAGCACGCGCGGTCAACCCCGCGGTCATCGTGCTGTGCCACGGCGGCCCGATTGCCACGCCCGACGACGCGCAGTTCATCCTGAGCCAATGCCCCAGCTGCGACGGCTTCTACGGCGCCAGCTCGATGGAACGTCTGCCCACCGAGGTGGCGTTGACGGAAACCACGCGCCGTTTCGTGGCCATCACGCGCTGACGCTGCAAGGCCATGCACCTGCTGCTGCGCACCCTGACCCTGGCGGCCGCCTCGTGCGCTGCCCTGTGCGCTCCCGTTTCGATGCTGCGGGCTGCCACGCCTGCTGCCGCCGAAGTCCAGCGGCTGGCCAACCGGGTCATGCAAGACGTCGTGCAGCAAGCCCGTTTCAACGGCGCCGTGGTGCTGATGCGCGATGGCGTGGTCGTCTTCGAACACGCCAGCGGACTGGCGCAGCGCAAGCCCGATCGGCCCTACACCACCGACACGCCCAGCGACGGTGCCTCGCTGGCCAAGACCCTGACTGCAGCGCTGCTCCACGAACTGGTGGCTGAAGGTCGCCTGAGCCTGGACGACCCCGTCACCCGCCACCTGCCTGCTTACCCGCACGTCCAGCATCAGGTGCGTGACCTGCTCACGCACCGCAGCGGCTTGCCAGACTACGACTACTTCGAAAAGGACTTCAAACCCGACCAGGCGCGCCAGACGGCGGACCTGCTGGCGGTGCTGGGGCGGCGCAAGCCCCCCGTGAACCTGGCTCCCGGTGTGCAGGTGGAGTACGCCAACCTGGGTTTCGACCTGGCCGGGCTGGTGGCTGAAAAGGTCACCGGTCGCCAGCTGGACACGCTCTTTCGCGAGCGCTACTTCAAGCCCCTGGGCATGGACGGCGCCTTTGCGCGGCCCGCGCTCTTCAAGGACTGGCCGGTGCCGCGCAGCCCGGGTTACCAGTGGAAGAACAACAGCTGGCAGCTGTCTGATTCGTTCGAGGGCGAAGGCTTCATCGGCGCTTCGAACGTGCACGCCAGTGCACGCGACTGGGCGCGTTGGGGCGATGCTTTTGCACGCGGCCAGGTGATGGCGCCCGAGCGGCTGCAAGCCGGCCTGCGCGAGCCCATGCTCGACAGCGGTCTGCCCAACCGCTTGAGCCGGCTCAGCTGGTACTGTGACGCCAGCCAGCAGCGCTGCCACTACACCGGCGCCTACAACGGCTTTTTCTCCCAGGTCTTCTGGGACCGTGCGCGCCGCGAGGTGGTGGCTTATGTCAGCAACAGCACCTTCCCGCCCTGGCGCTGTGCCGCGCTGACGCGTGACCTGATCGACGCGCTGGCCGGGCGCACGCCGGTGCCAGAGCCTGCTCAAAACCCGCTGCGCATTGCCAAAAGAGACCTGTCACGCTGGGCCGGTGACTACCGCGCTGAAGGGCTGGGCCCCTTGCGCATCACCGTGCAGGCCGAGCGCGCTTTTGTGCGCGTGGGCCAGGGTGAGTTGGCTTCGCTGTACCCCGCCGCCCCCGGCGTGCTGTACGCCCCCACGCTGGACCTGTGGCTGGCCTTTTCGGGCACCCCCGACAAGCCCACGCTTCACCTGCGTTCTGTGTTCGAAAAAGCCGATGCTCACCGCGTGGTGGCGAGCAGCGGCAAGCCCTAGACCGTTTGGAGACACCCCATGACCGGCGCTGAATTCGGCAGTTTCATCCTGGCGTTGATCGTCGTTGCAATCGTCGTCGCCATTGGCGTCTGGCTGCTGCACTGGCTGTACCTGCGCAGCAGCAAGGAGCGCGCCTTTGTGCGCACCGGCCTGGGTGGGCAAAAGGTGGTGCTGGACGGTGGCGCCTTTGTGCTGCCCATCGTGCACGACGTGATCCCGGTCAACATGAACACGCTGCGGTTGGAAGTCATGCGCGGCCGCGACAAGGCGCTGATCACCAAGGACCGCATGCGCGTGGACGTGATCGCCGAGTTCTATGTTCGAGTGGCGGCACAGCCCGAAGCGGTGGCGGCCGCGGCGCAGACCCTGGGCCTGCGCACGATGGAGCCCGAGCAGCTGAAAGAGCTGGTGGAAGGCAAGTTCGTCGACGCGCTGCGCACCGCCGCGGCCGAAATGACGATGGAGGAGCTGCACGAAAAGCGCGGCACCTATGTCAGACGTGTGCGCGAAGCCGTGGCCGGCGACCTGACCAAGAACGGCCTGGAACTGGAAGCCGCGTCACTGACCCAGCTGGACCAGACCGGCATGGAGTACTTCAACCCCAGCAACGCTTTTGACGCCGAGGGTCTGACGCGCCTGACCGAGCAGATCGAACACCGCAAGAAGCAGCGCAACGACGTCGAGCAGGACACCTTGATTGCCATCCGCAACAAGAACCTGGAAGCCGAAAAACTCAGCCTGGGCATCGACCGCGAGAGCGAGTATGCCAAGTTGGCGCAGCAGCGCGAAGTGGAAATCGCACGCGCACGCCAACGCGCTGAAGTGACGACCGAACGCGCCCAGCGCGAACAAGAAGCCGAAGCGGCGCAGATCAACGCCAAGCAGTCCATCGAGACCGCACGCATACGCTCTGACCAAGCGGTGGAGCAGGACCGCATTGGCAAAGAGCGCGCCATTCAGGGCGCCGAAATCGAACGCCGCATGTCGCTGGAACTGGCCGAACAACAGCGCGCCATCGCGGTGGCGCGCGAAAGCAAGGTGCAAAGCGAAGCCCAGGCCGAGGCCGAGGTGGCGCGCGCGCTGGCCGTGTCGGCCGAGGAAAAGGTCTTCACCGCGCGCGAGGTGGAAATGGCCGAGCGCAAGAAGGCCATCGAGCTGATCGGCGCTGCGCAGGCGGCTGAGCACGAAGCCCTGCGCCTGACCAGCGCCGCCGCCGCCGAGCGCACCGCCAGCACCGACCGCGGTGCTGCCATCGTGGCCCAGGCCACCGCCGATGCAGAGGCCGACAAGATCCGCAGCCTGGCCACCCGCGTGCGCGCCGAGATCGAAGCCGAAGCGCTGCGCTGGATGAACGAAGCCCACAACATGCTCACACCCGACGCGCGTGCGTCGGCGCTGCGCCTGCGCTTGGTCGACAAGGCCGAGGCCATCATCCGCGAGTCGGTGCGGCCGATGGAGCGCATCGAAGGCATCAAGATCCTGCACGTCGACGGTTTGGGGGGTGGTGGCGGCCACAGCAACGGCGTGGGCGACGGCAGCGGCGGCGGCTTTGCCGACGGGGTGGTGAACTCGGCTTTGCGTTTCCGCGCCCAGGCGCCCTTGGTAGACCAGTTGCTCAAGGAAATCGGCCTGGACGCCAGCGACCTGGGCCGGCTGACGGCGGGTGCCACCAGCACGCAGGCTCTGCCACCGGCGCACAGCAAGGAATGAAGGTGAAGCCCCAAGCCGATGTTCACTTGCGGCCCACCCAGGGCGCGCTTTTTTCCTTGCTGCAGCCCTGCAGGAGGCGCCCGTGATCAAGGTCTACGCCTCCAGTGTCATCGACGCCAGCGCCGACAACGTGTGGTCGCGCATCCGCGATTTCAACGGCATGCCACTGTGGCACCCGCTGATCGCCGACAGCCGCATCGAAAACAACGAGCCCGGCGACCGCGTCGGCTGCATCCGCCACTTCCACACCCGTGACGGCGGCATGATCCGCGAGCGGCTGCTGGGCTTGAGCGACTACGACTACAGCTGCAGCTACGAAATCCTGGAAAGCCCGATGGGCGTGGCCAACTATGTGGCCACGCTCAAGCTCACCCCCATCACCGATGGCAACCGCTGCTTTGCTGAATGGAGCGCGGAATTCGACTGTGCCGAAGGCCGCGAACGCGAGCTCACCGACAGCATCGGCGCGGGTGTGTTCCAGGCCGGGTTTGATGCGCTGAAACGCCACTTTGGTCGGCGCTGAAGTTTCGCCGGGCTTGCCAGCAGACCTCTGACGAACCAACACCTGAAGCGATGTTGCAGAAAGTCGTTCGATCCACCGTCATCGACGCGCCCATCGAGCGCGTCTGGGCGGTGCTGCGCGACTTCAACAGCCATGACCAGTGGCACGCGGTGGTGGACACCAGCCACATCGAAGGCCAGGAACGCAGCGACCAGGTCGGCTGCGTGCGCGCCTTCACGCTGAAGGATGGCAACCGCATCCGCGAACAGCTGCTGACGCTGGACGACCGCGAGCACAAGAGCACCTATTGCATCGTCGAAACCAGCGTGCCCTTGCAGCGTTATGTGGCCAGCGTGACTCTGAAGACCGTGACCGATGGCAACCGCACCTTCTGGCACTGGGAAAGCAGTTTTGCCACGCCGCCGGGCATGGAGCGCGAGTTGCACGATCTGGTGGCCCACGGTGTTTACGAAGCGGGTTTTGCCAACCTGCGCCAGCACCTGGCCCTGGGCGCCGACCGGCAGGCCCGTGGCGCGTCAGCCATGCCCACGGCACTGCCCGTGGCCAGCCGGCGTGCGGTGCTGCACCGCTACGGCTCGGCCGCCGAGATCAAGCCCGAGCACGCGCAGACGGCCGCGCCGGGCCCGGGCGAGGTTCGAATTCGCCAGCGGGCCATTGGCGTGAACTATTTCGACGTCTATTTGCGCAAGGGCTGGATGCCCGACCTGTTGCCGCTGCCCGGCACGCTGGGCATGGAGGCCGCAGGCACTGTGGTCGATGTGGGTCGTGGCGTCAGTGGCTTGATGCCCGGCGACCGGGTGGCCTATGTTGGCCCCGTGCCTGGCGCCTATTGCAGTGTTCGCTGTGTGCCTGCCGCCTGGGTGGTGCGACTGCCCGCCGCTGTGGATGACGACACCGCAGCGGCGCTGTTGCTCAAGGGGCTGACGGCCGATGTCTTGCTGCGCGATCTGGGCCGTGTCGGCCCCGGCACACGGCTGCTCTTGCATGCGGCGGCTGGCGGGGTGGGCCTGATCGTGGCGGCCTGGGCTCGGCGCCTGGGCGCCACCGTCATCGGCACCACCAGCCGTGAAGACAAGGCGCGGCTGGCGCGCGAACACGGCTGCCAGCACGTGGTGGTGACCGCAGACTATCAATTTGCCGAAGCGGTGCAAGGCCTTTGCGGCGGTGCCGACGTGGTCATCGACGGCCTGGGCGACGCGGCCCGTGAAGAAAACTTCAAAGCCCTGGCGCCCTGCGGCCACTGGATCAGCCTGGGTCAGGCCAGCGGGCCCTTGCAGCCGCTGGACCCGAACTGGCTGGTGCAAAAGTCGCTGACTTTCTCGCGGCCGGTGGTCTTCTCCTGGCTGACCACTCCCGCTCAGATGCTGGAACGGACAGCGCGGCTGTGGGCGGCGCTGGCCGATGGCAGCATCAAGCCGCCGCAGATGGAACGCTACGCGCTGGACGCGGCCGAGCAAGCCCACGCCCGGCTCGAATCACGTCAGTCGGTGGGCTCGCTGGTGTTGCTGGCCTGATGGTTGTCCGCTGAGTTCTCACGCAAGGAATCCCATGATCCAGGGCATGAACCACTTCACCATCACGGCCGAAGACCGCGCGGCCACGCTGGGCTTTTACTGTGGCTTGTTGGGCTTGGCAGAAGGGCAGCGGCCCGATCTGGGCTTTCCAGGCGCCTGGCTTTACGCGCCAGGCAACCCGCAGGCGGTGCTGCACATCTACTGGGACCGCCCCATGCCCGTGGGGCGCACGGGGGTGATCGACCACATGGCCTTCACCGCCCACAACCTGAAAGCGGTGAAGGCGCGGTTCGATGCCGCAGGCCTGAAGTACGACTTGCGCCAACAGGCTGGCTCAGGCACCTGGCAGTTGTTCAGCCTGGATCCCAACGGTGCCAAGGTGGAACTGGACTTCGCCGCCGCCGAGTCGATCTGAACCCAGGCGGGGCTGTCGGCCGGGCGGGGCCATCACCTCAAGGGCTGACGCGTCCCAGCACCTGCAAGCCCTGAGGCGTCGAACGAACCACCACGCCGTCGCCCGAGGCCGCCCCCACACCCGTCAGCACGGTGATGTTGACCTGGTGCGTCACCACCACCAGCACCCCCGGGCCGCGCCAGCTGGCCAACAAGGCCTGCGCTGCGCGGGTTTGCTCGGCCGTCCTGTCGGTTTGGGCAAAGAAGGAATTGAAGGCTGACTTGTCATGGCGTCGTTGCGGGAAAGCAAGGTCGGCCGTTTCACGGGTGCGGCACCACTGTGACGACCACACCGCGCCCACCGCAATGCTGCGGTCCTTGAAAGACTGCCCCAGGCGCCGGGCCTGCGCACGACCCTCGTCGCTGAGGTTGCGCTGGGTGCTGCAGTTGTCCAACTGAAAGCCTGGCGGGTCACCCACGCCTGGCGCCAGGGCGTGGCGGAACAGCACGGCGGTGCCAGGCTGCAGCGCCCGCCAGTCATCGGCAGCCATCGCCCTTGAATGGCCGGTCAGGCCAAACAACAGGGCCACTGCGCCGTTCAGAGTGCGTCGTTTCATGCGTCCATTCTTGGCCGCGCGGAATGGCCTTGGCAAGGTTGCGGGATCGGTTGCGGCATAGCGGCTGCGGCCCCAACCGCGCCGCGGCTGCCCCGCGGTGTCGCAGCTGCAGCCGGTGGCCAGGGTGCGGCTGTGCAGGCCGCTGAAGCCAATTGGCCCCCCAATCGCCCCGTTCTCTGGCGATCGCCCAGGGGCTGTCGATTCCAGACTTGCGCCATCGTGCCGAGTCCCTCCGTTCTCACGCCTGCTGTTGCCGTGCCCGTCGTGCCCGTCGCAGCGCCGTCGCTTCCCCTGGTCAAGGTGGACGGCCTTCTGGTGCTGCAAAAAAGCGACCTGAGCTGGCTGCTGGAACAACCCGAGCTGGCGGCCTCGCACCGGCTGCTGTTTGTCGACCCGGGCCTGCTCGACGAAGCCGCGGTTCGCGGTTTGCAGCGCTGCGAGTTTCGCCGTTTGCCGCAGGACCCGGACTTTCAGGCCCGGGCCGCCAGCGAAGCCATGGCGCTGGCCACCTTGCTGGACCTGCGCCTGACCCATGAACGCCTGGCGCTGTGGCGCGGCCCTGGCCCTGCGCCCAGTTTGCACGGCTGGGACGTCGGCCTGTTCTTCCTGGCGCTGCAGCGCGCCTTGGTGGCACGCCAGCTGGGCCGCTTGATCGAACAGACCTTCCCCGAGCGTCGCATCGGCCTGCTGCGCCCGGCCGTGGCGCAGCAGATGTACTTCGACTCCTTCCTG
>JAYVSX010000242.1:0-13664 GCA_043774975.1 Rubrivivax sp.
GCGTGAGGCGCTGCGGATCATCAAGGCCGCCACCGACTTGAACGGCGATCTGAACAAGGCGCTGTTCTGGTACCGCAACGAGCCCCTGTCCGTGTTCGGTTACAAGACGGCCGAGCGGCTGGTGTCAGAGGGGCGGACCGATGATCTGCTGCGCTACATCGCCTCCATCGAGGCCGGCGCAGCGGGATGATTGCAGTAAGTCCGCCACCGATGTTGCCGGAACGGGGCACCCCAATCGCCCGCGACCGCCACGAAGCATCGTGTAGGGCGATGGCCTGGTGTCAGGCTGACAAGAGCGGCGCCGCAAAAGCGCTGGCGACCTTCAGGTTTTGCGCAGCCAGCCGCTTGATCGCCGGGGACAAGGGCACCGCCAGGGTTTGGGTTTGGGCCGACCGCCAAAATTGCTCGGCGGCGCGGGCGGCGCGTGCCCAGACCTGCGGCTTGAGGCCGATGGCGCCAATTTGGGGTTCGATGGGCGTCAACGCGGGGTCCAGTCCACCACCGATGGACGCGTAGCGCATGGGCAGGATGTCGTAGGCCGGCGCAATGCCCAGGTATTCGCCATCTTCGCCAATCAGCAGCGAGATGTTCTCGAAATGCCGGTCGGTGTTGCCGATGAGTTCGCTGAAGGCCGCCATGGTGTCAACCTGCCGGGCGTCGCCAGGGGACAGGATCTTGGCCTGCTCGCAGCGCGCTGCAAACGCTGACCACGAGTCGCGCCTGCCAAAGTACTCGTCGTCCACGGCGCCCGCCGAAAGCATGCCGATTCGACCGTTTGGGCCGACGCGGTCAGAACGTGCGACCTCCAAGAACACGTAATCGCCGGCAGCCAGCAGCCGTGTGGGCGCGGCCGTCACGTCGGCCAGTGCCAAGGCCCGCAGCGCCAGGTGTTCCAGCGGCAGCAGTTGCGCCATGCGACTGCCCAGCTTGGCGAATTTAACGATCACGTGGCCCGAGTCCTCGGTCAGGCTCAAGAACTTGGGCTGCTCGCCGCCGGCACTGGAGCCGTAGGCCGAAGCCTTCAGGGTTGACGCCATCTCCACGTAGCGCGCCAGCTTGGCGGCAGCAGCCACTGGCGCTGTCGCGCGCAGCTCCAGTTCCTTTTGCAACATCAGGTCGCCAAACACCAGATTGCCAGGCAGATTGAGCCCGTGTGTGAACAGGTAAACCACCCGATGCTCGTCGCTCCAGTCCTTCAGGCTGCTGGGAAA
Organism: Rubrivivax sp.; assembly: GCA_043774975.1. GTDB lineage: Bacteria > Pseudomonadota > Gammaproteobacteria > Burkholderiales > Burkholderiaceae_C > Rubrivivax. Next base: position 1,212 of record JAYVSX010000242.1, read on the forward strand.
CAGCTGCGAGCGCGCGGCGTCTTGTGCCACCTGGCGCCCCAGAAAACCCGAGGGCGCTGCAAATGCCATGTAGGGTGGCAAGCCTTCATACAGGCGGGTGAGCTTGCCGACCCTTTCCAAGGTGCCGCCGCCGACCAGGAACTCGACATCGGCAAAAGGCACCACGTGCGCCTGAGCCAGATAGCGATGAATGCGCTGGCGTGGGTTGAGTTCCATCGGCAGTTGCCGCAGCAGCGCGTAGCCTGGCGTTCGCTGCCCCGTGACCCGAAAACTGGTGACGGTTTGCGACAGTCCACGAATAGTTCGCGAGAGTGTGGGTTGGCTGGTCGCCAAGGTGGCGATCAGTTGCGCGGCGGTTTGTGGGCCGCCTGCTAGGGCGCGCGCTAACTCGCGCTCTTGGCTGCGGTCAGTCCATGAAAAGGCGATGGCCATCTTGAATGATTCATGAATAGATAAGAAATAGTTCGTGGATAATACATCGATCGCTGCGCAGTTGTGGTGGGTTGACCGTCAAGCGTTCAGCGCGCATGGTTGTCGCGCGCCACTCACGGCAGCGGCCCCAAGCCGCGGGGTCCGGCCGCGCCGCAAAGCCAGCCAGAATCACCGGCTGGGTTCAACCCCCCCTTAGCCCCAACTGCCGCCCGCTCAGCGGCCAGCCCTCATGAAACTCGACTTCACAGGCCGCGTGGCCATCGTCACTGGCGCCGGCGGCGGCCTGGGCCGCGCGCATGCACTGGCTTTGGCGGCGCGCGGCGCGCGTGTGCTGGTCAACGACCTGGGCGGCACCACCGCAGGCGGTGGGGGTTCGCCCGCAGCGGCGCAAGCGGTGGTTGACCAGATCGTGTCCGCAGGCGGGCAGGCGCTGGCCCATGGCGCGTCGGTGACCGACCCCGCCGCCGTGGCCTCCATGGTGGCGCAGGCGGTGGATGCCTGGGGCCGGGTCGACATCCTGGTCAACAACGCCGGCATCCTGCGCGACAAGAGTTTTGCCAAGATGAGCCTGGACGACTTTCGCGCCGTGGTCGACGTGCACCTGATGGGCGCCGTGCACTGCACGCAGGCGGTCTGGCCGCTGATGGTGGCGCAGAAGTTTGGCCGCATCGTGATGACCACCTCGTCCAGCGGCCTGTACGGCAACTTCGGGCAAAGCAACTACGGCGCGGCCAAGATGGCGCTGGTGGGCTTGATGCAAACGCTGTCGATCGAAGGCGCCAAGCACGGTATTCACGTCAACTGCCTGGCGCCCACCGCGGCCACGCGCATGACCGAAGGCTTGATGCCAGCCGAGGTGCTGGCCATGTTGCAGCCCGAAGCCGTGGTGCCGGCCATGCTGTGGCTGGCCAGTGACGCAGCGCCCACGCGTGCCATCGCCTGCGCCGGTGCGGGCACGTTTGAGGTGGCGCACATCACCCTGACCCAGGGCGTGCATCTGGGCACCAGCGCTGACACCGCCGAGCAACTGGCCGCAGCGTGGGCCCAGGTCAGTGACCGCACTGGTGATCAAGTGCCCGGCAGCGGTTCGGCGCAGGGCAGCAACGAAGTCAGCCAGGCCCTGGCCGCGCGCCGCTGATGGCGCCCGACGCAGCGGCCGTCAAAGCTCAGCCGCTGATGGCGCCCGACGTGGCGGCGGTCAAAGCGCAGCCGCTGCTGGCCGGTTTTGACGGCCAGCCCCCACCGGCCCCGGACTGGTTCACCCAAGCGCTGGCCGATGAGCCGCAGCGCTTTCATGTGCCGGTGCAAGGTGCACCCGTCGAAACCCTGGCCTGGGGCCGCGTGGGCGACCCCGGCTTGTTGCTGCTGCACGGCAACAGCGCACACGCCGACTGGTACAGCTTTGTCGCGCCTTTGCTGCGCCAGGGCCGGCGGGTGGTGGCGTGCAGTTTTTCCGGCATGGGCGACTCGGGCTGGCGCACCCAGTACAGCGTGGCGCAGTGGGCCGACGAAGCGCTGGCCGTGGCCGAAGCCGCGGGCTTGTTTGCTTCAGCCGTGGCCCCCACCGTGGCGGCGCACTCGTTTGGCGGCTTGCCCTTGATGAACCTGGCGGCGCGCCACGGCCACCGGTTGGCGCGCGCTGTGGTCATCGACACCCCGCTGCGGGCCATGACCTCGGCCCCTGAAAACGCGGCGCGCCGCCGCCAGCGTGTGCAAGCGCTTCGTTCGGCCCGGGTCTACAGCTCGGTGGCCCAGGCGTTGTTGCGTTTTCGCCTGCTGCCGCCGCAGAGCTGCGCCCACCTGTACGTGGCCGACCTGGTGGCCCGGCGCGGTTTGAAGCAGACCACCGGCCCCGACGGCCAACCGGGCTGGGTCTGGCGCTTCGACCCCTTTCTGTTTCGACACTTCGACTTTGGCCAGCCCAGCCGCGACCTGGCTGCGGCCCAGTGCCCCATGACCATCGTGCGGGGTGGCCGTTCGCGTTTGATGACCACCGAGCTGCTTGACCAGGTCATGACCTTGGCGCCACCTGGCACCCAGCGGCTGGAGTTGCCCGACGCCGACCACCACGTGATGTTGGATCAGCCCCAGGCTTTTGCCCAAATGCTGGCCTCGCTGGTCTTGGCCTCGCGGGTGCCAGCCCCACTGCCATCACGCCTGCCCAACACCCCGGCATGACGGCGGCAGGGGCGACGCTGTCCTGCGCTGTCACCCATGGCTGTCACCAATGAGATTGCCAGGGCCAGCGCTGCCGACCACACTGCGCTACCCACCGGAGCCCCGCACCATGTCTGTGACCAGCAAACCCACCTCGTTTTTTGGCCTGGACCCCAGCGACGCGCTGAACGACCTGCGCATGTCGACCAAGGTCAGGCCGCTGTACGACCACGTCAAGCGCTTCATCAAAGAGACGGCCGACCCCTTGGCCCAGAAGTACCACGCGCTGGGCGAAGGCCGCACCGGTGCCGACCGTTGGCAGTACGCACCGGGTCAGCTGGAGCTGCTCAACGCCGCCAAGGACCAGGCCAAGAAAGAAGGCCTGTGGAACTTCTTCCTGCCCGACGCCCAAACCGGCGAAGGCCTGTCCAACCTGGACTACGCCTACATCGCCGCCGAGCTGGGCCGCAGCCCGTTGGCGTCGGAATGCATGAACTGTTCGGCCCCTGACACCGGCAACATGGAGGTGCTGGAACGGGTGGGCACAGCGGCGCAAAAAGAGCGCTGGCTCAAGCCGCTGCTGGCCGGTGAGATTCGCTCGGCCTACGCCATGACCGAGGTTCACCACGCCTCCAGCGACGCCAAGAACATCGCCACCACCGCAGTACAAGACGGCGACGACTGGGTCATCAACGGTGAAAAGCACTACATCAGTGGCGCCGGCAGCCCACGCTGCAAGATCCTGATCACCATGGTGCGCACCAGCCCCGAAGCGGCCGCGCACAGCCAGCAGTCGATGATCCTGGTGCCCAAGGACACGCCGGGCGTCACCATCGTGGGCGCCATGCACGTTTTTGGCGAAGACCACGCGCCACACGGCCACATGCACATCAAGTTCGACAACGTGCGGGTGCCGCTGTCCAACATCCTGCTGGGCGAAGGCCGCGGCTTCGAGATCTCGCAGCTGCGCCTGGGGCCGGGCCGCATCCACCACTGCATGCGCTCCATCGGCGCGGCTGAAGTTGCGCTGGACCTGATGGTCAAGCGCGGCCTGTCGCGCAAAGCCTTTGGCAAGCAGCTGGTCTGGCTGGGCGGCAACATCGAAATCATCTCGCGCGCCCGCATCGAGATCGAATCCATGCGCCTGATGGTGCTGAAGGCCGCCAAGGCCATGGACGTGATGGGCAACCGCGAAGCCCGGCTGTGGGTGCACATGGTCAAGGCGCTGGTGCCCGAGCGGGTGTGCCTGATCATCGACCAGGCCATTCAGATGCACGGCGCTTTGGGTGTGTCGCAGCACACGCCGCTGGCGCACATGTACGCGCAACAGCGCACGCTGCGTCTGGCCGACGGGCCCGACGAGGTGCACCACCTGGTGGTGGGGCGGCATGAACTGGGTCTGCACACCAGTCTGGAAGACGACGCCGCGCTGTCGGCGTCGTTTCGCAGCTGACCCGCTTTTGGCCCATCCGAAGGCAGCCCATGGACTTGAGTTATTCCGCTGAAGAACTGGCCTTTCGCGACCAGGTGCGCGCTTGGCTGGAAGCCAACCTGCCCAGCGACATCCGCGACAAGGTGGTGGGTTACCGCAGCTTGAGCAAAGACGACCACCAACGCTGGCACCGGATCCTGGCGGCGCAGGGCTGGTCGGTGCCACATTGGCCGCAAGAGTGGGGCGGCACCGGCTGGGACATCACGCGCCGGTACCTCTATGAAGAACAGTTTGGCCTGGCTGGCGCGCCCATGCTGCCGCCGTTTGGGCCCAGCATGTGTGCTTCGGTGCTGCTGCGCTTTGGCACGCCGGCGCAGAAAGACCGCTTCTTGCCGCGCATTCGCAGCGGTGAAGATTTTTGGGTGCAGGGCTACTCCGAGCCGGGTGCGGGCTCTGACCTGGCGGCGCTGAAGACGCGCGCCGTTCGGGAGTCCACCTCAGCAGGCGATGTCTACCGCGTCACGGGCCAAAAAACCTGGACCACGCTGGGCCAATACGGCGACTGGATTTTTTGTCTGGTGCGCACCGATTCCACCGCTGAAAAACGCCAGGAGGGCATCAGCTTCTTGCTCATCGACATGGCCACGCCGGGCATCACCGTGCGCCCGCTGATCCTGATGGATGGCGGCCACGAGGTGAACGAAATCTTCTTTGACGACGTGGTGGTGCCGGCGCAAAACCTGGTCTTCGAAGAAAACAAGGGGTGGACGGTGGCCAAGTACCTGCTGGGCCACGAGCGCATGGGCTCGGGCAGCGTGGGCGGCTCGCGCCGTGAACTGGCCACGCTGAAAGCCGTGGCCACGCGCGAGCTGAAAAACGGCCAGCCGCTGATCCACGACGCCCGCTTTCGCGACAAGCTCACCCGCGTGGAAATCGAGCTTGATGCGCTGGAGCTCACGTCGATGCGCTTTCTGGACAGGATGCGCCGCACCGGCCAGCCGCCGGGCGCAGACGTGTCGATGCTGAAGATCCGCGGCACCGAGGTGCAGCAGATGATCACCGAGCTGATGATGCAAGCCGTGGGCCCGCTGGCCCAGCCCTTTGTCGCGGTCGACCACGGTGCCATTGACCACTTCACATCGCGCTTGTCGCCGCGTTACTTCAACTACCGCAAGGCCAGCATCTACGCCGGCAGCAACGAGATCCAGCGCAACATCATCGCCAAGATGACCTTGGGTCTTTGACCACGGGCGTCTCTGGCATCTTGGGCGTCTTTGGCGTCTTTGGGGTTTTTGGGGTTAGCGCGCGCAGCAGGACAAGACATGAACTTTGAACTGAGTGACGAACAACAGCAGCTGGCCGATTCGGTGGCCAAGGCGCTGGCCAAGGACTATGGCTTTGAGCAACGCCAGGCCGTCGTGCGGTCTGACAGCGGCTTCAGCCCCAGCGCCTGGGCCACGTTTGCCGAGCTGGGCTTGACGGCCTTGGCTCTGCCCGAAGCCGATGGCGGCTTTGGTGGCGGCGCGATGGACCTGATGGCCACCCTGGAGGCCTGCGGCGAAGCCCTGGTGGTGGAGCCGCTGCTGGACAACATCGCGTTGGCGGGCCGCTTGGTGGCGCGGCTGGGCAACGCTGAACAACGGGCCGCGCTGCTGCCGGGCTTGGTGGACGGGTCACGCCGCCTGGCCTTTGCGTACCTGGAACCAGGCCGCCGCTACGCGCTGGACCCGCACAGCACCCGTGCGCGCCGCGACGGTGACGGCTGGGTGCTGGACGGCGCCAAGTGCGTGGTCATCGGCGCGCCGCTGGCGCAGACGCTGGTGGTGTCGGCGCGCACTGCGCTGGGCGCCAGCTTGTTTGTGGTGGACACATCAGCTGCCGGTGTGGCCCTGAACCCCAGCCGCACGGTGGACGGCCAGCGCTCGGCCGACATCCAGTTCACGGCTGTTCGTTTGGGCTTGCATGCGTTGCTGGGCGCAGATGGGGATGCAGACCGAGCAGCAGACCGAGCAGCAGACGGCGCAGCAGACGGCGGCGCTCTGCCCTTCATAGAAGAAGCGGTGGACTTTGCCACCGCGCTGCTCTGCGCCGACACCATCGGCGCCATGCGCTACGCCCATGAAGCGACGCTGGAATACACCAAGACGCGGCGCCAGTTCGGCACCGCCATCGCGTCCTTTCAGGTGCTGCAGCACCGCATGGTTGAAATGCTGATCACGCTGGAGCAGGCCCGCTCGATGGCCATCCTGGCCGCGGCCAAGGTGGACAGCGGCTGCAGCGCGGCCGAGCGCAGCCGCGCGGTGTCGGCGGCCAAGATCAAGATCGCCGACGCGGCGCGCTTGATCAGCCAAGAGTCGGTGCAGCTGCACGGCGGCATGGGCATGACCGAAGAGCTGAAGATCTCGCACACCTTCCGCCGCCTGACCATGGCGGCGCAGCGCTTTGGCGATGCCGACCACCATCTGGAGCGCTACGCGGCCCTCTCGTAGGCCCACAGAGTTTTGGTGTTGCCACGTGGTTTCGGGCTTGCCAGTTCTCTACGGTAGGCGGCAGCCATTTATTCCGTCGCCGAGGCACCTGCTCTGGGGGTGACGGAGTCGGCACGGTGCTGCCAGCATCGCGGTTCGCCGATTCCCATACTCAGGAGTAGATGATGAAAAAACTGGTCGCTCTGGCCACCCTGTTGACTGCTGCCTGGGGCTGCGCTCATGCGGGTGTGTTGACCTTCTACACCACCTTCGCGCCCGAAGGTGGGGGCACACGCACCGGCAGCGGCAACGCGGTGGTGCAGTTTGACGACGCCACCAACATCCTCAGCTTCACCGCCACCTTTGCGGGCTTGTCCAGCGGCACCACCGCGGCTCACTTTCACTGCTGCACAGCGGCCGCCTTCAGCGGCACTGCCGGCGTTGCGGTTGACGCACCAAGCCTGGCAGTGCCTCTCGCTGTCACTGCAGGCACTTGGAGTGAGGCGCTGGACCTGGACCTGGTCACCAACTGGAGTGCGGCGTTCGTCACCGCCTCGGGCGGCACGACTGCTGGCGCGACAGCCCGCTTCCTGCAGAACATCTACGCCAACAAGGTCTACCTGAACATCCACACCAGCGGCAATCCCACCGGCGAGATTCGCGGCTTCCTGGTGCCTGAACCCGCGACGGCCGCCTTGACGCTGTTGGCGTTGGCGGGCATGGTGGCGGTGGGTCGGCGCCAGCGCGCCGCCTAGTCGGACCCAGCCCCACCGGTTGCTGTCCCGGCATCATCCGTGGCAGGCCGCTGGGCCTGCATCGCGTGCTGACCAGCACCAGAACCGCGATCAGAACCGCGATCTGAGCCGCGGCAAACGCCTACGGTTTGCGGCCGCCCGCGTAGTGCCGCTCCAGCCGCTTGGCGTTGGTCAAGCCCAGCGTCACCAGCACCCGCTCAAACCAGGTCAGCGACTGGATGCGCCCGCCTGGAAAGACCAACACATGACCCAGGATGGGCTCGTTTTCGATGCGCGATTCCTGAAAATCCTGAGCCTTCAGCAGGTCCAACATGGGCGTCTCCAAGAGGGTTTTTGTGGGCGCCGAATTCAGGCGGAGTGAACCGCAGCGCCGCTACATGTAACGGCTTGTAGTTTAGAAGTGCTGCCGTCACCGACCCAGCGGCGTTACACCTGACGCCCCATTCCACCGGCAGTACAAGCCAGCCTGCCACTGCATTGACGGGTTCGGTTCGCACACCGCACCCTATGATGCGGCCCCATGAAAACCGACGATGACGCACAGGCATTTGTAGCGCGCTGGCTGGGTGTCACAGCCAGTGAACTGGCGACTGCACAGTCGTTCGTGATGGACCTGTGTGACCTGCTTGAAGTACCCAAGCCCCACGCCACGGCGGCTCAGGACTACATGTTTGAGCGGCCCATCACCTTTACCCACGGCAACGGCAGCACCAGCCCGGGGCGTGCTGATTGCTACCGCCGCGGCCACTTTGTGTTGGAAGCCAAGAAGCTGCAGGCCGGCAGTCACACGAAAGGATTTGACGTAGGCCTGCAAAAGGCGCGTACACAGGCTGAAGACTATGCCCGGGCCTTGCCTGCTGAAGAAGGCCGCCCACCTTTCTTGCTGGTGGTGGACGTTGGCACCGTGCTCGAGATCTATGCCGAGTTCAGCCGCAGTGGCGGCACCTACACACCCTTTCCTGACCCGCGCAGCCACCGCATGGCACTGGCCGACTTGACGTTGCCAGAAGCTCGCCAACGCCTGCGCCTGATCTGGACCGACCCCGACGCCTTGAACCCGGCGCTGATCAGCGCCAAGGTCACGCGGGCGGTGTCGCAACACCTTGCCAAGCTGGCGCGTTCGCTCGAACTGACGGGCAACAGCCCGCCCGACGTGGCGGCCTACTTGTCGCGCTGCATCTTCAGCATGTTTGCCGAAGACGCCGAGTTGCTGCCCAAGGGTTCTTTCCACGAACTGCTGAAACGGCATCGCGATGACCCCGCCGTGCTGCAACAGATGCTGCGTTATCTGTGGGCCGACATGGACAAGGGCGGCTTTTGCGCCGCCTTGGTCAAGCCCGTGCTGCGCTTCAACGGCAAGCTCTTCAAAGGCGCGGGTGCGGTTGCCTACAGCCTGCTGCTCAATGCCGAACAAGTCGACGGCTTGATCGAAGCCGCGGGCACCAACTGGCGTGACGTAGAGCCCGCCATCTTTGGCACGCTGCTGGAGCGCGCGCTGGACCCCAGCGAACGCCATGCGCTGGGCGCGCACTACACCCCACGCGCCTATGTTGAACGCCTGGTGATGCCCACGGTGATTGAACCCCTGCGCGCCGAGTGGGCCGATGTGCAAGTGGCCGCGCTGACGCTGGCGCAAGAGGCCAGCGCCCTGGAAGCCAACCCGCCCGCCGTGAAAACCAAGAAAGACTTTGCCGCGCTCGACCGCCACCACACGGCGGTGCGCGCCAAGTGGAAGGAAGCCCGACAACAGGTGAAGGGCTTTTTGCACCGCCTGTGCACACTGCGCGTGCTGGACCCGGCCTGTGGCAGCGCCAATTTCTTGTACGTGACGCTGGAGCACCTGAAGCGGCTGGAAGGCGAGGTGCTGAACCAGCTGGGCGCATTGGGCCAAACGCAAGACGCGCTGGACATGGGCGGCGAGACGGTCACGCTGCAGCAACTCTTGGGCATTGAAATCAACGACCGCGCTGCCACGCTGGCCGAGCTGGTGTTGTGGATAGGTTTTTTGCAATGGCACATCCGCACCATCGGGCGGGCCGGGGTGGCCGAACCCGTGGTGCACGACTACGGCAACATCGAACGCCGCGACGCCGTGCTGGCCTTTGACCGGCAAGAGCCGTTGATCGACAGCCACGGGCAACTGGTTTCCCGCTGGGACGGCAGCACCACCAAGGCCCACCCGGTGACCGGCGAGCAGGTGCCTGACGAAGCGGCGCAGGTGGTGCAGTGGCGCTACGTCAACCCGCGCCAGGCCACGTGGCCAGCGGCCGAATTCATTGTCGGCAACCCACCTTTCATTGGCGCGGGGCCGATGCGGGCCGCCTTGGGCGACGGCTATGCCCAAGCCTTGCGCAGCGCCTGGCCCGAAGTGCCCGAGAGCGCTGACTTCGTCATGTACTGGTGGCACCGTGCGGCCACGTTGGTGTCTGCGGGCAAGGTCAGCCGGTTTGGCTTCATCACCACCAACAGCCTGCGCCAGACCTTCAACCGGCGCGTCGTGCAGGCGGCCATGGACAACGGCGGCTTGTCGATTGCCTTTGCGGTGCCCGACCACCCCTGGGTTGACAGTGCCAGTGGTGCTGCGGTGCGCATTGCCATGACGGTGGGTGTGCCGGGTGTTGCTGGCGTGGTGGGTGCGATTGCGGGTGCGGGTTCCGGCGCCGGGCGGCTGCAAACTGTGGCGCAGGAACGCGGCGGTGTGGACGGTGAAGTGGCGGTCACGCTGGTGCAGCAGCAGGGCTTGATCCATGCGGATTTGCGGGTGGGCGCCAACGTGGCCAGTGCAAAGGCGCTGCGGGCGAATGAAGGCGTTTCGTCGCCCGGTGTAAAGCTGCACGGGGCGGGCTTCATCGTCACGCGGGAGCAGGCCGCTGCCTTGGGTCTGGGCACGGTGGCTGGTCTGGAGCGTCACCTGCGTGAATATCGCAATGGCCGCGACCTCACCGCCCAGCCGCGCGATGTGATGGTGATTGACCTGTTGGGGCTGGATGCGTCTGCCGTGCGCGATCGTTTTCCGGCGGTGTATCAGTGGGTGCTGGAGCGGGTCAAGCCCGAGCGCGACCAAAACAACCGGGCCATCTACCGCGACAACTGGTGGTTGTTTGGGGAGCCTCGCAAGGACTTGCGGCCGGGGCTGGTTGGGTTGACTCGGTACATCGCCACGGTTGAAACCGCCAAGCATCGGACCTTTCAGTTCTTGGACGCCGGCGTGCTGCCCGACAACATGTTGATCGCACTCTGCCTTGATGACGGCTTTGATCTTGGGGTGCTATCGAGCGCTGTGCATGTTCAATGGGCACTCGCAACGGGCGGAACGCTTGAAGACCGCCCTAGATATAACAAGTCGCGCTGCTTTGAACCGTTTCCATTTCCAGCTGCTGCGGCTGGCCTGACCCCAAAACTGACTGACCTCATCCGCCACCTGGCCGAGCAAATCGACGCCCACCGCAAGTCGCGCCAAGCCGCCCACGCCGATGTCACCTTGACCGGGCTGTACAACGTTCTTGAAAAGCTGCGCAGCGGCGAAGCGCTGACCGCCAAGGACAAGCTGGTTCACGACCATGGGCTGGTGGGTGTGCTCAAGAGCCTGCACGACGAACTGGACGCCGCCGTGCTGGCCGCCTACGGTTGGTCTGACCTGTTCCTGCCCGCCGACACCGACACGCTGTTGCAACGCCTGGTGGCGCTGAACGCGCAGCGCTGCGCCGAAGAAGCGGCTGGCACGGTGCGTTGGCTGCGGCCTGCATTTCAGCAAGGCCGCGGCCAGCAAGTCACGTTGATGGCGGACCCCACGGCGTTGGAAGCAGACGGGGCTGAAGCCGCACTAGAAGACGACCCCGCGGCCCCCGCATCCGCTGGGCCCGTGGCGGTGCGACCCTGGCCCACCGGACTGCCAGAGCAGATCAAAAATGTGGCCGAAGTTTTGGCGCAAGCCGGCCGTGGCCTCAACCTGGAAGAACTGGCCGCCCACTTTCAGGGCCGGGGCCGCTGGCGGGAACGCCTGCCCACCCTGCTGGACACCCTGCTGGCCCTGGGCCGGCTGCGCCAGACGGCCCAGGGCCGCTGGGTTGCCGCAGCCAGGTAGCGCGCCAACGGCGTATTTCCAAAGTTCGCCAAAGTTCGCCAAAGCTGCCCAACGCTGGCTGGGCGAGGCCGGGGATGGCCGGAGCCAGCCGGGGTTGGCCAGGGCAGGCCATCGCTCAGCAGCCCAGGTAAGATATACATTCCATCAAGTAGATCATTGGAGCCAACATGCAAGTCGCCAAGTGGGGTAACAGCCTGGCCGTGCGCCTGCCAACGGCCGTGGTCGAGGCTTTGGACTTGAAGCCCGGGGACCACATCAACATCCACGTCAAGGGTGATCAGTCCTTTGCCGTTGAAAAGGCGCCTGGGGCGCGTGAGCTGTTGGCCCGTCTGCGCAAATTCCGCGGCCGTCTGCCCGAAGGCTTTACCTTCGACAGGGTTCAAGCCCATGAGCGCGGGTGAAGCGTTCTTCGACACCAACGTCTTGCTTTACCTGCTGTCGGCCGACGCGGCCAAGGCCGACCGGGCTGAGGAACTGCTGGCCGGCGGTGGCACTGTCAGCGTGCAGGTCCTGAACGAGTTTGCAGCGGTTGCGTCGCGCAAACTGCGCATGCCGTGGCCCGACATCAACGAAGTACTGACCCAGATTCGCGCGGTCTGTGACGTGCAGGCCCTGACTGTGCAGACCCACGAGCAGGCGGTGAAGCTGGCCGAGCGCTATGGCTTGTCGCTGTACGACGCGCTCATCGTCTCGGCGGCTTTGTTGGCCGGGTGCAAGACGCTGTGGAGCGAAGACATGCAAGACGGGCAGGTCTTCAATCGCAAGCTGACCATTCGAAACCCGTTTGCACGCGCGGCCTTGGCCTAGCGCTGCTGCCAGGCATCGGCTTGGGCGCCGAAAGGCGGGCTACACGTGCTGGTCAATCAACACGGGGTTGCCGTCCGGGGAGGTGCACCTACCCTGCGGGGCCCGACATACGACCTACAGGCAGAGGCGTTTCGCAAAGACTCGGTTCTCATGCGACTCACCTTCAAAGGTGAAGAGCGTCGCACCATGGTCGGTGTAGCCACGCCTGGCGTAGAAAGCCAGAGCCCGGTGGTTGTAGACCCAGGGCGTGAGCCACAGCACTGTGGCGCCGTGTTCGCTGGCCACCTGTTCTGCGCGCGCCAGCAGTGCCGTGCCCAG
>JAYVSX010000243.1:0-18060 GCA_043774975.1 Rubrivivax sp.
CGCGCGGCCACGCTGTTGTGGCAGCTCGAGCACACCGTGCCTGGCGGTGTGAAGGCGTGCCCCACGGGAATCGTGCAGGCCCCGGTGATGGGCGTGGCTGCGATGCTCACACGCGCTGGCAGGTTGCTCGGCTTGTTGCAGTCGGGCCAACCACCTGACGAGACAAAGGCGGGCCTGAGCACGCCGGCATAGGCCGGGTCCAGGCGGGCCGGGTTGTGGCACTGGATGCACTCGGTCTCGGCACGGATGAAGGACGAACCATTGGACGCCACGTGAAAGCTGGTCGGCGGCGCGCAAACCGCTGCACCGGCCGGCACCGGGGCTTCGGCCAGCTGGCGCTCGCGCAGGGTTTCCAGCGACTGGTCCAGGAAGGTGTGGCATGTCGAGCAGGTTTGCGTGATGGCGATGCCGCTTTGGGTGCGCCGCTGCGCGGTGGGGTTGGCCGGGTCAAAGCGCTCGGCCACCCGGCCGCGGATCTTCCACATGCCGCCGCTGTAGTCCACGCCCATCGCGGTCAGGCGGTCAAAGGGGCGCGCGCCGTAGCCGACAAAGCCGCCCGGCATCATGTCGCGCACCGGTGGCAGGCCCAGCACACGGGCTGCAGTCAGGTCGCGCAGCACGCCTTTGGCGGTGAGGTCGAAGTGCACGCCCCAGCTGTACACATGGCCGTTGTTCAGCAGCGCCGCAAAGACGCCCTGCTCGGTGATGATCTTGCGCACCGGGATGGGCTCGGTGCGCAAGCCCACCGTGCGGGTGGGCAGGCCGGCCACGGCGGTGGGCACGCGGTTACCACCGCGGTAGGCGCCCGATACGTCGCTGTCGGTGTAGGCGTTGACATCGGCTGGGTTCGCGCCCCACTGCCAGATGGACTGGTCGCGCTTGAGCACCACCACGTCGTTGTCGCGGGCGCTGATCTGCACCACGTCGCTCAGGCCATTGACCAACACTGGCGTGGTGGCCATGCCGGTGGCCTGGCCGTTGCCCATCAGCGCGAAGCCTCCATTGCTGCCCCAGGTGTAGACGCTGCCGTCGGCCATCAGCGCATACGACGCCACGCTGGTGGCGGCCACCGCCACGGCGCCGCCGGCCGCTGCGGGCAGGTTGACCACCAGCGCTGTGCTGGAGCGCTGCAAGGTGCTGCCGTCGACGCCCTGGCCCAGCTGGCCAAAGGTGTTGTCGCCCAGCGTGAAGACCCGCCCGTCGGCCAGCCGCAGCACCGTGTGGGCAAAGCCGCCGGCGGCGTGGGTCAAGGGGCCGGGCAGTGTGATCTCGACCAAGGCCCGGTTGGTCGAGGTCTGGCTACCGGTGCCCAGTTCGCCGTTGACGTTGTCGCCCAGCGCGTAGACCCGGTAGACCGGGTCGGTGGTGGTGTCGGTGTTGTCGATCTTGAAGAAGGCGCCCCCGTGGCCCATGTTGCTGATCATCCCGAACACCGCCTGCCCGTTGGGCAGGGCCTTGGGCAGGGCTTGGCCCACCGTCAGGTTGAGGTTGTTGCCGGCCAGCCAGCCGGCCACGGTGCTAACCGCGAGGCGGCGGCGTGGCACCGAGCTGTCGAACAGGTAGCCCTCGTAGCGCGTGCCGCCGTAGTTGAGCACCGGTGGCAAGGTGTCTTGCACTGCCAGGTTGCCAAAGCGTTCGGCCTGGTGGGCCAGGGCTGAGGTCAGTTCACTGGTCAGGGTTTGCGGGTCGTAGGTGCGCTTGTTGGCGGGCGCTGACGGCGCGTTGCCGTTGCGGCCGTCGAGCACACCGTCGCGCAGGTCTTCGGCCAGCTGGGCCACGGCGTCCAGCGTGGGTGTGCCGCTGCCGGTGTTGTACAGCGCGGCTTGCTTGGAAAACGCGCCGTTGACCACGCCATAAACGCCGCGCGCGGTGGGCGTGATGGTGCCCGGCAGGACCAGATTGGACTTGATGAAGGGCAGCCGCGTGATGTCGGGCACTTCCAGGGCCTTGGGCACGTGCTCGTTGAGCAGCGCGGCCACGCGCGCGTTGGCCGCGGCAATTTGCGCCGGCGTGGGGTTGACGCCGGTGCCCACGCTGTCGGGCGTGCTGCCTTGGGTCAGCAGTTGGTAGGCGGCTTCGGTGAAAGCGGTGAGGCCGATGTTCTTGTCGACCCGCGGCACGATGACGCGGATCACACGGTCGGCCGGGAAGTCGACAAAGCGGTTGGTGCCTTCTTCAAAGTACTGCGCGCCCGCGCCGCCACGCAACTCGACCCGCAGCGAGCCGCGGTAGTTGGCGCCAGGGCGGATGGTGACCATGCCCTTGACGTTGTCGGTGGGCGCGGTGCCCAGCAAGGCGCCGCTGTCATTGAAGACGCTGATGTTGACGTTGCGAAACTGGCCAAAGTCACCGCCAGCACCCACGCCGCCGTCGCCACTGGCGCCGCCGCCATCGCCCGCGCCGCCGTCGCCGGAGCCACCGGCGTTCCAGTCGAGGTTGCCGCTGTCGGGGAAACCGGTACAGACACCGACAAACTCATTTGGGCGGTTGGCGCACGACGCGGCTGTGGGCGGGGCTGGGGCCTCGGCCTCACTGCCGCCGCCACCGCCGCAACTGCTCAGGGCCAGCAAGGCCATCAGGCTGCCCACTCGGGCCAGGTTGTCGCGTGCTGTCATGACCATCCCTCTGGAAGTGCAAGGCAGGGGTGGCGTGCGTTGCGCCCGGTGCAGACCCCTCGCCGGTGTTTCCGCCCGAGCTTAGCCCACGGTTCCCATCGCCACAACGCGGGTCCATCCCCACTTTAGAGGGTGGGTGGCTGGGCGGGCCGGGCCAGATGGTGGCCTGCGCTGCGCCGTGTTCAAGCGGCCTTTACAGCCGCGCCACTGCAAAGTCAGGCACGCCGCGGGGGGAGATGAAGACCGGCCGTTGTCGCCCAGAAGTCAGGCGGTTGACCTCTTCGGACACGTAGAGGTTCAGGCCGGCATAGGTCACGCGCCCGGCACGCATGAAGTCGGCCTTGCCAGCCAGCCCGTCGAGCAAGGCCTTGGTAAAGGCGCCGTTGCCCCACTCGTCTTTTTCTTCGGATTCTTCGTGGCCGGTGCTGGAAGCAAACACCACCACGCCGTTTTCGGACGACGACAGGTCGTTGATCAGTTTTTCGGTTTGTCGGGTCGACTTCGACAGCGCACCCAGGGCATTGCCGGCAAAGCAGGTGTCGACGAACAAAATGGTCTTGCCGCGGATCTTGCTCAGACCCGAGACCAACGCGGCTTGCGGCACGGCGGTGGTCAACAGCCGTTCGTGTTGGCCGTCGTGGGGCAAAAAGAAGTAGTTGCCGGCGGCGTCGTTGATGCCATGGCCGGCCACAAAAACCATCGCCACGTCGTTGGCCCCTACGTTGGTGCGCAGGGCCTCCAGTTCACGCAGCACGGCGCTGCGGGTGGCTTGGGTATCGGTCAGGGTGCGAACGATGACACGCCGGTACAAGCGCCCTTCCTGACCTTGCATGGCGGCACCAAAGTCGCGTGCGTCCTTGGCGGCCAGGCCCAGGTTGTAGTCGCTGCGGGCGTACCGGGCCACGCCGATGGACAGCACATATAGGTCAACGCTGGGTGGCGTGGGTGGCCGCACCACACCGGGCAGGGCGGGCGCGGCGTCGCGGTCGATGATGAAAGCCAGCGCCTCGGACACGCCGAAGCGGTTGATGGCAATGACCTCGACCTGGGTGCGACCTTCGCCCACCTGCACCTTGGCCAAGCCTTGGCTGCGGCCGTCGATGGACTTGGGCATGACCAGGTTGGCCGGCTGCGCGGGCCGGCCGTTGATGCGCACCTGCACGTCCACGTCGCCGGCCGCCGCGGCCGATTGCAACGCGAAGGGCAGCGAAACCTCGGCCGTGGTGGCCTTCACCCGCAACGACGACACCGCCTGCAGCGCCGGCGGAAATTCAATCGCCTTCAGCGCCTGCAGCGCACGCCGGGCTTGGGCGGCCGCTTCCAGGGCGGCGGCTTCCAGTGCCACAGCCCGCACAGCCGCTTCGCGAATCTGGGCTTCCCGCACGGCGGCAGCGCGGGCCTCTTCCAGGCGGCTGGCTTGGCGTTGGGCTTCCAGCGCGGCCTCGCGCTGGGCCAGTTCACGCTGGGCGGCGGCCACCGCTTCAGCCTGCGCCAGCGCCTGCAGGCGCGCGGCTTCGCGTTCGGCCGCCTGGCGCGTGGCCAGTTCGCGGGCGGCCTGTTCACGGGCCAGGGCCAGGCGACGCGACTGGTCCACTTCTTGGGCCGCCCGGGCTTGTTCGGCCTGGGCTGCGGCCAACTGCGCCACTGCAGCTTGCTCGGCTGCAACGCGGGCCAGGGCCAGGCGACGCGCCGCTTCACGTTCGGCTTCTTCGCGCTGGGCCTGGGCCAGGGTGGCGGCAGCCAGCCGACGCGCTTCGGCCAAACGGGCTTCTTCAGCGCGGGCAGCGCTGTCACGTGCCGCTTGTTCGGCGACGGCGCGGGCCTGCTGCTCGCGCAAGGCGGCCTGGCGGGCTTGCTCGGCCTGCGCGGCTTGTGCGGCGGCCTGGGCCTGCAAGGCCAATGCGGCGCGGGTTGCTTCGGCCTGGGCCTGGCGCAAGGCTTCTTCCTGCGCCAGCTTGGCGGTCTGCGCCTTTTGCTGGCTTTCACGGGCCGCTTGTTCGGCCGCCAGCCGTGCTTGCGCTTCGCGCTGCGCGGCCTGTTGGGCCTGCTCGGTGGCTGCGGCTTGGGCCACACGGGCCGCAGCAGCCTGGTCGCGGGCGCGTTGCTCCAGCGCTTGGCGGGCGCGGTCTTCGGCGCTGGCCAGCGCGGCCAGTGCAAGTCCTTCATCCAAGTGGACCAGAACGGCGTCGATCAGGTCGGGCCGGTTGAAGCGGTCGCGAAAGCGGTTCAGCGAGAAGTAGCTCATGGCCTGTTGCTGGCCGCGCGGCAGGGCCCAGCCCACCACCTGGTCAGCGCCGACGCTGGCGTCGTAATAGCCCGAGGGTGTCCACAGCACCCAGCGGCCGTCGGCCTGGGCCAGCAGGGTCAGCAGCTGGCGGCCGTCGCTGGCGCGCCACCAGCGCACGGTGCCGTCGGCCATCGCGCCCACCAGCAGGCGGCCGTCGGCGCTGCTGTTGACGGCGCGGATCTCGGTGTCCAGTGCCACCCGCCAAGCCACGACACCTTGTTCGGTCACCCGGTAGAGCGCGCGGTTGGTGCCCACCACGGCCGCAGGCTGCGCGCCACGCAGCACCGCCAACGCGCGGCCGCGCTCGTCGGCGGCCAAGGCCATCGGCCGGCCGCCGATCACCGGTGGGCGTGATTCCTGGTTCCAGTCGGTCGGCGCGTTGAACAAGCCAAAGCGGGTCTCAGGCTTGCGCAGCGGCGCTGGCGGCGCCTTCTGCAGCCGCCGCTTGTCAAACGCAAAACCAAAGCCGCCGTGGCTGCCCGCCGTGCCCCAGCGCACGGCGCGCGCGTCGGCACTGAGCTCCAGGTCCAGCGGCGCATTGCCACGCACCGTGACCACCGCGGCACCGACCCGCTTGGCCACCCGCCCTTGGGCGATCAGGCCCCAGCTGCCGTCAAAGCTGGTGAAGGCCAGCTCGCCGTTGGGCAGGGCCAGCAGGTCGGTGACGCTGTCGCTGGCCGCGTCGATGGTGGCCAGCACGCGGCCGCTGGCCACGTCGAGCTGTTGCACCGGAAACCGCAACGCTTGGGTGTAGGCGGTGCCGCCCACAAACACCGAGCGGCCGTCGGCCGACCAGGCCAGCACGCGCCAGTCGCCACCAAACAGGGTCTCGGCGCCCAGCCGGCCGGTGCTGCGCAGCGTGGCGGCGTCAAAGACCTCGGGTCCTTCGCGCGGGGTGGCGTAGGCCACGGCCAGGCGGCTGCCGTCGGGGCTGAAGGCCACACCGGCGGGCCTGCGGCCTGCAACAAACGTGGTGTTGGCCACCACCGCACTGCCGTTGCCGACCCGGTAGGTGCGAACCGTGCCATCCAGGCCGACGGCGGCGGCTTGGCCGCCCGAGCCCACGGCCACACCAAACACCGGGCCGGGGAACCGGTCGTCAAGCAGGGCACGGCCGTCCAGCGCAAAGGCGCGCACGCCGTGGGTGCCGTTGTAACCGGCCAGCAACACCGTGCCGTCGGCGGACCAGACCAGCTTGCGGATGTCGCCGGCCTGCGCATCGATGGTGCGCACCAAGGCGCCGCTGTCCAGGTTGAAAAGGTAGATCAGGTGCTGGGTCTGGGCACTGCCCGAGGTGCCGGCCACCGCCACCAGCGGCTGCGTGGGGTGGATGGCCGCCCCGTACAGGCGCCCCACCTCGGCACCCTGGGCCAGCGGGCGCAGCACGTGGCGCAGTTCACCGCTGCCCAGGTCCCAGATGCGGGCGGTGCGGTCGTCGGAAGCCGTCACGGCCACGCCGCGGCTGGGGTCAACGTCGATGCGCCGAACCGGTGCGCTGTGCGAGCCCAGCTCGATCACCAGCGTCGGGTTGTCGGTTTCGGTCTGGGCCGGCGTCAGGGTGAAGCCCAGGGCCAGCGCCAAGCCGCACCCGGTGCGCCTTGCGCAGCGCCACCCTGCGTGCCATGCGTGCCATGCGTGCCATGCGCGTGGTGGCGACGGTTCCAGGCCCAGATGCTGCATCCGGCGATCGTACCCAGAGAAGGGGCCACTCACCACACACTCGAATGGGCGTGCGATGGGCCCAGGTCGCGCCAAGTTGCCGCCAACACGGTCTTTGGCGGGTTCGGGGCTGGACCGACGGGCGAGCGATCACAATCCGCAGTGGGCAAAAAGCCAGGCGCAAGCACCCGCGCAGCCGCTGGTGGCATGCCCCCACCCTGATCCACCAGACCGCACATGAACACCGACTTCACCGCGCCTGCCCCGGTTGGCGGCAGCCTGCAGGGTGCCTGCACGTCCTTTGGAGGTTGTCACGGCATCTGATGCAATGGCGCCTGTGCTCGCGGCCGTGAATCTGGCGTGTGAACGAGGCGGCAGGCCCCTTTTTCGCAAGCTGAGCTTCGCGCTGCAGCCCGGTCAGGTGGTGTGGCTGCGCGGCCGCAATGGCCGTGGCAAGACCAGCCTGCTGCGCTTGTTGGCGGGGCTGTCCACGCCGGCCGAAGGTGCGGTTCACTGCGACGCCGTGGCGCTGCCGGTCGCAGGGCCGGCCTGGCGCGAACGGCTGGTGTTCATCGCCCACGCCAACGCGCTGAAAGACGACCTGACGGTCCTGGAGTGCCTGCGTTTCCTGGCTCAGCTGCAGGGCCGCCCGGCCACGGAAAGCCAGCTCACCATGGCCTTGGAACGCCTGGGCGTTGCGCCCTTGGCGGCGCGGCCGGTGCGCACGCTCAGCCAAGGCCAACGCCGCCGCGTGGCCTTGGCCCGGCTGGCCTTGCCGCAGCCGCCGTCGGTTTGGCTGCTCGACGAACCGTTTGACGCGCTGGACGACGACGGCTTCGGCCGCCTGAACGGCCTGCTGTCAGAACACGCGGCGGCGGGCGGCAGCACGCTGTTGACCAGCCACCAGGCGCTGGTGTTGCAGAACCCGGTGCCCGTGGTTCTGGACCTGGACATGGACCTGGACCTGGCCCTGCAGGCGCTTCAACGCTAGGCGACGCAGAGCCAACCCCGATGCGCGCCCTCTTCCTGGCTGTTTTGCTGCGCGAGCTGCACCTGGTGCAGCGCCGCCCAGTGGACGCGTTGCTGCCGGTGGCGTTTTTCATCGTCTCGGCCAGCTTGTTCCCGCTGGGCGTGGGCCCCGAGCCGCAAACCCTGCGCGCCATGGCGCCCGGCATTGCCTGGGTCGGCGCCTTGCTGGCCACCATGTTGTCGGTGCAGCACCTTTACGCGGCCGACCTGGCTGACGGTTCACTCGATCAACTGCTGCTGGCCCCGCAGTCGGCCCTGGTGGTGGCCTTGGCCAAAAGCGCGGCGCACTGGCTGACCCACGGCCTGCCGCTGATCGTCACCGCGCCGCTGGTCGGCTTGATGTTCGGGCTGTCGTGGGCGTCTTTGGGCGCGTTGATGATCAGCCTGGCCTTGGGCACGCCTATCCTCAGTCTGCTGGGGGGCTTAGGGGCCGCGTTGACGCTGGGGCTGCGCGGTGGTGGCATGCTGTTGATCTTGATCGTCTTGCCGTTGACCGTGCCCGCGCTGATCTTTGGGGCCGGCGCCGTGGCTGCCGTGGAAGCGGGCGTGGGCCCGTCGGGGCACTTTTCGCTGCTCGGCGCGCTGCTGATCGGCACGCTGCTGGGCGCGCCTTGGGCCACCGCCGCTGCGCTGCGCATTTCGACCGATTGAACATGCAACGGAACGCCCGACTGAGCCTCGCCAACTGAGCCCCCAACCAAGCCCCCAACCTGAGCCCCAAGTGAACCTGCTTGAACCCATTCACGGACCCCAGATTCCCTGCAGCCCTTGCCGATGAGCCCACGCCTGCGCTTCTTCAACTTTGCCGCCCCATCGCGTTTTGACGCGGCTGCGGGTGTGCTGGTGCCCTGGTTTTGGGGGGCCACGCTGATCCTGGCGGCGGCTGGCCTTTACATCGGCTTTCTGGTCGCGCCCACCGACGCCACGCAGGGCGACGCCTACCGCATCATCTTCCTCCACGTGCCAACGGCCTGGATGTCGATGTGGCTCTATCTGGTGATGGCCTTCTGGGCGGCCATTGGCTGGGCTTTTCGGGCTCGCATGGCGTCGATGATGGCGCGGGCCATCGCCCCCACCGGCGCCATGTTCACGGTGCTGGCGCTGTGGACAGGGGCCCTGTGGGGCAAGCCGACCTGGGGCGCCTGGTGGGTGTGGGACGCGCGGCTCACGTCCGAATTGATCCTGCTGTTCTTGTACCTGGGCTATCTGGCCCTGGTGGCCGCCATCGACGACCAACGCCGGGCCGACCAGGCCAGCGCCTTGCTGGCGGTGGTGGGCGTGGTCAACATTCCCATCATCTACTTCTCGGTGATCTGGTGGAACACGCTTCACCAAGGTGCCACCATCAGTGCGACGGCCGCGCCCAAGATGGCCAGCACCATGCTGACCGCCATGCTGTTGATGACATTGGCTTGCTGGGCTTACGCTTTTGCGGTGACCTTCACGCGGGCGCGGGCCATCATTGCCGAACGCGAGCGGCACACCGCCTGGCTGGCCGACCGCGCAGGAGACGCAGGGTGATCTGGAACAATTTCAGCGAGTTCGTCCACATGGGCGGCTACGGTTTGTATGTGTGGGGCTCCTACGGCGGGGCCCTGTTGTTGATGACCCTGGAACCTTGGGCCGCCGCACGGCGCCGGCGCCAGGCCCTTGAAGCGGTGCGCGCTGCCGCGGAGCCCTTGCCATGAAACCCCGTCAAAAACGCCTGGCCCTGGCCGGCGGTGTGCTGGTCGCGGTGGCCGCGATCGCGGCGCTGGTGATGAACGCCTTTCAAAGCAACATGGTGTTTTTCTTTTCGCCGACCCAGGTGCTGGCCAACGAAGCGCCAGCCAACCGCACCTTTCGCATTGGCGGCATGGTGCAGACCGGCAGCGTCAAGCGCGACGGTCTGGTGGTGAACTTTGTCGTCACCGACACGGCCAAGACGGTGCCGGTGCGTTACCAGGGCATCCTGCCCGACCTGTTTCAAGAGGGCAAAGGCGTGGTCGCCCAGGGGCAGTTGGCGGACGGCGTGTTCGTGGCCCGCGAAGTGCTGGCCAAACACGACGAGAACTACATGCCGCCCGAGGCCGCCGACGCCATCAAGCGGGCACAGCTGGGGCAGTCGCGTCTGGGTGAGACCGTTGCGGCCCCGGCCGCAACCAGCGGGGCCAAACCATGATTCCCGAACTGGGCCACTTTGCGCTGTGGCTGGCGGTGGGGGTGACCTTGGCGCTGGGCACCGTGCCCATGGTGGGCGCGCAGCGTGCCCGTGGCGATTGGATGGCGCTGGCCCGGCCCTTGTCCCAGGTCCTGCTGGCGCTGATCACCTTCAGTTTTGTCTGCCTGGTGGTCAGCTTTGTCAACAACGACTTTTCGGTGCTCAACGTGGCCGAGCATTCCAACAGCGCGCTGCCAGTGATGTACCGCGTGGCGGCCTCGTGGGGCAGCCATGAAGGCTCGATGGTGTTGTGGCTGTTGATGCAGGCCGCCTGGACCAGTTCAGTGGCCCTCTTCAGCCGCAACCTGCCGCAGCCGGTGCTGGCGCGCATCCTGGCCGTGATGGGGTGGCTGACGCTGACCTTCCTGCTGTTTGTGCTGCTCACGTCCAACCCGTTCGAGCGCCTCTTCCCGGTGCCGCTGGACGGCCGCGACCTCAACCCGCAGCTGCAAGACCCGGGCATGATCTTCCACCCGCCCATGCTCTACATGGGCTATGTCGGCATGTCGGTGGCGTTTGCCTTTGCCGTGGCGGCGCTGATCGGTGGCAACCTGGACGCCCAGTGGGCACGCTGGAGCCGCCCGTGGGTCACGGTGGCCTGGGCCTTTCTCACCTTCGGCATTGCCTTGGGCAGCTGGTGGGCCTATTACGAACTGGGCTGGGGCGGCTGGTGGTTTTGGGACGCGGTGGAAAACGCGTCTTTCATGCCCTGGCTGGTGGCCACCGCGCTGATCCATTCGCTGGCGGTGACTGAAAAACGTGGCAGCTTCAAGGCCTGGACGGTGCTGCTGGCGATTTCGGCTTATTCCTTGTCGCTGCTGGGGACGTTCCTGGTGCGCTCGGGCGTCATCACCTCGGTGCACTCGTTTGCCAGCGACCCGGCGCGCGGTCTCTTCATCCTGATCATGCTGGCCGTCACCGTGGGTGCGGCGCTGACGCTGTTTGCCTGGCGCGCGCCCAGCGTGGGCCTGGGCGCGCGGTTCTCGAGTTTGTCGCGCGAGACGCTGCTGCTGGCCAACAACGTGCTGTTGTTGGTGGCCACCGCCGCGGTCATGCTGGGCACGCTGTACCCGCTGATCCTGGACGCGCTGGGCCTGGGCAAGATCTCGGTCGGCGCACCCTACTTCGACGCGGTGTTTGTGCCGATCATGGCGGTGCTGGTGTTTTTCATGGGCGTGGGCCCACTGGCGCGCTGGAAGAACGACGAACTGCCCGCGCTGGGCAAACGCCTGCGTTGGGCAGCGGGTGTCACGCTGGTCAGCGCCGCGCTCACGGCCTGGCTGGGCGGCAAGATCACGCTGATGTCGGTGGTGGGTCTGCTGATGGCCTTCTGGGTGCTGACCTCGGTGGGCACCGAAATGTGGGAGCGTGTGCGCCCGACCGGCGGTCTTCGCGCCAGCCTGCTGCACCGCCTGGGCCAGGTGCCGCGCGCCACGGCCGGCATGTGGCTGGCCCACTTGGGCGTGGCGGTGTTCATCTTTGGCGTCACCATGGTCGGTACCCACGACATCGAGCGCGACGTGGCCATGAGCCCGGGCGACAGCACCACCGTCAACGGCTACACCTTCACCTACATGGGCGCGCAGCCGGTCCAAGGCCCCAACTACCAGGCCGTGCGCGGCCACCTGGCCGTCACCCAGGGTGGCCGCCCCTTGACCGACATGTACCCCGAAAAGCGCGTCTACCGCGTGCAACGCAACCCGATGACCGAAGCCGCCATCCACACCCGCCTTCAAGGCGACCTGTATGTGCAGATGGGCGAGGTCATTGAGGGCCAGACCTGGCTGGTGCGCATCTGGGTCAAGCCCTTTGTGTCGTGGATCTGGGCCGGCTGCCTGCTGATGGGGCTGGGCGGTGTGCTGGCGGTGACCGACCGGCGCTACCGCAGCCGCAGTCCAGCCGCCCACCGCGTGCCGGCTGCGACGGGTGAACCCGCGCCCGGCGCGGCAGCATGAACATGCTGAAGTTCTTGCTGCCGCTGGCGATGTTTGCGGCCATCGTGGCCTTCCTGGCGCTGGGCTTGGGCCTGAACCCGCGCGAGGTGCCGTCACCGCTGATCGGCAAACCGGCGCCCGCCTTTGTATTGCCGCGGCTGGACGACCCCACCCAAAAGGTCAGCCGCGAAGACCTGCTGGGGCAGGTCTGGATGCTCAACGTGTGGGCGTCCTGGTGCGCGCCCTGCCGCGAAGAGCACCCGCTGGTGATTGACATCGCTAGGCGCCAGCTGGTGCCGGTTTACGGGCTGAACTACAAAGACGCCGGCCCGGCGGCCCGCAGCTGGCTGGCCAGCCTGGGCAACCCCTACCGCGCCAATTTGGTGGACGCCGATGGGCGCGTGGGCATCGACTTTGGCGTTTATGGTGTGCCCGAGACCTTCATCATCGACCGCCAAGGTGTCATCCGCCTGAAGCATGTGGGCCCGCTGACACCGGATGTGGTGCGCAAGCGCATCGAGCCTCTGTTGAAAGAACTGAATGCGGGCGCCTGACACCCTGCCACGCGTTGCCGCGGGTCTTGTCCAGTGGGTGATGTCGCGATCGGTCCCCAGCGTTTTTGTTGCGCTGTGCTGGTGCTTTGTCTTGGGTCTGGCGCTGGCGTTGGCTCTACACGCGCCTGCAGCCGCGCGCGAAGCCGCACCCGCGTCGGCCGACCCGGCGCTGGAAGTCCGCGTGATGCGTGTGTCCAGTGAACTGCGTTGCCTGGTGTGCCAGAACGAAACCATCGCCGGGTCGAACGCCGAGCTGGCGGTCGACCTGCGCAACCAGGTGCGCGAGATGTTGCGCAAAGGCCAAACCGAGCAGCAGGTGTTCGACTACATGACGGCGCGCTACGGCGACTTTGTGCTCTACCGCCCGCCGGTCAAGAGCACCACGCTGCTGCTGTGGTACGGCCCGCCGTTAATGCTGGGCGCCGGGCTGCTGGCCTTGTGGCTGCTGCTGCGCCGCCGCGGCCGCCTGGGCGATGACCGGTTTGAGCCTGAAGAAATGCCCGAAAGAGCGCCCGAAAAAGGCCTGTAGAAAAGTGAGCGACCCCGTGAATTTGCCGCCAGAGCAGACGCCTGCGTTGTCACCGTCGCCGTCGTCAGCGCCAGCGCCAGCGTCACCGCCCCCACAGGCTTTGCAGCAAGCCCCCGCCTCCGTTCGCCCAAGCATGCTGCTGACCCTGTGCGTGGGCGTTTTTGTGGTGGGCCTGGCGGGCGCAGGCTACCTCTACACCGGGGCGCCGCAGGTGGTGGGCAAGACCTCGGATCAGGTTGTGGCCAAGCTGAAAGCCCCGGCCCCTGGTGCGTCTGCAGCCACGGACCAGGCCCCCACTCGCGAACAGGTCGAGGCCATGGTCGCCCAGCTGGCCGAGCGCATGCAAGGCCGCCCCGACGACGCCGAAGGCTGGCTGATGCTGGGCCGCGCGCAGATGATGCTGGGCCGCTTGCCGCAGGCCTTGGAAGCCTACGAACGGCTGGTCAAGCTGCGGCCAGATGACGCCAACACGCTGGTCGACTACGCCGACGCGCTGGCGGTCAAGAACGGCCGCACGCTGCAAGGCGAGCCGTTGCGCTTGATCGAGCGCGCATTGAAGCTGGAGCCTGACAACCTGAAGGCGCTGGTGCTGGCAGGTTCGGCCGCCTTCGACCGCGAAGATCACGCCGTGGCGGTGCGCTATTGGGACCGCGTGGTGAGCATCGGCCCGGCAGACCAGGAATTTGTCCAGATGGCGCGCGACGGTGCAAAGGCGGCGCGCGAACGCGGCAAGCTGCCACCTGCGGCCGGGGCAGTGCCTGCGGTGGCGGCACTCCAGGCTGCCGCCCCGGTGGCCGCCGCCTTGGCCGCCTCAGCCGTTTCCGGCACGGTTCGGCTGAGCCCCAAGCTTCAGGCCTTGGCCTCGCCCGAGGACCTGGTGTTCATCTTCGCCCGCCCGGCCGAAGGCTCGCGCATGCCGTTGGCCATCGTGCGCAAGCAGGTCAAGGACCTGCCGTTTGCTTTCACGTTGGACGACAGCACGTCGATGTCGCCCGCAGCGCGCTTGTCCGGCGCCCAACGTGTGATCGTCGGCGCCCGCATCAGCAAGTCGGGCCAGGCCATGCCGCAGCCCGGTGACCTTGAAGGCCTGTCCGAGCCCGTGAAAGTGGGCACCACCGGCCTGCTGCTGGAGATTTCGGCTCAGTTGCCTTGATCGCCCAGATCGCCCAGATCGCCCAGAACGTTCAGGCCGTAAACACCTTGCCCGGGTTCATGATGTTCTTCGGGTCGAGCGCGCGCTTGATGCTGCGCATCATGTCCACCGCGCCCAGCCCGGCTTCTTCGACCAGGTAACCCATCTTGTGCAGCCCAATGCCGTGCTCGCCGGTGCAGGTGCCACCCAGGCGGATGGCGCGCTGCACCATCAGCACGTTCAGGCGCTCGACCTCGGCCACCTCGGCGCTGTCGTTGGGGTCCATCAGGTAGCTGAGGTGGAAGTTGCCGTCGCCCACATGGCCGACGATCCAGTACGGAATGCCTGAGGTCTCGGCCTCGGCCACGCTGTCGTTGATGCTTTCAGCCAAGCGCGAGATCGGCACGCAGGTGTCGCTGCTCTGGCAGCGGCAGCCCGGGCGCATCTGCAGCGCCGCAAAGTAACTTTGGTGGCGCGCCGCCCACAGCTTGCTGCGTTCTTCGGGTGTGCGGGCCCACTGAAAGGCCTGGCCGCCGTGCTCGGCGGCCAGCGCCTGCACGGTTTCAGCTTGTTCCTGCACGCTGGCTTCGCTGCCATGGAACTCCATCAGCAGCAGTGGCGACTCATGCAGCGACAGCTTGCTGTGCCGGTTGACGGCACGGATGGCGTTGGCGTCCAGCAGCTCGCAGCGGGCGATGGGCACGCCCATCTGGATGATCTGGATGGTGGTCTGCACGGCGGCGTCCACGCTGTCGAAGTTGCACACCGCAGCGGTGACGGCTTCAGGCAGCGGGAACAGGCGCAGCGTCACTTCGGTCATCACGCCCAGCGTGCCCTCACTGCCCACCATCAGGCGCGTCAGGTCATAACCCGCGCTGCTCTTCTTGGCCCGTGTGCCGGTGTGGATGAGCTCGCCCTGCGCCGTGATGACCGTCAGCCCCAGCACGTTTTCACGCATGGTGCCGTAGCGCACGGCGTTGGTGCCGCTGGCGCGGGTGGCCGCCATGCCGCCCAGTGACGCGTTGGCACCGGGGTCGATGGGAAAGAACAGGCCCGTGTCCTTGATCTCGCGGTTGAGCTGCTCGCGCGTGACGCCGGCCTGCACGGTGACCGTCAGGTCCTCGGCGTTGATGCTCAAGATCTTGTCCATGCGCGACAGGTCCACGCTGACGCCGCCTTGCACCGCCAGCAGGTGGCCTTCGAGCGAACTGCCCGTGCCATAGGGAATGACGGGCACGGCGTGCTGGTGCGCCAGCTTCACCACCAAGACCACGTCGTCGTTGCTTTCGCAAAACACCACCGCTTCGGGCGGCGCTGCGTCATAAACGCTTTCACCTCGGCCGTGCTGTTCGCGCACCGCCATGGCGGTGCTGAAGCGTTCGCCAAAGTGGTGTTGCAGCGCCTGCAGCATGGCGCTGGGCATGGTGCGGGTCTCAACACGGGGCATCACGTGGTTGGGCAAAGGGGCATTCATGGGGTGGTTCTTCGGTGAAGAGAGGTGCTGTGGATGCTAGGTCAATCCGGGCTGCAGGTGCAGCCGGGGGTTGCATGCCAAGTTGCCGGACCTTGACGCGCCGCATCGCAACGCCCAGTCACGGCCTGTGCATGACAGGGCTGGCAAAATCGCAGCTCACTCTGCCGCTGCCGCCACCATGTCCAACCGCCTGACCCAGATTGCCACCCGCACCGGAGACGACGGCACCACCGGCCTGGGTGACGGCACCCGGGTGCCCAAAAGCCACCTGCGCGTGGCCGCCATGGGCGATGTGGACGAACTCAACTCGGGCCTGGGCGTGTTGCTGGCCGAGCCGCTGCCGGCCGATGTGCGCGAGCTGCTGGTGCTCATCCAGCACGAGCTGTTCAACCTGGGTGGTGAGCTGTCCATCCCCGGCTATCAACTGCTCAAGCCCGCCGCCGTGCTGCGGCTGGACGAGGCCTTGGGCCACTACAACGCGCAGTTGCCCAGACTGAAGGAATTCATCCTGCCCGCCGGCACACGCAGTGCAGCGCTGGCGCATGTCAGTCGCACCGTGGCCCGCCGTGCCGAGAGGGCGGTGGTGGCGCTGGCTGCGTCAGAAACCATCAACGAGGCGCCGCGCCAGTACCTGAACCGCTTGTCGGATCTGATGTTTGTGCTGGCGCGGGTGCTCAACCGCGCCAACCTGGACGGGCTGGGTGGGGACGATGTCTATTGGAAGAGCGAACGTCTGGCGCGCGACGAGGGTTGAACCCCATCCGCTGAATGACGGCGCCCTGCTGAGCGACAGATTCACGGGTGCTTGGGCGGGCGCAGCAGGCCACGACTCCCTGACCCGCAGCGCCCGATGCCCAGCGGGTCAGGGCCCGGCTTTGGCCAGTTGCCCGTTGGCGTGGTGCAGCCACAGCCTGAGCCGCTGGCGCTCCATCAGGCCCAGGCCTGGGCCTTCGCTGCCGCTGACATTGGCCGCAGCCCAGAAGCTGGCGTTCTTGCCGTCGATCTTTTGCATGATGGCGTCTTGCAACCGGCGCAGGCCCACGGTCTTGGCGCCCAGGCCACGGGCGCGGTCGAGCTGGCCTGACTTTTCCAGCAGCGAAAAATCGTCGCCGCGCAGTTCGTTGCAGACCAGCACGTAATGCAGGCGCTGGCCAAAGCGGTCGAGCAGGCGTTCCAGCAGGTCAACGCTGTCGCGCCCGGCGTCCATCACATGCCAGTACTGCAAGGTGATGCCCGACAGGTCGGCCAGGTCCAGCACGCCCGACTCGTCCATCCAGCGCACCAGCGGTTCGTGGGTTTGTGCGGCCAGGTCAACCAGCACCCGCCGGCCGGGTTGTTCGACCGCGCTTTCGATGATGTGGTCCAGCGCTTCGTAGTGGTCAACCAGCACCGGGCTGGCATAGCCGGCGTAAAAGCGCAGCAGGCTGCCGTGCGAGCGGTCGGTGTCGAAGCCCACAAAAGGCACCTTGTGGTCGATGAAGTGCTGCGCCAGCAAACGCGACACCAGCGACTTGCCGACACCGCCCTTCTCGCCACCGATGAGGAGGATCTTGGACGCGGGCTGCAGTTCCAGGGTGGGGACTTCCATGATGGGGGCGGCCGCGAGCTGGCGCGGCGGTGGGGTTGCGCTGGACTGGATTCTGCATGCGGGCGTGGGCCTCGGGCGCGGGTCGGCTGAAGTTGTGTTTCAAGGCCGACAATGTTGCTCATGGCGCGCACCGTTCAACAGCTTGAAACCAGCATCGCAGCGCTGCAGGCGCAACGTGCGCTGTTGGGCAACGAGGTGGTCGACACGGCGGTGGCCGCCTTGCGCAGCGAGCTGGCGGCGCTGCAGACCGAGCCGCCAGCGCCAGCCGAGCAGCACCTGAGCCTGGTGTCGGTGCTGTTCCTGGACATCGTGGGCTCCACGGCGCTGAGCCGCCAACTCGATCCCGAGGACATCCAGTCGGTGCTCGACGGCGCCTTGGCGGCCTTCACCTGGGTGGTCGATCAACACGGCGGCCGGGTCTTGCAGTACGCCGGTGACAGCGTGCTGGCGGTGTTTGGTGCCGACGAGGTGCGTGAAGACGACGCCGAGCGCGCGGTGTTGGCCGGCCTGGCGCTGTTGCGGCAGGGCCAAGCGCAGGCGCAGCAGTTGCAGGCCCGGCATCCGGGCTTAAGCCTGGATGTGCGGGTGGGCATCAGCAGCGGCCGTGTGCTGCTGGGTGGCGGCGTCGACGGTGTGCACACCATCCGCGGCAACACCGTCAACATCGCGGCGCGCATGGAGCAGGCCGCGCCGCCGGGCGCCGTGCGCATCAGCCAGGACACCTGGCGCCTGGTGCGCGGCCTGTTTGTGGTGGCCGAGCAGCCGCCGCTGCTGGTCAAGGGCCGCGACGAGCCGCTGCAGACCTACCTGGTGCAGGGCGTGGTCGACTCGCCGATCAGCGCCAACCGCCGCGGGGTGCAAGGGGTGCGTGTGCCACTGCTCGGCCGGCAGGCCGAGTTGGCGCAGCTGCAGCAGTCCCTTGCCGACGTGGCCGCGGGCCGCACCGGTTTGCTCAGTGTCACGGTGGTGGCCGACGCGGGCCTGGGCAAGTCGCGTCTGCTTGACGAACTGGGCCCGTGGTTGCGTCCAGCCGCGTCACACTTGCCAGGCGGTGGTGTG
>JAYVSX010000244.1:0-8140 GCA_043774975.1 Rubrivivax sp.
TTCCCTGGTTTCGTGCCGTGGCGCCGTACATCCACGCTTACCGCGGCAAGACCTTTGTCGTTGGACTGGCCGGAGAAGCCATTGCGGCGGGCAAGCTCAATCACTTTGTCCAGGACCTGTCGATCCTGCACGCCATGGGCCTGAAACTGGTCTTGGTCCACGGCTTTCGACCACAGGTCACCGAGCAACTGGCCGCCAAGGGCCAAGTGTCACGCTATTCACACGGGGTGCGAATCACCGACCCCATTGCATTGGATGCGGCGCAAGAGGCCGCCGGGCAATTGCGCTTTGAGATCGAAGCCGCGTTTTCCCAAGGCCTGCCCAACACGCCGATGGCCAACGCCACGGTGCGGGTAATTTCCGGCAACTTCCTCACCGCGCGCCCGGTGGGCATCGTCGACGGCGTGGACTTCCAGCACAGCGGCCTGGTGCGCCGGGTCGACCAGGCGGCCATCAGCCGGGCGCTGGAAACCGGCGCGGTGGTGTTGCTCAGCCCTTTTGGTTTTTCGCCCACCGGCGAAGCCTTCAACCTGACCATGGAAGACGTGGCCACCTCGACCGCCATTGCCTTGCAAGCCGACAAGCTGGTATTTGTGGGCGAAGTCGCCGGCATCCTTGAACAGCCCGCCGACCCCGAGAGCGCCATCGACACCGAATTGGCGCTGGCCGACGCCAAGCGCCTGTTGGCCGCCCTGCCCAGCCCCGGGCTGCCCACCGATCCGGCGTTCTACCTGCAACACTGTGTGAAGGCCTGCGAAGGCGGCGTCGAGCGCTCCCACATCCTGCCCTTTGCCACCGACGGCGCGCTGTTGCTGGAAGTCTTCACCCACGACGGCGTGGGCACCATGGTGGTCGACGAAAAACTGGAAAGCCTGCGTGAAGCCACCGCAGACGACGTCGGCGGCATCTTGCAACTCATCGAGCCCTTTGAAAAAGACGGCACGCTGGTGCGCCGCGAACGCACCGAGATCGAACGCGACATCGAAAACTACAGCGTGGTCGAGCACGACGGCATCATCTTCGGATGTGCGGCGTTGTACGGTTACCCCGAGGCCCGCACGGCTGAGATGGCCGCGCTCACGGTTTCACCGCTGTCACAGGGGCAAGGCGACGGCGAACACCTGCTCAAGCGAATCGAGCAACGGGCCCGTGCCGCAAAGCTCGACAGCATCTTTGTGCTGACCACGCGCACCATGCATTGGTTCATCAAACGCGGCTTCACACAGGTTGACCCGGAATGGTTGCCCGAAGCGCGCAAACGCAAATACAACTGGGACCGGCGCTCGCAGGTGCTGGTCAAGAAACTCGGCTGATATCTCAAAAAAGGCAACGTCATGGCTCGAATGGTGCAATGTGTCTATCTCAAAAAGGAAGCTGAAGGACTGGGTTTCAGCCCCTACCCTGGCGAACTGGGAAAACGCATTTTTGACAGTGTCAGCAAGGAAGCTTTTGAGTTGTGGAAAAAACACCAGACCATGCTGGTCAACGAAAACCGGCTCAACCTGGCCGATGCCAAGGCCCGTCAATATCTGGCGCGGCAGATGGAACAGTACTTTTTTGGCACAGGCGTTGACAAGCCAGCCGGCTTTGTTCCCCCTGCCCCTTAAAGCTTGAGCGGCAGGCCACGCAGCCGCCTGCCGCGCTCGTCAAATGCGTTGCTGCGGGGTATTCACGGGCAGCCACGCGCAGCCCAGCAGATACATTGCACAGCTTCATTGATTCGCAGGAGTTCTTTGCATGAACAAATCCAATCTGGCCGACTTGCTGGCGCAGCGCGCCGCGCTTGAAAAGCAAATCGTTGAAACTCAGCGCGCCGAGCGCGCAGAAGCCGTGGCACAGATTCGCGAACTGATGGCGCAATATGGCTTGGGCTTGGCCGATATCGGTTCCAAAGCTGCAGCAGCGCCGCAACGGGTCAAAGTGCAAAAAACCGCCAGCAAAGTGGCGGCCAAGTACCGCGACGCAAGCACCGGACAAACCTGGTCCGGTCGGGGGCTGCAGCCCAATTGGCTCAAAGCTGCGTTTGCCACCGGACGGTCACTGGCCGACTTTGCGGTCTGAGCCAAACAACGCCCTGGCGGTCACGGCCCCTCTGACTTGGACGACAACCCTGCCCCCGCTTTTCTGAGCGAAAAGGTCAGCACGCTGAACACGGCGGCGGTGACGGGGCTCAGCGTGCTCTCGGTGGGCTTGGCGGCTTTGGTGCTTTCCTATGCCGGCACCCTGAGCCTGGCCCTTTCTCCCTGGAGTTCGCTGGCATTGCCGGCCGGGCTGGCGCTGGCCGCGCAATGGCGATGGGGCCAAACCGTTCTTGTGGGTATTGCGGTAGGCACCCTGGTCGCCTTGATGGGTTCCGGCATGGACTGGGCGGCGGCAATGCTCGGCGCTGCCGTGGTGGTTTTGGCACCGTGGTTGGCCCGCGGCCTGATGCAGCACCTGGAATTCGATCCGCGTCTGGACCGACCCAGCGACGTGGCCATCCTGGCACTGGCAGTGGTCTGCGGGGCGGCACTGCCAGCCGCTCTGGCCGTGGCCAGCTGGGTGACGGTGGCGCACGGGCTGTCGCCGCTGGAGGCCTTTGGGGTGGGCTGGTGTGTGCTGAGTCTGGGCATGCTGTGCACGGCCACCGCCGTGCTGGCCTTTGACCGCGGCGTCTTGCATGCGCTGCAGCCCGGCGTGGCGTGGCGCTCCGCCGCCATGGGCACGGCAGCCGTGGTGTTCATGCTGTGGCTGCTGTGGATGTCGCCATCCGCTCGCTCACCCGTGGGCGCACTGGCTCTCTTTTTGCCCCATGTCGTGGTGGTCGTCCTGGTTTTGCGGGGCCACCTGGCCTTGGCTGCCAGTGCGTTGTTGATGGCGTCGTTGATGGTGGCGGGTTCTGCCGCCAAAGGACTTTCTTTCTGGGTCTCTGGTGGCAGCCTCGCTGCAGCCTTGGGCGCCTGGGTTGGATCCGCACTGACTCTGTTGCTGATTGCCCACGCCGCTACGGTGGACTGGCGCGGGCGCGCGCAGCGTTGGGAGTGGGCGCTGGACGGTTCTCGGCTGGGCGTGGCCGATTGGCACCTGCAGCGTGACGATGGCTTTGCCTCCGCAGCGTGGCGCGCGCTGACGGGACATGCGGCCAAACACTGGGACCCAGTGGCCTGGCACCGGCAAGTGCACGTCCAAGACCGCCCCGCCTTGGCCGATGCCATCGCTGCCCTGACCGCAGGCGACGATGGACGCCGGCGCTTGGAGATTCGCTTGCCACGCCATGGCGGTTGGCACTGGCTGGAAGCCACGCTGTTGGTGATAGAGCGCGATCTGGCGGGCCACCCGATTCGTTTGCTGGCCACGTTGGCAGACGTGCACGACAAACGCGAAGCCCAGGAACGGCAGCTCATGTCGGTCAGCCTCTTCCAGCACCTTCACGAAGGCCTGTTGATCACCGACCCCGATCTCAAGGCCCTGGACGTCAATCCGGCCTATTCCCACATCCTGGGCGTGTCCCGTGAAGACGTGCTGGGCATCGTGCCGTCGCTGCTGCGCCCAGACCCCGCGGACCCCGTGGCACGACAGCAGCGAGCCGCGATGTGGGCCGGTCTGCGCGACACGGGCAGCTGGCGCGGCGAATTGCTGGAGCGGCGCCGCAGCGGCGAACTGTGCACGTTGCAAACCACCATCTCCACGGTCTTCGGCCCCGCCAGGGATTTGCGATATCACGTGCTGGTCATCTCTGACATCACCCAGCAGCAGCAGCAGCGCGAACAACTGGAACGGCAAGCCCACTTCGACGAGCTCACGCGGCTGCCCAACCGGGCCCGCCTGTCGGAGCTGTTGCTCGACGCCATGCGCGCGGCCGACCGGGACGGCTACTTGCTGGTGGTTTGTTACCTGGATCTGGACCGATTCAAGCCCGTCAACGATCGCTTTGGCCACGCTGCGGGCGACCGCCTGCTGGCCGAGCTGGCCGGCCGCCTGCGCAGCGCCCTGCGCAGCCGCGAACACTGGACAGACTCTGCCGCGCGCCTGGGCGGCGACGAGTTCGTCATGCTGCTGCGCGCAGGCACGCTGGAGGAAGCCCGCTTGGCCGTTGAACGCGTGCTGCGCGTGGTTTCGCAACCCTACGTGGTAGACCCACTGCAAGACCCCGTGCAGGTCACGTCCAGCATGGGCGCCACCGTCTACCCCATCGACCGCAGCGACGCAGACACCCTGCTGCGCCACGCCGACCACGCCATGTACGGCGCCAAGCAGGCAGGCCGCAACGGCTACCTGTTCTTCGACCCCGAGCACCGTCGCCGCACCGAAGAACGCACCTTGGCCATCGGCCGAATTCAGGAAGCCCTGGACCAGCAAGAGTTCTTGCTGTACTACCAACCCAAGGTCGACATGCGAACCGGCCACGTGCATGGTTTTGAGGCCCTGCTGCGTTGGGAACACCCCCAGCAGGGTATGGTGGCACCGTTGCAGTTTTTGCCGCTCATTGAAAACACCGGCTTGTCTTCGCGCATTGGCGACTGGGTGATTTCTCAGGCGCTCGACCACCTGGAATCGTGGCGCCGAGACGGCTTTGACTTTTCGATCAGCGTCAACGTTTCGGCGCGACACCTTCAAGAGCCCGACTTTGCCCAACGCCTCGCCGAATTGCTGGCTCGCCACCCCGAACCCTTGGCCACGCGCCTGGAAATCGAAATTTTGGAGACGGCGGCCCACGCCGACATTGAAGCCACATCTGCTCTTTTGGCCCGCTGCCGCGCCACCGGTGTGCGTTTTGCGTTGGATGACTTTGGCACCGGCTACTCGACGCTGACTTACTTAAAACGGCTGCCCGTAGACGTACTCAAGATTGACCGGTCGTTCGTTCACCACATGCTCGACGACAGCCAGGACCGGGCCATCGTTGAAGGCGTCATCGGCTTGGCTGGCACCTTTGGTTGTGTCGTCGTCGCCGAAGGCGTGGAGAGCCCGGCACAAGCGCGCACGCTGCTGGAATTGGGCTGCACCATCGGCCAGGGTACCGGCATCGCGGCACCGATGCCCTCGGCACAGGTTGCGAACTGGGTGCGCGCCTACAAGGGCATGTTTGCGCTGACCCCAGCCAGCGACAGCGACAACGGCGTGGCCAGGCTCGGGGCGTGATTCCACCGGGCTTTTTGCAAGAGCTTTTGTCTCGCGTCGACATCGTCGACGTCGTAGGCCGGCATGTGGAACTCAAGCGGGGTGGCGCCAACCTGATGGGGCTGTGCCCCTTTCACGGCGAAAAATCACCCAGTTTTTCGGTCAGCCCCAGCAAGCAGTTCTATTACTGCTTTGGCTGCGGCGCCAGCGGCGACGCCATACGATTCCTGACCGAGCACCTGGGGCTCAGCTTTGTCGAGGCCGTGCGCGACCTGGCCCAAGGGGCTGGCTTGACGGTGCCCGAGGAGCAGGTCAGCCCGCAAGAGCGCGAGCGCCGCGACACCTTGCGCCAACGTCGACTGTCGCTGGGCGAGGTGCTCACCAAAGCGGCGGACTTTTACCGTGCCCAGCTCAAGGCCACTCCTAAAGCGGTTGACTACCTCAAAGGACGAGGGCTGACGGGCGCTGTGGCCGCCCGGTTTGGCTTGGGCTTTGCGCCGCCGGGCTGGCGCACCTTGGCCAGCGTCTTTGCTGCCTACGACGACCCGCTGCTGGAAGAAGCTGGCCTGGTGCGTCAGAAGGACAGCGGCGAAGCCGCGGAGAGCCAGACCCCCGCCGAGGCTGACCGCGGCCGCTACGACTGGTTTCGCGATCGGGTGATGTTCCCCATCCGCGCCATCGGCGGCGAAGTCATCGGCTTTGGCGGTCGGGTGCTCACGGACGAAAAGCCCAAGTACATCAACTCTCCGGAAACCCCGCTGTTCAGCAAAGGGCGCGAGCTTTATGGCTTGTTTGAAGCCCGGCAGGCGCTGCGCGACAAAGGCTACGTCTTGGTTGTAGAAGGCTACATGGACGTTGTCGCGCTGGCGCAAAGCGGTTTCCCCAATGCGGTGGCCACGTTGGGCACCGCGTGCACGGCAGACCACGTGCAAAAGCTCTTTCGCTTCACCGATTCCGTGGTCTTCAGTTTCGACGGCGACGCGGCCGGACGCCGCGCTGCTGGACGCGCGCTGGAGGCTTCGTTACCGCACGCCAGCGACCTGCGCACCGTCCGCTTCTTGTTTCTGCCACCCGAGCACGACCCCGACAGCTACGTGCGTGAACTGGGCTCGGAGGCTTTCGAACAGCGGGTGGCCGAAGCGGTGCCCCTGTCCAAACAATTGATCGAGCAGGCCGCTGAAGGGGCCGACATGGACACCGTCGAAGGCCGCTCGCGGATGTTGGCTCAGGCCAAACCCATGTGGCTGGCACTGCCCGATGGCGGGCTGAAACGGCAGATGCTGGGCGAACTGGCGCGGCGCGCCCAACTGGACCTGACCGACTTGACGGCCCTGTGGGGCGGTGCTGCCGCTAAGGCGCCATCTCAGGTGCCGCCCAAGGCGAGAGCCGGCTGGGGGCCGGCAAGGGTTGCGCATCGCCCCAGCAGTCGCCGTGCGCCGGCGGCGTTGGCAGACCTGGCGGTGCGCTTGCTGCTGCGCCACAGCGACTGGTGGGCTCGCTTGAGCGGCGACGATCACACGCTGCTGCATGAACTGGGCGGCAGCCACGGCGAGGTCGTGGCCTGGCTGGAACAACAAATCACCGAGCACGGCGATCAACCCTGGGCCGTTTTGGTGGAGGCCCTGCACGACCAGCCTTGGCAAGAACAAGCCCGGCAGTGGGTGGCCAGCGTGGCCGCCGACGAAGAGCAGGTGTTTGACGACTTGTTGCGGGTGACACACCGGCTCTGGCGAGCGCGGCTGGAGCAAGAGGTCTCTGAACTCATCTCCACGGGGCAGACCGATCGCAGCACGCTGGACCAGGTTCAGGCCTTGCGCAAACGAATCCAGGCCCACCAAGCGGCTGAGCGAGACCCTTCCGGAACCGCTTCCACCCTCTGAGAACGGGGCCGTTCACGGTATAATCCTACGTTTGTCGCAGCGGCAAGAGTGACAGCAGCGCCCGCCGGACCCCGGCCACCTCGAGCAAGGCTCGTCAGGTCAACTTCATCCGCAAGGCCTGCACACCGAGGAAGTTCACGCGAACTTGCCTGCCCGACACGCGCTCCCGTTGGCGCCCGGTTTGATCAGAAAAAGTTTTCCGATCAAGGCCGGCAGCCGCATGAGTCGCCGTGTCGCCCGCCGCTTCCCTCGTTTCAAGGATCCCCATGACCGCCAAGAAGCCCGCGCCCGCCGCCAAGCCTGACACCAAAGCCGCCAAAACCACCCCAGACGCCAAGGCCAAGGCGCCAGCGGCAAGCAAGCCTGCCGCCAAGGCCGTGGCTGCGGTGGAAGCCAAGCCCGCCAAGGTGGCCAAGGTTGAGCCCCAAGCCGAGGCCCAGGCGGCAGCCAAGCCTGCGAAATCTGCCAAAGTCGCTGCCAAGGTCGCCGCCAAGACGGCAGCCAAGCCCGAAGCCAGCAAGCCCGGCAAAAAAGGCGCTGAGCCAGCCAAGAAAGGCGCGGAACTGGTTGAAGACCTGGACCTGAGCGACATCGAAGGCGAAATCGAAGGCGAACCCGAAGCGGAGGCCGAAGTCGAGGCCGTCGGCGAAAAGGAAACCAAGGCTAAGCCGCTGCGCATGAAGGTCAGCCGCGCCAAAGAGCGCGCCCTGATGCGTGAGTTCGGCCTCGAGGAAACCACCCTCACCGAAGAAGAAGCCACCAAGCGCCGCCAGGAGCTGAAGACGCTCATCAAGATGGGCAAGACGCGCGGCTTCCTGACACACCAGGAGATCAACGACCACCTGCCCGAGAAGCTGATCAACGAGGAAATCCTCGAAGCGATCATCTCCATGCTCAACGACATGGGCATCGCGGTGTACGAACAAGCGCCCGACGCGGCCACGCTGCTGATCGCCGGCGGCACCGCCGCCGCCGCCACCGAGGAAGAGGCCGAAGAAGCCGCCGAGGCAGCGCTGTCCACGGTCGACAGCGAGTTCGGCCGCACCACCGACCCGGTCCGCATGTACATGCGCGAAATGGGCTCGGTGGAATTGCTGACGCGCGAAGGCGAAATTGAAATCGCCAAGCGCATCGAAGGTGGCCTGCAATCGATGATGCTG
>JAYVSX010000245.1:0-4325 GCA_043774975.1 Rubrivivax sp.
CTGAAGTGGAGCCTGGTCGGAAAGTCCAACCACGTCATCGGGCAATTGCTCAACATCAGCTTGAGCACGGTCAATTTCCACTTGCGCTCGGCCATGGCCAAGCTGGGCGTAGCCAGCAAGCACCAGGCTGCGGCCAAGGCTCAGTCCCTCGGACTCATTTGACAGCAACAGACTGCCAAAAAAGAAGGTGCTGCCTCTGTGAGAAGGCAGCACCAAACGTCGGGGTAGTCAGAGGGTCAGGCATCCCGGCGCCGAAGTACCTGAGCAGGTATCACCAAACCACTCAGGTCAAAAAACGACTGCTCTGACCTTGGGGCCTACCGCAGCAGAAGCGGGCGACGCAAGCGTCGCGGGTCTAATGGCTGGTGCTCAGCACCAGCCGTCTCGTGGACCCATACCAAGCAATTCGAGAATAAAGCTGATCATGGCCGTTGCTCCTGTGTAAGGGCCAACCGTGACCCATTGCACGGATTGAACCAAGTCTTGAAACAATGCGCACCTGCACACCTGTGCAGGTGTAACAGAGCCCGATCAGCGCTCGGCGGCCAAAAGGCAAAGCTACTTCAACGCGGCGCTGCGCAACGTACGGGCCACCCACCACACCCCCGCCGCAGCCAGCAGCAGGCAGACGCCACTGGCCTGCGCGACATCGAAGGGCAGCAAGGCCTCGCCCTTGAGCACTTTGGACATCAAGGTGGTCTGCGACAACGCCGGCACCCACAGATGCCAAGGCGCGGCGCCCTCCTGGTTGAACACCGTCACCAGTGGCAGCATCGACACCGCCAACAGCACCACGGTGGCATTGGCCTGTGCTTCCTTGAAGCTCTTGCAGCGGATGGCAATGGCCATCAACACCGCCGACAACGCGGCCGCCAAGGGCAGCAGCAGGCCCACAAACACCGCTGCTTCGCCCACCCCAAAACGGAACATGGCCGACAGCGCCTCACTGCGCAACAACCACTGCCCAGGCAAAAAACTCAAGCACGACAACACCGCGATGAGCATGCCCACGCTGCACACGGCGGCCCATTTGCCCAGCACCAACGACGCACGCGTGGCGGGGTTCATCAGCAGGGGCTCCAAGGAACCCCGCTCTCGTTCTCCGGCCGTGGTGTCCAGCGCCGCGTTCAAGGCGCCATACAGAACCGCCATCAAGACGAAAAACGGCACCATGGTGGCCAGCTGTGCGGCCCGCGTGGCGGGGTCGGCCAAGTCCCGCTCGTGCAGCCGCACCGTTTCCAGGGCCGCTGGCGCCACGCCGCGCACCGCCAAACGCAGGCTGGCTTGTTCCTGGTTGAAACCCCGCAGCAAGCGCAGCAGTGGCCCGGTGCCCGACTGCGCACGCTGGTTGCCCGCACTGCTCACCACCTCCAGCACAGGCGCTTCGCCGCGCGCCAGCTCGGCCTCAAACTGGGTCGGCACCACCAGCACCGGTTCGCCCAGCTTGCTGTCTCGCAGCGCCTGCTCAAAGTCCACCGGGGCAGGGCGCACGGTGTAGGTTTGCCGCAGCAGGTAGTTGTGCAGCGTGGGCGCATGAGCCATGCCGTGCACCACCACCTCACGCGCTTCGGCGCGCTTTTCGGTGCCCGCCACCAGACTGCTGACCAGCATCAGCACCAAGGGCCCCATGGCCACCGAGCTGATCAAGACCATGGCCAAGGTGCGCCGGTCACGCAGCGCGTCGACCAACTCCTTGAGATAGACGGTCCAGGCGGCGGCCATCATGCGGGGTCGCCGGTCAGGCTTGTTGGGCCTGGCGTCGGTGAAGCAGCTGCGGCCGTTTGAGGCGGTAACTGAGGCGGAAACGCCAGCCGCACAAAGGTGTCTTCAAAGTCGCTGCTGCCGGTCTGCGCCATCAGCGTTTGCACGGTGCCGCTGGCCACGGTGCGGCCCTGGGCCACCACCACCACCTGGTCGCACAAGCGCTCCACCTCTTGCATGATGTGGGTCGAGAAGATGATGCACTTGCCCTGGTCGTCGCGCAGCCGGCGCAGCGCTTCGCGCAGGGCGCGGGTGGCCAGGACATCCAAGCCGTTGGTCGGTTCGTCGAGCACGATGTTGGCGGGGTCGTGGACCAGCGCGCGTGCCAATGCCGTTTT
The DNA here is from genome assembly GCA_043774975.1 of Rubrivivax sp. GTDB lineage: Bacteria > Pseudomonadota > Gammaproteobacteria > Burkholderiales > Burkholderiaceae_C > Rubrivivax. The sequence continues at coordinate 2,100 of JAYVSX010000245.1, forward strand.
CATGCGCTCGCCCTGGCTGAAGCCCTCGGTGCGGCGGTCCAACAAAGGCTTCATGTCCAGCACCAGGGCCAGGCTGTCGGCGCGGGCTGACGCAGCCTGCGTCGTCAAGCCATGCAAGCGGCCGAAATAAACGATGTTCTCGCGCGCTGTCAGCCGCGGGTAAAGGCCACGCGCGTCGCTGAGCATGCCCATGCGGGCCAGCGCCTGGCGCGGCTGGCGCGCCACGTCGATGCCGTCGACCCGCACCGCGCCCGAGTCGGGTTCGATCAGCGCTGCGGCCATGCGCAGCGTGGTGGTCTTGCCCGCGCCATTGGCGCCCAACAGACCGGTGATGGACCCGTTGGCTGCGGTGAAGTGCACGCCAGCCACCGCTTGCACCACCCGCTGTTGGCGCGCGCGCCCGGTGGTGAAGGACTTGAACAGGGCTTGTACTTCGATCACGGCGTGATCTCCCGGCCCGGGGGCTGAAAAGCGCCGGGTCGCGGCATGGCCTGGGCACAGTTGGCGTCCATCTTGAGCGCCGCGTCATCGGTCTGGGCATCGACAAAGCGGAACAGCACGTCGCGCATGCAGGCCAAAGCCATCACGCCATGCCCGGCCTGCGGCACCACCACATGGCGGGCCTTGGCCCCCAAAGCCTGCGTCACCCGCTGACCGTGGCGTGGCGGCGTCACCGGGTCGGCACCGCCCGACAACACCAGCGTGGCCGCAGGCGCGGCGCCAACTTGGTAAAAGGCCGCCGGCACCGCACCGCGCGGCCAGATGGCGCAGACTTTTTGGTAGTGGTCGGCAGTGCTTTGCCCAAAGTCAGCGCCCGGGGCGTCGGCCGACGCAGCCCAGCGTGGCAAGTCCTCTGCGCACACCACCGAAAAATGCATGCCTTCGCTCAAGCGCCCTGTTGTGCGCCCACCCAGTGAAGCCGACAAGCCCACCAGCGCGTCGAACCGACCGCGCGCGCCCTCGTGAATGGCCAGCGGCAGGGCCGAAGACAACACGGGTGCGTACAGCGGGCCACGGACCATCGCCAGCACCGCGTCACGGGTGACGGTCAGCTTTTCCACCGCGCCAGTCAGCGGGTGCACCACATTGGCTTGCCGCGGCAAGGACGCCAGCAGCGCACGCCAGTCGGCGTCCAACGCAGGCCATCGCTGCAAACAGGTCGCTTCAGCTCTGCAAGCGGCCAGCACGCTGTCCAGCGCCGCCTGGTTGTCGCTGGACATGGCCAAGGGCAGCACCATGTCGGGCGGCGCCACGCCGTCCAACACCGCCCGGCGCACCGCAGCCGGAAACTGCCGCATGTATTCCAGTGCAGCGCGCGTGCCATAGGAACCACCCACCAGGTTGACTTGGCCGACGCCCAGCGCCACCCGCACCGCATCAGCGTCTTGCACGGCCACACGGGTGGTGTAGTGGCGCAAATCGCCATGTGGCAGGGTCTTCAGTTGGGCCAAGCAGGCCTGCACACGCGCCAGTTGGCGGTCGGGTTCGATGCTGTCGGCCAGCGGCGCTGCTGCGGGCCGCTCTGCGCACTGCAACGGCGCACTGCGCCCCGTGCCCCGCTGGTCGACCAGCACGACATCGCGCCGGTAGGCCAAGCGGGCCAACAGGCGCGAAGCCGTGCCGCCCAGGTCGATGGCACTCTGCCCGGGGCCACCGGCAAAAAACAGCACCGGGTCGAGCTTGCGGTTGCGTGCCAGTGCGGGCAACACGGCGTAGTGCACGTCAATCTGTGGACCTTGCGGCTGACCGGGGTCCAAGGGCCGCTGGAGCACGCCGCACCAGGCGTCGTGCTCCAGACCCTGCAAGCGGCAAGGTTTCAAGCCGGGCCGGGTCTCGGCCGCCTGGCCCGAGCCCGCAGCCACCAGCAACGTGGCAGCAACCCTGCCCAAGAAGCGCATCGAATTCATGTCCACCATTCTGTCGCTTGGGCACAGGCTGAAGCAGGGACAGCAGTCCAGCGGTCTTGTCGGTGGCATGAATGGCAGCCAGACGTGGGCCATTGGCAACGCAGCGCATCCCCGCGCAGGCTCCAGGTCAACTCAGCACCGTCAAGCTGCACGGGCAGCGCCCGCCCATGAACCCGGTGTGCTGGATTTCGTCGCTGGCGCTGGGCAGGTCACGTTTTCAGCCTAGGAGCCTGTCGGACTTGGGGCGTCGAAGCGAAATTTGGCCCCAGCGAGGACAGTTTTTGCCGGGCTTGCAGGCCCATAGCCATAGCTATGGGAC
>JAYVSX010000246.1:0-11188 GCA_043774975.1 Rubrivivax sp.
CGTCTGGGACATCTGGCCGCGGCGCGTGCACGGTCGCACCCTCGCCCTCTACTCGCCAGCGCTTGAGGCAAACGTTCGCGCCTCGCTCCGCTCCGCTCATCGCATTGCGGCCCGAGCGGGCGTGCCGTTCGTCGTCCTGACCGTGCCCTGCCTGCACCCGACCGCGGCTGCGGTGGGCCGAGCCGGCGCCGGCCTCGATGACCCCCGACGAGTCCGGTGGCTCAACGGTGTCTATCGGAACTTCGCAGCCACCACCCGCGGCGTCGAACTCCTCGACCTCGGGCCGTACACGTGTCGTCTCCCCACGTCGGCGTTCACCGATGGTGTGCACTTCTCGGCCCGGGGTTCACGCGACGCATGGGCGTGGCTTGCACCGCGCCTGCGCGACCTGATCACTCCCGCACCACCAGCGGTCGGCCGCTGAGGGCGCTTCTCCACCCGCGCGGTCAGGGGTACCGCACCGGTCTGCGATCATGAAGCCAAACGACAGCGACTCGATGCGCGGGTGCGCAGCCAGCGCCATCACGTCGCGCAAGGCGCCATGGGTCTCGACCAGCGCGTGCAGGGGGATCTCACCGCCACCCAAAGCGTCGATGGCTAACGCGGCGCGCTGCACATCGGCCAGGCCTTCGGGCTTGGGCAGCATCAGGTAGGCCGGCCTCTTGCGGTGATCCTTGGAAGGGTCCGACCCCTGGCCCTGGGCCAGCACGACCCGCGCCACGTCTTCAAAGCGCGGGTGCTCCACCGGCAACAGGCGCACGCCCACGCGGCCAAATCGGTTGTCGGGCCCGGCCAGCAGTGAAGCGATGAGGTGGGCATGGTCGACCTCGCCGCCCACCGGCGCACCGTCTTCGTTGTCCAAGGTGACATCGAAGACCGGGCCCAGCTCGGCCTGCAGCTGCAGGCTCTTGCTCATGCGCGGCTCCACACCGGCATAGTGGTCGCAGACCGGCAGCGCCGGTGGCAACTCACCAGCGCCAAAGAGCACGTCGCGCGGGGACTTCACGGGCGCCGGCTCAGAGCAGGTGCTTGACGCCGTCTTGCTCGCCTGTCAGTTCGGCCAGGGTCTTGTTGATGCATTCCTGGCTGAAGGCGTCCACTGGCAGGTCCTTGACGATGCTGTACTTGCCACCTTCGCAGGTCACCGGGTAGCCAAACATCACGTCCTTGGGAATGCCGTATTCGCCGTTGCTGGGCACGCCCATGGTCACCCAGTCGCCGTGGGTGCCCAGGGCCCAGTCGCGCATGTGGTCGATGGCCGCATTGGCGGCGCTGGCGGCGCTGCTCAGGCCGCGCGCTTCGATGATGGCGGCGCCACGTTTGCCCACGGTGGGCAGGAACACGTCCTTGTTCCAGGCGTGGTCGTTGATCATGTCCTTCACGCTGGCGCCGCCCGTGGTGGCAAAACGGTAGTCGGCGTACATGGTGGGGCTGTGGTTGCCCCACACGGCCAGCTTCTTGATCGAGGCCACGGCCTTGCCGGTCTTGGTCGCCAGTTGGCTGAGTGCGCGGTTGTGGTCCAGGCGCAGCATGGCGGTGAAGTTTTCGCGTGGCAGGCCGGGCGCGCTCTTCATCGCGATGTAGGCATTGGTGTTGGCCGGGTTGCCCACCACCAGCACCTTGACGTTGCGACTGGCCACTTTGTCCAGCGCCTTGCCTTGCGCGGTGAAGATGGCGCCGTTGATGGCCAGCAGCTCGGCGCGCTCCATGCCCGGGCCGCGCGGGCGTGAGCCGACCAGCAGTGCGTAGTCGGTGTCCTTGAACGCAGTTTCGGGCGAGCTGTGGGCTTCCATGCCGGCCAGCAGCGGGAAGGCGCAATCCTCCAGTTCCATCATCACGCCCTTGAGCGCTTTCTGGGCCTTCTCATCCGGGATTTCAAGCAGCTGCAGGATGACGGGCTGGTCTTTGCCCAGCATCTCGCCGCTGGCGATGCGAAACAGCAGCGCATAGCCGATCTGGCCGGCGGCACCGGTAACTGCCACGCGCACGGGCTTTTGGGTCATGGAAGGCTCCAGGAAAGGTTGAACGGTTGAAGGGCTAAGCGGATCTGCAAGGACAGCGCGAGATTCTAGACACCGGACCCTGACTGGACTCTTATGTCATATGCAAGAGCTGGTAGACAATGGCAGAGTGCTTCCCCGTGAGACCCCCATCTCGGCCGCCGGTGCGGCTGCTGCTGCCGCCAGCAACGCCACGCCCGCTTTCAGCCCGCTGTACCAGCAGATCAAGGCTTTGTTGGTTCAGGGTCTGCAGGCTGGGGAGTGGCCGGCCGGACAGGCCATCCCCAGCGAAATGGACCTGGCGGCGCGCTTCAAGGTCAGCCAGGGCACGGTGCGCAAGGCCATCGACGAGCTGGCGGCCGACAACATGCTGGTGCGTCGACAGGGCAAGGGCACCTTCGTCGCCACCCACGCCGAGCAGTCCACCCAGTACCGTTTTTTGCGCCTGACGCCCGACGATGGCAGCGCCGCACCTTTGCAGCGGCGCTTGCTGGAGTGCCGGCGCATGCGGGCCCCGTCCGAAGTGGCGCAGCGCCTGGCACTGAAGTCGGGCGACGCCGCCGTGCAGGTGCGCCGTCTGCTGCTGGCCGACGGCCAGCCGGTGGTGCTGGACGACCTGTGGCTGCCCGGCGCACTGTTCAAAGGCCTCACCGCAGAACGCCTGGAAGCCTGGCGTGGCCCCATGTACCGCCTGTTCGAGGCTGAGTTTGCCGTGCACATGATCCGCGCCGAAGAAAAGGTGCGGGCCGTGGCCGCCGGGGCCGACGAAGCGCAGCTGTTGGCGGTGGCGCCCGGCGCGCCATTGCTGTCGGTCGAGCGGCTGTCGTTCACTTACGGCGACCGGCCGGTGGAGCTGCGCCGCGGCCTTTATCACACCGCGGCGCACCATTACCGCAATGAACTGAGCTGAAAAACCGCAATACCAGCAGTTCCATGTAAGCCTTGTGCGTTGCAATAAACTCGTCTGGTTTCATGTGGTTTCCAAGGAAAACAATGCCCGAAATGACAAGACAAAGACCCGGCACGATGCGGCTGGTGGACGCGGTGAAATACCGGCTCCCCCTGGCAGGCTTGGTTTCCATCCTGCACCGCGCCAGCGGCACGCTCATGTTTGTGTTGTTGCCGCTGATCATCTGGATGTTCGACACCAGCGTCACGTCTGAGATTTCTTTCGGTGTTTTCACCAGCGCCTTTGTGGCCGGCATCGGTTTTGTGCCGGGCTGGATGATCAAGCTGGCATCGCTGGCGCTGATCTGGTCCTTCCTGCACCACTTCATCTCGGGTGTGCGGCATTTGTGGATGGACGCCACGCACAGCGTCACCAAGGAACAGGGTCGCAACTCGGCCGTGGTCACGCTGGTGAGCAGTTTGGTGCTGACCGTGGCGCTGGGCGCCAAGCTGTTTGGCCTTTACTGAACCGAGGCGACAAGACATGAGCGTGAATTACGGAAGCCGGCGCGTCGTCGTTGGCGCGCACTACGGCATGCGCGACTGGCTGAGCCAGCGTGTCACCGCCGTCCTGATGGCCCTCTTCACCGTGGTCCTGTTGGCTCAGGTGCTGTTGGGTGGGCCGCTGGGTTATGACCGCTGGGCGGCCATTTTTTCGGCGCAGTGGATGAAGGTGTTGACCTTTGTCGTCTTCATCGCGATGGGCTGGCACGCCTGGGTCGGTGTGCGCGACATCCTGATGGACTACATCAAGCCTGCGGCCCTGCGCCTGGTGCTGCAGGTGGCCACCATCGTCTGGCTGGTGGGCTGCATGGGCTGGGCCGTTCAAGTGCTCTGGAGACTGTAAAAAATGGCGCTCGCCAGATCTGCAAAATCTTTGCCGCGTCGCAAATTCGACGTGGTCATCGTGGGCGCCGGCGGTTCCGGCATGCGGGCTTCGCTGCAACTGGCGTTGGCTGGCTTGAACGTGGCGGTGCTGTCCAAGGTTTTCCCCACCCGCAGCCACACCGTGGCGGCGCAGGGCGGCATTGGCGCGTCCTTGGGCAACATGGCAGAAGACAACTGGCACTACCATTTCTACGACACCGTCAAGGGCTCGGACTGGCTGGGCGACCAGGACGCCATCGAGTTCATGTGCCGCGAAGCGCCCAAGGTGGTGTTTGAGCTCGAACACATGGGCATGCCGTTTGACCGCAACCCCGACGGCACCATCTACCAGCGGCCCTTTGGCGGCCACACCGCCAACTACGGCGAAAAGCCGGTGCAACGGGCCTGCGCTGCAGCCGACCGCACTGGCCACGCCATGCTGCACACGCTGTACCAGCAAAACGTCAAGGCCAACACCAACTTCTTTGTCGAATGGATGGCGTTGGACCTGATCCGCAACGCGCAGGGCGACGTGCTGGGTGTGACCGCGCTGGAAATGGAAACCGGCGACGTGCACATCCTGGAGGCCAAGACCACGCTGTTTGCCACCGGTGGCGCGGGCCGCATCTACGCCGCCAGCACCAACGCCTTCATCAACACCGGCGACGGCCTGGGCATGGCGGCGCGTGCCGGCATTCCACTGGAAGACATGGAGTTCTGGCAGTTCCACCCCACCGGCGTGCACAACGCCGGTGTGTTGCTGACCGAAGGCTGCCGCGGTGAAGGCGCGATCCTGCGCAACGCCAACGGCGAGCGTTTCATGGAGCGTTATGCACCCACGCTGAAAGACCTGGCGCCACGCGACTTTGTTTCGCGCTGCATGGACCAGGAAATCAAGGAAGGCCGTGGCTGTGGCCCCAACAAGGACTACATCAACCTGGACATGACGCACCTGGGGGGCGACACCATCCTGAAGCGCCTGCCCAGTGTGTTCGAAATTGGCCACAACTTCGCCAACGTCGACATCACCAAAGAACCCATTCCGGTGGTGCCCACCATCCACTACCAGATGGGCGGCATTCCCACCAACATCAACGGGCAGGTGGTGGCGCCCGAAATTGGGAAACCCAACGGCAACCCCAACAGCGTGGTGCAAGGTTTTTACGCGGTGGGTGAGTGTTCGTGCGTCAGCGTGCACGGGGCCAACCGGCTGGGCACCAATTCGCTGCTCGACCTGTTGGTCTTTGGCCGCGCCGCTGGCAACCACATCGTGGCCAGCGACCTCAAGAAGCAGTCGCACCAGGAACTGCCAGCCGATGCGGCCGATCGCTCGTTGGCGCGCTTGGCGCGGCTGGACAGCAGCACCAGCGGTGAGTACGCACAGGACGTGGCCAACGACCTGCGCAACGTCATGCAGCAGCATGCCGGTGTGTTCCGCACCCAGGCCACGCTGGACGAGGGCGTGGCCAAGGTCGCGGCCATTGCCGAGCGGGTGAAGAACATCACGCTCAAGGACAAGAGCCAGATCTTCAACACCGCGCGCATTGAAGCGCTGGAAGTTGAAAACCTGATCGAATCGGCCCAGGCCACCATGGTTTCGGCCGCCGCGCGCAAAGAAAGCCGCGGCGCCCACACCATGGACGACTACCCCGACACGCCCGAGCACCCCAACGGGCGCAACGACGCGGTGTGGATGAAACACACGCTTTGGTACAGCGAAGGCAACCGCCTGGACTACAAGCCGGTGCAGCTCAAACCGCTGACGGTGGAGTCCGTGCCGCCCAAAGTGCGGACCTTCTGACCCGGTAAAACCAACATGACACTGCGTACCTTCCAGATCTACCGCTACGACCCGGACACCGACGAGAAGCCGCGCATGCAAACGCTGCAGGTCGAACTCGACGGCAGCGAGCGCATGCTGCTTGACGCGCTGATCAAGCTCAAGGCGGTTGACCCCACGCTCAGCTTCCGGCGCAGCTGCCGCGAAGGCGTGTGCGGCTCTGACGCCATGAACATCAACGGCAAGAACGGCCTGGCCTGCCTGACCAACATGCGCACGCTGCCGGGCACCATCGTGCTCAAGCCGCTGCCGGGGCTGCCGGTCATTCGCGACCTCATCGTCGACATGACGCTGTTTTTCAAGCAGTACAACAGCATCAAGCCCTACTTGGTCAACGACACCCAGCCGCCCGAAAAAGAGCGCCTGCAGTCGCCCGAAGAACGTGACGAGCTCAACGGCCTGTACGAGTGCATCCTGTGTGCCAGCTGCTCCACCAGCTGCCCCAGCTTCTGGTGGAACCCCGACAAGTTTGTCGGCCCGGCCGGCCTGCTGCAGGCCTACCGCTTCATTGCCGACAGCCGCGACCACGACACCGCGGGCCGCCTGGACAACCTGGAAGATCCTTACCGGCTGTTCCGCTGCACACCATCATGAACTGCGTGGACGTGTGCCCCAAGGGCCTGAACCCGACGCGGGCGATCGGCAAGATCAAGGAGCTGATGGTCCGTCGGGCCATCTGATCGAGATGCAAGACAGGCTGGACGAACGGGGTTTAAGCAAGTTGCGCTGGCGCTGCCGGCGCGGCTTGCTTGAAAACGACCTCTTCGTCGAGCGCTTTTTCCGCCAGCACGAGGAGACGATCACGAACAGGCAGGCCGCCGGGCTTACAGCCCTGATGGACCTGGCCGATAACGACCTGTTGGACCTGTTGCTGTCCCGAAATCAGCTGCAGGGCGAGGTCGATACACCTGAAGTTCGCGAGGTGTTGGCCCTGATGAGGAGCGCCCCTGCGGGCGTTCAGGCGCCAGCAACCTGTGCCTCACACAACCAGAAAGGCCTAGTGACATGACCCCCTCCGACGTGAAAGCCACGCTGTCGTTCAGCGACGGCAGCCCCAGCATGGAACTGCCCATCTACAAGGGCAGCATCGGCCCCGATGTCATCGATATCCGCAAGCTGTATGCGCAAAGCGTCAAGTTCACCTACGACCCGGGTTTCTTGAGCACGGCGGCATGCAACAGCACCATCACCTACATCGATGGCGACAAGGGCGAATTGCTGTACCGCGGCTACCCGATCGAGCAGCTGGCCGAGAACTGCGACTTCCTGGAAACCTGCTATCTGCTGCTCAAGGGCGACCTGCCCAATGCCACGCAGAAGTCCGACTTCACCAAGCTGGTGACCAACCACACCATGGTCAACGAGCAGATGCAGTTTTTCCTGCGCGGGTTTCGCCGCGACGCCCACCCGATGGCCGTGATGACGGGCTTGGTGGGTGCCTTGTCGGCCTTCTATCACGACAGCACCGACATCCATAACCCGCAGCACCGCGACATCAGCGCCATTCGCCTGATTGCCAAGATGCCCACGCTGGTGGCCATGGCTTACAAGTACGGCATCGGCCAGCCCTTTGTCTACCCGAAAAACGACCTGAGCTACAGCGCCAACTTCATGCGCATGATGTTTGCGACGCCGTGCGAGGAGTACGAACCCAACCCGGTGCTGGTGCGGGCCATCGACCGCATTTTCATCCTGCACGCCGACCACGAACAGAACGCCAGCACGTCGACCGTGCGCCTGTGTGGCAGTTCGGGCACCAACCCGTTTGCGGCCATCGCAGCCGGTGTGGCCTGCCTGTGGGGCCCGGCGCATGGCGGCGCCAACGAAGCGGCGCTGAACATGCTGGGCGAGATTCAGCGCAACGGCGGCGTCGAGAAGATCGGCGAGTTCATCAAGCAGGTCAAGGACAAAAACTCCAACGTCAAGCTGATGGGCTTTGGCCACCGCGTCTACAAGAACTACGACCCACGCGCCAAGCTGATGCGCGAGACCTGCCACGAGGTGCTGACCGCCACCGGCCTGCACGACGACCCGCTGTTCAAGCTGGCCATGGCGCTGGAGAAGATTGCGCTGGAAGACGACTACTTTGTCAGCCGCAAGCTCTATCCCAACGTCGACTTCTACAGCGGCATCGTGCAGCGCGCACTGGGCATCCCGGTGAGCCTGTTCACGGCCATCTTCGCGCTGGCCCGCACGGTAGGCTGGATTGCTCAGCTCAACGAAATGATCGGCGACCCGGAGTACAAGATCGGCCGTCCGCGCCAGTTGTTTGTGGGCTCACCGGCACGTCAGGTCTTGCCCGTCGGGCAGCGCTGAGCGGCTGCCTCGCTGCCCCTTGAGCAGCGGCCTTGACCCCCAGGCCACCTTGCGGTGGCCTTTTTGTTGGGCCACGTCAGCCTCCGGATGGATCCTGGAGCCGACAGTGGCCGATTAAAGTGGCGGCCTGACTGGCGCGCGAGGCCCACCATGCAAATTCAACCCTTGCCTCAAGCCATCACGGTGGCCGACTTCGATGCCTTGCATGACCAGCCAGCGGCCTGGCGTGAGGCCATGACGTCGATCGCCGCCGACTACAGCGCCGCGCCCGTGCGTCAAATGAGCGAAGGCACCGTGCTGGTGGCGCTGTTGGGTCAGGATCTGGTGGTCAAGCTCTACCCGCCGTTCCTGCGCGACCATTTTGAATTTGAGTGCGCGGCACTGCGGGCTTTGCAAGGGCGCCTGTCGGTGCCCACGCCCAAACTGGTGGCCACGGGTGAGCGTGAAGGCTGGCCCTACCTGGTGATGAGCCAACTGGGCGGCGACAGTTTGCTGCACGTCTGGCCAACGCTCACGCTCGCGCAGCAGTGCACGCTGTTGCGTGACCTGGGCGCCCTGGCCGCTGAAGTGCACGCGCTGCCCGTGCAGGCGCTGCGAGCGCACGCACCAGCCTGGCCGGACTTTTTGCAGCAACAGCACCAGCGTTGCCTGGCCCGTCAGCAACGCACCCAACTGCCGGCCCACCTGCACCAACAGCTGGACGTTTTTCTGCAGGGTGCGGTACCCAGCGGCCCCGACGTCATCTTGACCGGCGAGTACACGCCGATGAACCTGCTGGCGCTGGGGCCGAAGCTGGTGGGCATGTATGACTTTGGCGACGGGCTGGTGGGCCCGCGCGAATACGACTGGCTGGGGCCGCTGACGTTTCTGGCCTCGGGCAGTGCGCCACGCTGCCAGGCCTTTTTTGACGGCTATGGTGCTTCGCCTGACGCCGAACAACGCCTGTCACTGCTGCGTTTGCTGCTGCTACATCGTTACAGCAACCTGGGCGCGCAGATCGCCTGCCTGGGCTGGCAGCAGGCGCGGTCGTTCGAAGCCCTGGCGCTGCTGATCTGGCCTTGATTGGGCGCTGAATCGACTGCGCACCGACCGCAACTGCGGCCGCGACCGCGACCGCGACCGAAGCCGGGGCAGGGCGGGCCCGCCGCTCAGGCCGCGGCTTGCAGCCCACTCTCAAAGTGGGCCCGCATCAGCCGGGTGGCAGCCGCCGCGTCGCCGGCCAAAAGCGCCTGCATCAACGCGCGGTGTTCGGCCAATGAGTCGGCCAGCCGTCCTTGTTTGAACAGCGAGTGGTGGCGGTTGAGCTTCATGACCTTGCGCAGGTCGGTCACCATCTGCTGGGCCCAGCGGTTGCCGGCCATTTGCAGCAGCGCCATGTGGAAGCGCTCGTTGGCCGCAAAGAAGACATCGCGTTGCCGGGCGTGCTTTTCCAACTGGTCATGCAGGGCCTGCAATTCTTTGCGCTGCTGCGCGCTGGCCTGGGCGGCCACCACCGCAGCGGCGTCGCTTTCCAGCAGCGCCAACAGGTGGTAGACCTGCACCACATCGTCGCGCGACATTTCGGTGACGTAAGCACCCCGCCGCACCTTCATGGTGACCAGGCCTTCCACCGCCAGCACCTTGAGGGCTTCGCGCAGCGGTGTGCGGCTGATGCCGTACTCGGTGCTGACCTTCATCTCGTCGATCCAACTGCCGGGCTCGAGCTCGCGCGCAAAGATCTGCTGGCGCAGGCGCTCTGCCACGTCCTGATAGAGGGCGCGGCGGATCAGGCTGGGCGGTTCGGGGGTTTGCAGGGCGGCCACGGTTGATTGGGATTGATCGCTTGGATGGGGCAGGCTGGGAAGCGGGGCCTGACGTGCAGTGCGCACTGGGCATCCCCGTGAGCCCGTTCACCGCCACATGGCGGTGTGGCTACTGATCTGGGGTCTTGGCCGTGCAGTGGGGCATTGTTGTCAGCTTGTTGCAGATTTTTGAATTCATAATTATGCATAATGTCGCCGCTCCGGCAAGTGCCTGTTCCACCGAAGATGAGAGCCCCATGACACAGCCCCGCCGTCCTGTCGAGTTGCCTGCTGAGTTGCCTGCTGCTCCGCCCACTGAGTTTGCAAGCGCCACGCTGGAGCAGTGGGCGCAAGCTGCCGCCAGGTCGGCCCCTGGCGGCAACGTCGAGGGCCTGAACTGGACCACGCCAGAGGGCATCCAAGTCAAGCCGCTCTACACGGCCGCCGACACCGCAGGCTTGGCCCACACCCACACGCTGCCGGGATTCGAACCCTTCATCCGCGGCCCGCAGGCCACCATGTACGCCGTGCGGCCGTGGACCATTCGCCAGTACGCCGGCTTTTCCACCGCCGAAGACAGCAATGCGTTTTACCGCCAGGCGCTGGCCGCAGGCGGGCAAGGGGTCAGCGTGGCCTTTGACCTGGCCACCCACCGCGGTTACGACAGCGACCACCCGCGCGTGACCGGCGACGTGGGCAAGGCCGGCGTCGCCATCGACAGCGTGGAGGACATGAAGATCCTGTTCGACGGCATCCCGCTGGACAAGGTCAGCGTCAGCATGACCATGAACGGCGCCGTGTTGCCGGTGTTGGCGGGCTATGTGGTGGCGGCTGAAGAGCAGGGCGTTTCGCAGGACAAGTTGAGCGGCACCATCCAGAACGACATCCTCAAGGAGTTCATGGTTCGCAACACCTACATCTACCCGCCCGAGCCCAGCATGCGCATCGTGGCCGACATCATCGAATACACAGCGCAGCGCTGCCCCAAGTTCAACTCGATCAGCATCAGCGGCTATCACATGCAAGAGGCCGGCGCCAACCAGGCGCTGGAACTGGCCTTCACGCTGGCCGACGGCAAGGAATACGTCAAGACCGCCATCGCCAAGGGCATGGACGTGGACGCGTTTGCTGGGCGCCTGTCGTTCTTCTGGGCGATTGGTATGAACTTTTATCTGGAAGTGGCCAAGATGCGTGCCGCGCGCCTGCTGTGGTGCCGCATCATGAAGGGCTTTGACGCCAAGAACCCCAAGAGCCTGATGCTGCGCACGCACTGCCAGACCAGCGGCTGGAGCCTGACTGAACAAGACCCGTACAACAACGTGGTGCGCACGACCATTAGGCGATGGCGGCGGTGTTCGGCGGCACGCAGAGCCTGCACACCAATTCGTTCGACGAAGCGATTGCGCTGCCGACCGAGTTCAGCGCGCGCATCGCCC
>JAYVSX010000247.1:0-7230 GCA_043774975.1 Rubrivivax sp.
GCCCGGTGTTGCGGTCACGCACGTCAGACACCGCCGCTGGCGGCCTGCCAGGGGCACCCGGGTGCTGGGTGGTGTGGTTTCAGCTGCACTGCGCGAGCACATGGAAACCCTGGCCGAAATGCTGGAGGTGCGAACTTTGATCGTGGTGCCACTGTTGCGTTACCAGCGCCGCCATGGCCACCTGCTGCTGGGCCTGGCCGGCGCTGGCAACCGCAGCCAGGACGTCATGGCGCTGGTCCAAGCCGCCCCAGGACTGCTGCGCATCATCGAACAGGCCACCTTGGTCGATCAGCTCCAGGAAAGCAGCGCCGGGCGGGAAAGAGCGCGCATCGGCCGCGACTTGCACGACAGCGCGATCCAGCCCTACCTCGGCCTGAAGTACGCCGTGGAATGTGTCGCCTTGCGCATCCCGCGCGACAACCCGGCGCGCGGCGAGGTCGATGCGCTGGCCGAACTGGTCAATAGCGAAGTGTCGAAGTTGCGCGAACTGATTTCAGGCATGCGCAGCGGCAGCAGCCCGGGCGACAGCGCGCTGGTGCCCGCGGTGCGACGCCAGGCGCGGCACTTCGCGCAGTTGTTCGGTATCGACGTCGAGGTCGACTGCCCCGAATCGCTGCCCACCACGCGGGCGCTGGCCGACACGCTGTTCCACCTGGTCAACGAGGCCCTGAACAACATCCGCAAACACAGCGGCGCCCATCGCGTCTGGATCACGATGTCGGCCGAGGCGTCGATGTTCAAGCTGGTCGTGCGCGACGACGGTGGTAGCCAGTTGGGCCACCCGTCGCCGCCGTTCGAGCCGGTGTCGCTTAGCGAGCGCGCCAAGGAATTGGGCGGCAGCCTGAGCATTTCACGGCCCGACGGACTGAACGTCGAGCTTGTCTTTCAGATCCCTCTGCCGTGAGAATGGTTGCGCCATGAATTTCATTCAGCAGCAGCTTGGTGCCGCCATGGGAGCTCCCACCCAGGCCCCCACCGCCATCCGAGTGTTCCTGGCCGACGACCATGAGATCACGTTGTGGGGCCTCAGTCGGCTGATCGAAGCGTCGGCACCGCGCCTGCAACTGGTCGGCGCAGCGCGCTCGCGCAGCGAACTGCTCAACCATGACGCTGCTGCACAAGCTGACGTCATCGTGCTCGACCTCGACCTGGGTGGCGAAGACAGCACCGGCGCGCTGGCCGTGCTGCGCCAGCGCTGCCCCGGCCGCGTGCTCGTGCTCACCGGCTGCAGCGACAGTGACCAGCACCACGCAGCGGTGCTGCAGGGCGCACGCGGCGTCGTCCACAAGAGCGAGCCGGCCGAAACCATCCTCCGCGCGATCGAAAAGATTCACGCAGGCGAAGTCTGGCTCAACCGCTCGCTCTTGGGCAGAGTGCTGGGGCAGTTGACCGACAGCGAACCCGCCGCAGCCCGCCCCGCTAACCCCGATGCCAGGCGCATCGCCAGCCTGACCGCGCGCGAGCGCCAGATCATCGCCGCGCTGGTCAACAGCGCCGGCGCCAAGCAGTTTGCGGTGGCACAGGAGCAGGGCATCAGCGAACACACACTGCGAAACCATCTGACCACGATCTACAGCAAGCTGGGCGTGCACGGGCGGCTCGAATTGCACTTGTTTGCCTCTGCGCATGGGCTCGGTGCGGTCGGGCGCGCCGAGGGCGCCGCGTGAGTACCGCCGCGACGCCACCGCCGGCCGAGGGCCGGCTGACCGAATTTCTGCTGCGCGGCTTCGCGCTGCTGGCTTACGGTATTGCCGTCAGCAACCTCGCCAGCGCATGGTGGGCAGACCCAACTCGGCTCACGCTGCTGCTGCTGCTGTTGACCGAGGGCTACACGCTGCTGCTGGTGATGATGGCGCGGCGTGCCAGCATCCGCGACATGACGCCAGCCACCGTTATCGCGACGATGTACGCCGCCTTCTTCTTCGTTGCGCTCGATGCGCGCGACACCACGCGGCTGATCCCAGAAGTCGCCGGCGTGGTGCTGCAGGTGCTGGGCACCTGCTGGCAGTTCACGTCCAAATTTTTCCTCGGCCGCTCGTTCGGCCTGCTGCCGGCGCAGCGCGGGCTGGTGATGAGCGGACCATATCGACTGGTGCGCCACCCGATCTACCTCGGTTATCTGATCGGTCACATCGGTTTCCTGCTCGCCAACTTTTCCTGGTGGAACTTCGGCGTGCTGGCGCTGCTGTATGGGGCGCAGGTCTACCGCATCGCGCGCGAAGAATCGGTACTGGCCGCCAGCGACGACTACCGCGCCTACCAAAAACGCGTGCGCTGGCGCCTGCTGCCTTTCGTTTACTGATCGCCTGCCAGCTGCGCCCGCCGCGCCGGCCGCGAGGCAGGAGCAATCTCCCGGGTCGCCACAGCGATCCTCCCATGCGCGTGCTGGGCCTGTTGTTCAACATCCGGGCATGAGCTTTCAAGCCGCGCCCGAAGCCGGGCACATCACGCCGGTTCCGCCGGTTGCGGTGTTGATCGTCGACGACCAACTCGCGGTACGTGAAGGCCTGGCTCGGCTGTTGGCTTGCTCACCGTTGGTCTTTCGCGCCATTGCCACTGCCGGCTGCAAGGCCGACGCCTTCCAGCTCGCCAACGCACTGCAGCCCGAGGTGGTGGTGCTCGACGTCGATTTGGCCGGCGAGGACGGGCTGGCGCTGATTGAGCACTTCGGACCGGGTGCCGGCGTGCTGGTACTCACCTGCCATGGCGACGATGTCACTCGGGCCCGGGCCAACCGCCTTGGCGCGCTGGCCTTCATCGAAAAGCACCAACCCGCTGCAGAACTGCTGGCCGCGCTGGTGGTCGTGGCCACCCTGCAAACGCGGGGGGAGAAAACTCCCTTCGTGTCGGGAGAAAGCACCCTCCCTCCGCAAGTTGCATTGTCCGCTGCGCTGACGAGCGGGCGTCCCTAAAGTTCAGTTCATGGGCAGCAGCACTTCATGGGTCATCGCAACCATCGCCGACGAGTCGGGTGTGACGGCAATTGAGTATGGCCTGCTGGCCGCATTGATCGTCGTCGGCGCGATTGCTGGAATCAGCGCGACCGGAGTTTCGCTGGGGGCGATGTACACACTTTGGACAACTGCAGTCGGGGCAGCTCTTTAGCGACCCCGCCAAACCGAATGACGCGAATCGCTGGCCGGCGTCACCGCAACGGGTCAGCAGGGGACGGGTCCGGCCCTTCCGGATCACCACGCAAGGTGCCCCGCGCGCCGACTGTTTTTTAACCGCTAGGAGTTACACCATGCAAGTTGTCAAATTCATCAAACAATTCGCCCGTGACGAAGAAGGCGTAACCGCCATCGAATACGGCCTCATTGCGGCATTGATCGCCGTCGCAATCATTGCTGCGGTCACGCTGATCGGCACCCGACTGAACGCCACGTTCGCTTCGGTCGCTGCCGCGCTCTGATCTTGGTCAGCCCAGGTCGTGTTGGCTGCTGCACATGCGGCCTGGACTTCTCATTCCACCGCAGCGAGAGAACAACTCATGAATCTCTTACTCCAACAGTTTGTCCATGACGAAGATGGCGTAACCGCCATCGAGTACGGCCTCATCGCAGCGCTCATTGCCGTCGCGATCATTGCAGCCGTAACGCTCATTGGTACCAATCTGAACACGACGTTTGCGTCTGTCGCCGCGGCGCTCTGACCAACGCCACCCGGGCAGTCGTCTCACCCGCCTCTGCGCTGATGACTTCCGTGCAGAGCCTCACATTCCCCTTTGCACTTCTTGCCGCGGCGTTGCTCAGTGCAGTCGTCGCCGACTTGAAGTCACGCCGCATACCGAACAAGTTGGTAGGGGTCGGCAGCATTGCGGCGCTGGCCAGTCACTCACTTTCTCTGCTCGCCAACAGCACGCCGCTGGCCGGCACCTTTTGGTGGTCGCCGCTGGCTGGCGCCGCCGTTGGCTTCGCCCTGCTGCTGCCACTGCACCTGCTGCACGCAATGGGCGCCGGTGATGTCAAGCTCATGGCAATGGTCGGCGCTTTCATGGGCCCGGCCGCGGTGGCCAATGCCACCCTGTACACCTTGCTGGCTGGCGGCCTGCTGTCGTTGGCCATGATGTTGGGCCGCGGCGTCGCTGCGCAGACGCTGGCCAACATCCGCCTCATGCTGACTGACCTGGCTGTTCGCCGCAGCAGTGGCCAGGCCCCAAGCATGAAGCTGCCGCCGCTGCAAACCACCGCCGCCCGCCTGCCCTATGCCGTGGCCATTGCCATGGGCACCGGGGCTGCGCTGGCTTGGCCGCTGCGCGGCTTTTAGAAAGTCGCTCTTGGCCAACCTGCTCAGTTTTCCTCTCTCACGTAGCGTTGTGGCCGCCGCTGCCGCGACACTACCGCGCGCGCCGCAGACACTTGAAGAGAGTGGACTGAGCAACAGTTTTGTTGTTGAGCTGGTCGCCAAGGCGATGCTGCAGCTCGGCCTGACGCGGCTGACCGAACTGGCGACACATCTTTGCCTGCCCGCGGGCGTGCTTGAAGGTGTCTGCCAGTTCATGCGCCGCGAGTCACTGCTGGAGATCGTGCGCCGCGGCCACCATGATTCCGACGTGCAGTACGACTTGACCCAAGGTGGCCGCAGCCGCGCTGCCGAATGGTTGCAGCGCAACGGTTATGTCGGCCCTGCTCCGGTGCCACTCGATGCTTACGAAGAGCGTGTGCTCCTGCAGTCGGTTTCCCAGCAGCGCATCACCGCCACCGAAGTGCATGCCGCATTCGCCGATCTGGTGGTGCCGCCGAATCTGCTGGACTTGCTTGGAACGGCCGTCAACTCGGGGCGCCCCATGCTGCTTTACGGCGAGCCCGGCTCCGGCAAGACTTACTTGGCGGAACGCCTGCAGCGCTTGCTGGGAGCTGCCGTAGCGCTGCCGCACGCGATCTGCGTGCACGGCGAGGTGATCCGCATCTACGACTCGCAGTGCCACACCGCGCTACCCTACGCTGCAGGCGCGCCGCACAGCGCGCTCGACGGCCGCAGCCGGCCCGATGCTCGCTGGCTGCTCTGCGAGCGCCCCTGCGTCAAGACCGGCGGCGAGCTGACGATGGCCATGCTCGATCTCAGCTTCGACGCCCGCGCCGGCTATTACGAAGCGCCGCCGCACTTCAAGGCCAACAACGGCCTGTTCATCGTCGACGACCTGGGTCGCCAGAACATCACGCCGCGCGAGCTGATGAACCGCTGGATCGTGCCGATGGAGCGCCGCCATGACCACCTGATGCTGCGCAACGGCGGCAAATTCACGGTGCCTTTCGACATGGTGCTGGTGTTCAGCAGCAACCTGCGCCCAGCGCAGCTGGAAGACGCTGCGTTCCTGCGCCGGCTTGGCCACAAGATCGAGGTGGGTGCCCTGACCCCGGCCGCCTACCAGCAGGTTTTCGAACGTGCCTGCGTCGCTGAGGGTGTGCCTTTCGACGCGGCCGCTTTTGATGCGCTTGTCGGCAGTTACCACGGCACCGGCGGCCGCGAGTTGCTGGCCTGTTATCCGCGCGACCTGCTGCACCTGATTGGCAGCCGCTGCGCGTACCTGGGCCAGCCGCCGGCGCTGACGCCGGAATTGATTGAATGGGCTTGGCATGCCTACTTCGCCACGGATAACGGGGCTTCACCCCCCGCAGTCACCGTGCCCTGCGGCAGCCCCGACAACCGTGGCTCGCTGAGCTAGGTTTGCCACCGGAGCCACAAGATGCGATCTCGAGGATTGCCGATGTTGTTGATAGCCATCGTGGTCGGCCTGGTTGCCGTCTGGTTGGCCGCGCGCTGGATGCAGGGCCAGAACAGCGGCCAGGGCCGCATCGCCGTGGCGACTGTCGAGATCCCGCTCGGTTCGGCGATCACGCCCGAAATGGTGCGTTTGGTCGAATGGCCGCAGGCCAACCTGCCGCCAGGCAATTTCGGCGAGGTTGAAAAGCTGCACGGCCGCGTCGTCACTGGCACGGTGCAGCGCGGCGAACCGCTGATCGAAGCCAGGCTGGCCGCAGCCGGCACCAAGGGAGGCCTGTCGGCGGTGGTTCCGCAGGGCAAGCGTGCGATGACGGTGCGTGTCAACGATGTCGTCGGGGTGGCCGGTTTTGCGCTGCCCGGCACCTTTGTGGACGTGATGGTCAACACCCAGACCGAAGGCGCCAAGGCCAACGATCGCGACCGCACCATCTCCAAGATCGTGCTCGACCGAATTCTCGTTCTGGCGGTAGCGCAGGAGGCCGACCGCGACAGCACCAAGCCCAAGGTCGTCAACGCGGTGACGCTGGAAGTCACGCCGCCACAAGCCGAACTGCTGGACCTGGCGCGCAGCGTCGGCACGCTGTCTCTGGTGCTGCGCAACCAGTCGGAAAGTGCAGCCGCCACGACACTGGGCGCGACCAAGGAAATGTTGCTCGGTGGGGGCAAACCGCCCCCCGATCCGCCTGCCGCGTCGGGCAGCGCTTCGCGGCCACGCCGCGTCGCCGTCGCCGTCGCCAAGCCAGCCGTTGTCGAAGTCAGCGCAACTCCATTGGCACCGGTGGTGGCGCGGCAGTGTGTCGAAATCATCCGCGGGTTGAACAAGGCAGTCGAATGTTTCTGATAAGCCCGCATCCCCTGCACACGGTCCAGCGCGCGGCATTCGTCTGCCTGCTGGCAGCCAGCGCACTGCACGCTGCGGCGCAAACCGCACCTGCGCGCGTCCAGCGGCCCTCTGTCACACCGCCCACTGCGGCCCCAGCGGCCGCGGTGCCACCGGCCGCGACTCCTGCCGCGACTGCGGCCGCAGCTACGACTGCATCACCCGGGCCGCCCGCGTCGGCGCTGGCCTGCACACAAGTTACTGAAGCGGTGCTGCCACTGTCCAGCGGCCTGACGACACGTTTCGCCCCCAGCTCGCCGGTGCTGCGGCTGGTGCTCGACGAACAGGCGTCGCAGTCGGGCGTGGCTGGCAACGTCAGTGGCGATGCGCCAGCCGCCTCGGCTGCTGGCGGCATGGGCCTGGTCGGCCGCGAACCAGTCAACGCGCAGGCAGTGGCGGCCCGCCCGGGGGTCGGCGAATTTTCAGTGCGCCTGCTTAGCCCCAACGACATCTACTTCACCGGCAAGCGCATCGGGTCGAGCAATGTGGTGCTGGTGCACGCCAACGGCATGTGCACGATGCTTAGCCTGGTCGTTGGCATGGACCCGCTGGCGTTGCAGCGTGCCATCGACAGCCTGTTGCCCGAAGAAGCCACCATCGTCGCCGCCGCCGACCGCGTGAAGGTC
>JAYVSX010000248.1:0-11685 GCA_043774975.1 Rubrivivax sp.
TGGCGAATTCGGCCACCATGCCCTCGCTGTCGAGCACCACGCCATTGTCGTAGCCGCGCGCCTGGGCTTCGCGCATCACGCGCGTCGAATTGGCGTACAGCGCCGAGGCCTTGGCGTCACCTTCGCCCTTGATCTTCTGGGCGTCGCGGTAGGCTTCGGCCACGATGACTTCGCGCTGGCGGTCGGCGTCGGCGCGAATCTTCTCGCCATCGGCCGACCCCTGCGAGCGCAGCTCGTTGGCCACCTGCTTGCGTTCCGACTCCATGCGGCGGTAAACCGAGTCGCTGATGTCGGCCACGAAGTCCACCCGCTTGATGCGGACGTCCACGATGTCGATACCGAATGACTTGGCCTCATCGGCCAGGCGGGTCTTGACGCCCAACATCACCTTTTCGCGGTCACCCGCCAACACGCCCTTGACGTCGCGCTTGGTGATTTCTTCGTTGAAGGCGGCTTGCACCACAGGCGACAAGCGGGCTTCAAGGTTGCGGAAGTCAGCACCGTTGTTGCGGATGAATTGACGCGGCTCAGAAATACGCCATTTCACCAACCAATCGATGACCAGGCTCTTCTTCTCGGCCGTAAAGATGGGGCGGGTTTCGGGGCTGTCCAGCGTCTGCACGCGCTTGTCAAGGAAGACAACGTTTTGCAGCGGTGGCGGCAGCTTGAAGTTCAGCCCCGGTTCGGTGATGACTTCGCGAATCTCACCCAGGGCGTAAACCACGCCCACCTGGCGCTGGTCCACCACAAACAGCGTGCTGGCAGCAAACACGAGCAGCGCCAAAGCAGCTGCGACAAACAAGGCTATTTTGTTCATGGCTTATGACTCGCCTCAGCGGCCTTCACGATCACGGGTGCGCGAACCATCGCGGGAACGGATGTCAACCGACGGGGTGGCGGCCGACTCTGGTGTCGCCGGGGTGGGCACCGAGGTTGCAGCTGCAGCCGCAGGGGCCGGCAGGCCCGTCTGTTGCAGCAGTTTGTCCAGCGGCAGGTAGAGCAAGTTGCTGCCCGAGCGGCTGTCAATCATCACCTTGCTGACGTTGGAGTACACCTGCTGCATGGTCTCCAGGTAGAGGCGATCGCGTGTCACGCCGGGCGCCTTTTGGTATTCGGTCAACACCGAGCGAAACCGCTGTCCATCGCCCTCTGCCTGCGCTATCACCCTGGAGCGATAACCCTCGGCCTCTTCCTTCAAGCGCGACGCAGCGCCGCGGGCCTTGGGGATCACGTCACTGGCGTAGGCCTGCCCTTCGTTCTTGAAGCGATCACGGTCGGCGGTGGCTTTGACCGCATCGTTGAAGGCCGACTGAACCTGGTCTGGAACCGCCACGTTCTGCATGTTGACGTTGGACACCACGATGCCGGCCTTCAAGCGGTTGAGCTGGGCCTGGATCGACAAAACCAGATCGGCGGCGATGGCGTCGCGTTGCTCGTACAACACCTGGTCAACCCGGCTGCGCCCGACAATCTCGCGCACCGCAGATTCCGCAGCGGTGATCACAGCCTCATCCGGCCGATTGTTTTCGAACAGGTAGGCGCGTGGGTCCGCACGCCGGTATTGCACCGTGAACCGGATGTCGACGATGTTCTCGTCCTGGGTCAACATGGACGAGTCGCGCAAACCCGTGGCCTGCACCACCGAGTTGCGACCCACCTCCACCGACTGGAGCTGGGTTACCGCAACCGTCTCGTGGGCTTGCACCGGATAAGGCATGCGCCACTGAAAGCCGGCGTCTCTGGTTTCGCTGAACTTGCCAAAGGTGGTCACCACCGCGCGCTGGCCTTCTTGCACGATGAAAAATCCGCTGCCCAGCCAGATCAACAGCGCCACGACGCCGATCAGGCCGATACCCAGGCCTGCGCTCTTCATGTCAGGCTGGAAACTGGGGCCACCACCCGGCTTGTTTTCGGGGCTGGGGCGCCCCGAGCCGCCACCCTTGCCGCCAAACAAGCCACTGAGCTTGCGGTTGAAGTCACGCCACAGCTCGTCGAGGTCGGGCGGACCGTCGTTGCGGTTGTTGTAGATGGCACTTTCGCCGACGGTCGCTGGGGCTTGTCGGCGCCAGACCAGCGCTTGCAGCCACAAGGTCAAAGCGCCAGACACGGCGCGCAGGCGGTTCATGAAAGAGGAAGGGTCTTGATCACGCATGTTGGTGCGGTAGGGGGTCGGTGACCGGGTCTGACTCCGGGAGATTGGGCCAAGATTTTGCTTTGCCCGCAGTGGTGGTAAATGGGGCCAGTCCAGCCGCGTTCAAGCCGCCCGCGGCGTGGGCCATGGCGTGCTGGGCAATCGCCTGGCGCAGCTCTGCCAGACCTTGGCCGGTAGCGGCGCTGACAAAAACACGTTGGCGACGCACACCCGGATGGGCTTCAATCCAGTCAAAGGGCTCGCGCGAACGACGCGACTCTTCGAGCAGGTCGCATTTGTTGTAGACCAGAATCTGTTGCACCTGACCCGCGCCAATGTCTTCGAGCACCCGCTGCACTTCAGCCTGCTGTTCGGCCAGCGCGGGGCTGGAGGCGTCGATCACATGCAAAAGCAGGTCGGCTTCAGCAGCCTCGTGCAGCGTGGCCTCGAAGGCCTCGACCAATTTGTGCGGCAGATCGCGGATGAAGCCTACGGTGTCGCTGAGTGAAACCGAGCTCTGCGCCTCGCCCAGCCACAAGGCCCGCGTGGTGGTGTCCAGCGTCGCAAACAGCTGGTCGGCCGCGTAGGCGCGCGCTTTGACCATGCCATTGAAAAGTGTTGATTTGCCGGCGTTGGTGTAGCCCACCAAGGACACCCGAAAGGTGCCGCGGCGCTCGCGTGCCTTGCGCTGGGTACCACGTTGGCGTTTGACTTTTTCCAGCCGCTCTTTGACCGTTTTGATGCGATCGCCAATCATGCGGCGATCCAGTTCGATCTGGGCTTCACCAGGGCCGCCGCGGGTGCCGATGCCGCCCTGCTGGCGCTCCAGGTGGCTCCACCGCCTGACGAGCCGGGTGGCTTGGTACTGCAGTCGAGCCAATTCGACCTGCAGCTTGCCTTCGTGGCTTTGGGCGCGGTCGCCAAAGATGTCCAGGATCAACCCCGTCCGGTCCGCCACGGGCACGCCCAAGTGGCGTTCCAGGTTGCGCTGCTGGGCGGGGCTGAGCGCCTGATCAAAAATCACGCCGTGAGCGGCCGTTGCGGCCACCAGGGCCTTGATTTCATCGGCCTTGCCGCTGCCCACAAACAAGGCCGGGTCCGGTGCTCTGCGTTTGGCGGTCACCCGCGCCACCACCAGGTCCCCCGCTGAAGCGGCCAACAATGCCAGTTCTTCGAGGGTTGGGTCGAAGGTGGCACTGCCACCCACGTCGACCCCCACCAACACGGCACGCGTAGCCAGGGCGCCGCGTTCGGCGGCGGATGCGGAAGAGGAGCTCAAGGCGGCTGGGCGCTGGCCCGAACTCAGGCTTGCTCGCCCGGCTCGTTGGCTTGGAAATTGACCGCGCGGCTGGGCACCACGGTGGATATGGCGTGCTTGTAGACCATCTGCGTGACGGTGTTGCGCAGCAACACGACGTACTGGTCGAAGGACTCGATGTGGCCCTGGAGCTTAATGCCGTTGACGAGGTAAATCGACACCGGCACATGCTCTTTGCGCAGCAGGTTAAGAAAGGGATCCTGCAAGAGTTGGCCTTTGTTGCTCACGATATGTTCCGTGTTGAATGACAGAGACGCACACCTTATCACAGGGCAAGCCCGCATTGGGAAGGGGGCTCAATGCTGTCAATGCCCCTTGGCGTCGAAGGGGTTGGCTGCTGAGCGCATTTCGATGCGCACCGGGGTGCCTTCCAGCTTGAAATGCTCGCGCAGCCGGCCCTCGATGTAGCGCTTGTAGCTGGCCGTGATGTGGTCCAGTGACGTGCCATGGATCACCACCAGCGGTGGGTTCATGCCGCCCTGGTGGGCGTAGCGCATCTTGGGCCGGAACCGCCCGTCGCGGCGCGGCTCCTGGTGTTCGGCCGCTTCAATGATCAAGCGGGTCAGCACCGGTGTGCTCATTTTCACCGTCGCCGATGCATGGGCTTTCTGGATCGACTTCCAGACGGCGTTCAGCCCCTGGCGCCGGATCGCCGAAATGTGCAGCACGGGCGCAAATTTCAGGAAGGCCAGCCGCGTCTCGATGGACCGTTGCAGCGTCTGACGCTGGTAGTCGTCGGTGGCGTCCCACTTGTTGACCGCCACCACCACCGCGCGCCCCGACTCGAGCACGTAGCCCGCGATGTGGGCGTCTTGCTCGCTGACCCCCTGGGTGGCGTCGATCAGCAGCAGCACCACATGGGCGTCAGCAATTGCCTGCAGTGTCTTGACGACGGAAAACTTCTCGATGGCTTCAAAAACCTTGCCCTTGCGCCGCAGCCCGGCGGTGTCGATCAACTCGAAGCGTTGACCGTCACGTTCAAACGGCACGTGGATGGCGTCCCGCGTGGTGCCGGGTTGGTCAAAGGCCACCAGCCTCTCTTCACCCAGCCATGCGTTGATGAGCGTGCTCTTGCCCACGTTGGGGCGACCGGCCACCGCCAGTCGGATGGGGGCGTTGGGATCTGCTGGCTCTGCTTCGGCTTCTTCGTCGTGGGGAAAGGACTCCAGCGCCGCTTCGATCAGGCTGCGGATGCCCTGCCCATGCGCCGACGAAATGGGGTGTGGATCGCCGATGCCGAGCTCGTGGAATTCACCCAGCAGGGGCGACTCCACCATGCCTTCAGCCTTGTTGGCTGCCAGAACGACCTTTTTGCGTTGGGTGCGCAGGTACTTGGCAATGTCATGGTCCTGCGACGACAGCCCGGCGCGGATGTCCACCACAAAAATCACGGCATCGGCTTCGGCTACGGCTTGCCGAGTCTGCTTGGCCATCTCGGCCACCACACCCGTCGGTTTGTCGGGCTCGAAGCCACCGGTGTCAACCACGATGAACTCACGGTTGCCCAGCCGTGCGTCACCGTAATGGCGGTCACGCGTCAAGCCTGCGTAATCGGCAACGATGGCATCGCGGCTTTTTGTGATGCGGTTGAACAAGGTCGACTTGCCCACATTGGCGCGGCCCACCAAGGCAATCACCGGCTTCATCATGGCAGCCACCAGACGCACGCGGCCAGACCCGGCCCGTCGAACGCTGCAAGCCGCTCAAGGGTGTGCCTAAGGCCTGAAATCGGCGAGGTGTTCAATTCGGACGGAAGGCGTATAGCCCACCACCCTGCGTGGTGACGAGGAGCGTGGTGCCCGATACGGCGGGTGTTCCGATGACGGCCTTGCCGTCGGTGGGCAAACGCAGCTGCTGTTCACCGGTGGCCGCGCTGAGAAAGTGCACCCAGCCGTCGGCATCGCCAAAGACCACCGTGGGCCCAATGGCCAGTGCGCCGCTCAGACCGCGGTTGAGCAGTTTTTCGCTGCTCCAGACCACGTCACCGGTGGCAGCCCGCCAGGCGGTGATGCGGTCGCTGGCGTCGGCACCGAAGATGCGTTCGGCGTCACCGGCCACGGCGTTGGCTCCGCCCACATTGCGTGACCACAGCACCGCGCCGCGGGCCACATCGGCGCAACCGACAGCCGACTGGAAGGCGCGCATGCACAGGCGTTCGGCCAAGCGGACAGGCGGCCCCACCAGGTCGGCCAAGCGTTCAACTTCGTTGCTGCCACGCGGGCTGGCCATCGGGACTTCCCACTGCACGGCGCCTGTCAGCGGATCCACGCCCGCCAGTTTCGGACCCTGGCCCACCACCAGCGTATTGCCATGCGAGGTGAGTACGCTGGACTGCGCCAACGTCAGCGCATCACCCGGCTGCTGCAGGGTCCACAGGCGGCGCCCGTCGAAGGCGTCAAAGGCATGCACAGCGCGGTTCACGCCCATCACAAAAACCCGCTCGCCGGCCACCAAGGGTGGCGTGACCACGCTAGAGGGAACCCGCTTGCGCCAGATTTCGCGGCCGCTGTCAAAGGTGACCACCTCATTGCCGCGCGTGACCACGCTGGTGAAGCGACCGTCGCTGCCCACGCCAGCTGAGAGTGCGCCACCGGCTGAGGCTTGCCACAGCACAGCACCGGTGTCGGCTTGCAGCGCGGACACGTCGCCGTCACCGCCCGCCACAAAAAAGACGCCGTTGCGAACGGCGGGCACCATGGCAAAGCCGACCGAGCCCACGCGGGCTTCCCAAACCTGCCGACCGGCAATCTTGGCGCTGTAGTCCTCCAGCGGCGCGGGCTTGGGTTTGTCCGCAGCACAACCCGCCAGCAGCGCCGTGGCTGCCAAAACCGTCGCCAGCCAGGAGGTAAGCCTCACTTGGTGGCTCCAGACGCGGCTGCCGCGGCGGCGGCCGCTTCGGGCACCGCACCCAGCGCGGTCAATTTGGCTTCCAGCAGGCGGCGGTAATCGGCCTTGGCATCCATCGCCTTGAAGGCCGCTTGGTAGGCCGCACGAGCCTCGTCCTTCTTGCCCTGGATGCTGAGCACATCGCCCCGCCGATCGGCCACCAAGGCTTCAAAGCCAGCAGCGGTGGCTGCGTCCAGGGTCTTCAGAGCCTCATCAAACTGCTTGGCTTCTGCCTGCAGAGCCGCTAGGCGCAAGCGCGCCATGGTGCGAATTTCGTCTTCCTTGGCCTGCTCGGCCACCCAAGCCAGGCTGGTGCGAGCCGTGTCGGCTTGGCCCTTGTCGAACTGCACCTTGGCCGCCAGCATGCCGCCGTGTTGGGCAAACATGGTCGACGGAAACTGCGTCTTCAAGTCAGCGAAGATGCGCCCTACCTTGTCGACATCGCCCTGCTGCGCTGCACGGTCGAGTTCTTCATACATGGCGCCGGCATTCAGCCCTTGCTCGCGCTGCCAATACTGCCAAGCGTTCCAGCCCGCGTAGGCCGCCAAGGCCAGGACCAGCACCCAGGTCACCAGGTTGCCGTACTTGTTCCAGAACGCCTTGAGTGCGTCGAGTTGTTCCTGCTCTTGCAGGTCGAGTTGTGTGGCCATGGTTCAGCGAGGAATAAACCGGAGATTATGCGTTGAGCAGTTCAGCCGCCCATGTGGCGGCTTGCGAGAGGGGCCGGGCCGATTGCGCGGCGGCGGCGTCAAGCTGGCGCAAGGGCTTCAGAGCCACCTCGCCGCGCTGAAGTTCCTCGGCGCCAAAAATCAGCGCGAAGCGGGCGCCGCTGGCATCGGCCCGCTTGAACTGCGCCTTCATGCTGCCACCGCCCGCATTGAGCACCACGGCGACGCCCGCCTGGCGCAGGGCCTCGAGCACGGGCATGACCACAGGCAGGGTGGCCAAGTCGGGCACCACGGCGTAGGCATGTGGAACTGGCGCGGGAATCTGCACGCCCACGGCGTCCAACAACAGCAAAAGCCGTTCGATGCCCAGGCCAAAACCGACGCCCGGCGCGGGCTTGCCACCGAGTTGCTCGATCAACTGGTCGTAACGTCCACCGCCGCAGACCGTGGCCTGCGAGCCCAGGTGCGGCGTGACCCACTCGAACACCGTCAGGTTGTAATAGTCCATGCCGCGCACCAGGCGCGGGTTGACGCGGTAGGCCAAGCCTGCCGCCCGCAGCACCGCACAAACGGCTTCGAAGTGGGCCCGCGACGATTCACCCAAAAAGTCCATCAGTTTGGGCGCGGCCTCGACCAGGGCCTGCATGGCGGGGTTCTTGCTGTCCAGAATGCGCAGCGGGTTGCTGTGCAAACGGCGTCGCGCGTCTTCGTCCAGCAGCGCGGCGTTGGCTTCCAGGTAGGCGACCAGCGCCGCCCGGTGGGCCTGCCGCTCGTCCGCTTGGCCCAGGCTGTTGAGCTCCAAGAAGACATCGCGCTCTTCCACCAAGCCCAACTCGCGCCACAGCGCGCGCAGCAGCAGGATCAATTCGGCGTCGACATCGGGACCGGCATGCCCCAAGGCCTCGACGTCCAATTGATTGAACTGCCGGTAGCGGCCTTTTTGGGGCCGCTCGTGCCGGAACATGGGGCCCATCAACCAGACCCGCAGGGGGCCGTTGTACAGCGCGTTGTGTTCGTTGATGGCACGCACGATGCCTGCCGTGGCCTCGGGCCGCAGGGTCAAGCGGTCGCCGTTCATGCTGTCGGCAAAGGAGTACATCTCCTTCTCGACAATGTCGGTCACCTCTCCCAGGCCACGGACGAACAGGGCCGTGGGCTCGACGATGGGGGTGCGCAGGTTGCGGTAGCCGTAGCGCGCGAGCAAGCGGCGAACGATGTCTTCAAACCATTCCCAGCGCGCGGCTTCGGGCGGCAGAACATCGTTCATGCCCTTGACGGCACGCAGCAAAGCGAGGTCGGGCTTGGCGGGGTTGGATTTTTCAGCCATGAGTGGTTGGGCGCTCGAGCGCCACAGGCGTCAAAGGAAGGAAACAGCGGGGGCCAGGTCGGCGGCCAGGTCGGCGGCAAGAGGCAGCGTCAATGCGCCGCCGTCACCGCGCCAAAGCGGCGTTCGATGTATCCCTCGACAACCTTCTGAAAGTCGTCGGCGATGCCCTCGCCGCGCAGGGTCATGGCCTTTTCGCCGTCGATGAACACCGGCGCTGCGGGCGCTTCACCGGTGCCCGGCAAGCTGATGCCGATGTCGGCGTGTTTGCTCTCGCCGGGGCCGTTGACGATGCAACCCATGACCGCCACCTTGAGATTTTCGACCCCGGGATAGCGCGCCTTCCAGACCGGCATCTGCGCCCGCAGGAAATCGTCGATCTGCTTGGCCAGCACCTGGAAGGTGGTGCTGGTGGTGCGGCCACAACCCGGGCATGCGGTCACGCTGGGGTTGAAGTTGCGCAGACCCAGGCTCTGCAAGATCTCGAGTGCCACCACCACTTCCTGGTTGCGCGACTCGCCAGGTTGCGGGGTCAAGCTCACACGAATCGTGTCGCCGATGCCTTCTTGCAGCAGGATCGACAGCGCCGTGGCACTGGCCACCGTGCCCTTGGTTCCCATGCCAGCCTCAGTCAGGCCCAGGTGCAGCGCGTAGTCGCATCGTCGCGCCAGGGCCCGGTAGACAGAAACCAGGTCCTGAACGCCGCTGACCTTGCAGCTGATGATGATGTTGTCGGGGTTCATCCCCATGTCGCGGGCGCTTTCGGCCGAGCTCAGGGCGGACTGAATCAGCGCCTGGTACATCACCTGTTTGGCGTTGAGCGGCTGCTCGCGGCGTGCGTTCTGGTCCATCAGGTCGGCCAGCAGCTCTTGGTCCAGGCTGCCCCAGTTGACGCCGATGCGGACCACCTTGTCGTGTCGGATGGCGGCTTCGATCATCTGGCCAAACTGGCGGTCACGCTTGTCGCCCTTGCCCACGTTGCCAGGGTTGATGCGGTACTTGCTGAGCGCGGCCGCCATGGCCGGGAAGTCGGTGAGCAGGCGGTGGCCGTTGTAGTGAAAGTCGCCCACCAAGGGCACCGCAACACCCATCCGGTCGAGTTGCTCGCGGATGTAGGGCACGGCCTCGGCGGCCTCGGGGGTGTTGACGGTGATGCGGACCATTTCCGAGCCGGCCTGGGCCAGTTCCTTGACCTGGATTGCCGTGCCAATGGCGTCGACGGTGTCGGTGTTGGTCATGGACTGCACACGAACCGGCGCGTCGCCGCCAACGGTGACCACATGATCGCCCCAGCGCACACGCGCTTGACGGGTGCGGCGCGCCGGGATGCTGGCCGTTTCGATGGCGTTGAACAGGTCCGGTGTACTCATGGGCGTTTGACGGGGTGGGTGCAGCAAGCGATCAATCAAGCTCAAGGAAGCTCAAGGCGCGCGACGTTGTCTCGGGTGCGGGTGCTCAGGTCGACCGCCTGCCCCCGAAACTGGAGCTGGGTTGCCAAGGCATTGCCAATCGTCAAGCGCAGGGGCAGCTGCCCCTCCAAGCCCACGCTTTCGCTGGGCAAGACTGTGCGCGACAGCAGCAGGACGCCCTTGGCGTCACGGACTTCAACCCACGACGCTTCGCTGGTCCGAACTTGCAGCAGCCGAGCCGCGGTGGGCGCTTCGACACCCGATGCGGCAGCCGCGCTGGGCGGCGCTGAAAACACGGTCTCCCCCATGGGCACTGTCACCAATCCGGGCCCGGAAGCGACCGCATCTGGGGGTGCCACGGCAGCCATCGGCGCAGCCACCGTGGCTGTGCTGGGAGCAAGCGGAGTGGCCGGGACGGCCACGGCGACAGGCACCGTGGCATTGGGCGACGCGGCCATCTCAGGCCGCACCACGCGACTGAACAGGCCGGCCGGCAAAAAATAGACCAGTGCTGCCGCAACCATCAGCAGCGCTGCGGCCCAAACCATGGGCTTGATGGCACTGGCGGCCAGACCCGGCTCTTCGCGTCCCGGTCGGTCTCGGAAAGGCTCGTTCAAGCCAGTGTCGTGCCGCTCGAGCGCAACCGACAGCGGTGCGGGCAGTTTGTCCAGCACCGGGCGCGCATCGATCTTCAAGGTCCGGCAGACCGTTTGCGCCAGCGCACGCACAAACGTCGCGTCAGGCAGCTCTTGCCAGCGGTCGTTTTCCAACGCATCCAACTTGCGCGGCGACACCTTGATGGCAGCCGCCAACGCGGCGATGTGCAGCCCCTGCTTTTCGCGCGCGGCGCGCAGCATTGCCCCCGCGCTGACCGGGGGGTGGTGTGGCTCAGTCATCGAAACGACCACGTTCATATAAAAGGGCTTCAGGGGACTGTGCAAACCGATCGCGCAGTTGACGCCCCAAGTCTTGCATGGCTTCAATGTTGCCAATTCGGCGCTCAATTCGCGCCGCCAGCCACAGGCTTTGAGCAGTGGCTTGATCAGGCGTCGAATTGATGCGCCGAACATAGAACCGGGCCCGCTCCAGTTCACCGCGGCGCAACAGCACTTCGGCCAGGTTGTAGGCGGTGACCGGGTTGGACGGATCCAACTCGTACGACCGGGACAAAGTGCGCTCGGCCTCAGGCCAGCGACCCGCACGAGCCTGGCAAACCCCTTGCGCCATCAGGGTGCGAACGCCATCGCGGTACTGCGGCTGCGCCAGGGCTTTGCTGAACTGCAGGTCGGCTTCGGCGTTGCGGCCCTGCTGGCACTGGAACCAAGCGTAGTTGTGCATGGTGTTGGCATCCGCAGGCGCCAGCTGCAGCGCCCGCTGAAAGCTTTCGTCGGCCAGACCCGCATCGCCCATGGCGGCCTGCACCAGGCCGCGCAGGCTGAAGGCTTCAGGCATGTCCGGGCGTGCTGCCAGCGCGAGCTTGATTTCGTCCAACGCTGTGGTGTTTTGCCCGCGGCCAAAGTACAAGCCCGCCAGCTCCAGGCGCACACGCGCCCGCCGCTCGGGGTCGGCGGGTTCGCTGCTGACCCGCGTTTCGCGGCCAACCGGTTGAGGCTGAGGCGACGAGACACAAGCGGCCAGGTTGCACAGCAAAAGGAACACCGCACTCCGGCTGGTCCAGCTCGCGTTCATGACGGCGCTCATGACCGTGCTCCCGCTTCGACGATGCTGACCACGCGCCGAGCGCGCTGCATGCGCTCTGCCGCATGGGTTCGGTCTTGAACCTCACCGGCCAATTGGCCACAAGCGGCATCGATGTCGTCGCCTCGCGTTTTGCGCACGGTGGTGATCAGGCCGGCGTCTTGCAACACCTGGGCAAAAGCCACCACGCGCTCACGCGACGACCGTTTCAGGCCCGATGCCGGGAAGGGGTTGAACGGGATCAGGTTGAT